>JBJEDT010000055.1:0-57319 GCA_051872335.1 Bacilli bacterium | reverse complement strand
AGAAAGGAAAAGTTATAAAGTTATTCATATCTTTGAGTAATTTTATAATACAAGGTTTATATGACAATTTTTTATGGAATAGCCTTTCTACTTTCACTTATTTTATTAATCATATATTTTATTATTAATAAGAAAAGAGAAATATGGCTAACTTTATTATTTTGTTCAATATTTACTTGCAATACAGGGTATTTTATTCTTTCATTATCTAAAACTTTAACATTAGCACTTATCAGTAATAGTATTTCATATCTTGGTAGTGTGTTTTTACCATTTTTTATGTTAATGCTTGTATTTGATATTTGTAAAATAAAAAAAATAAAACCTTTATTTTATGGATTATTAGGATTAGGCTTAATAATTTTATTTATTGCTACAAGTGGTGGTTATCTTCCTATTTATTATAAAAGTGTTGAACTTGAAATAACTAGTTCGGGTTCTTATTTAATAAAAGAATATGGGCCACTACACAATTTATATTATATTTATCTTTTTGGATACATGTTATCAATGATAATTATTATAATTTATTCTACATTTAAGAAAACAAGTACAGTTCCTAAGACTCATGCAATCTTTATGTTAATTCTTGTGTTTGGTAATATACTAGTATGGTTTATTGAACAATTTTTAGATAACGAATTTGAATTTTTATGCATTAGTTATGTAATAGATGAAGCATTATTATTGATGCTATATGCAATGTTAAAAGAATATGAATACATAAAAGGTAAAACTCTGAATAAGAATAAAACTATTACTGTTGATATGTCGGTTCTAGAGTTTACTGATCGCTTAACTGAAGAACAAATAGCTTTAACTTTTACAAATTGGAGCGATATCAATAAACTAACAAATAGAGAAAAAGAAATATTAAAACATATCCTGCAAGGTGAAAGAAGAAAAGATATTGCCATAAATCTTTATATAACAGAAAGTGCAGTTCGGAAGCACACATCAAGTATATTTAAAAAACTTAAAGTTAATAATAGAAGCGAACTTTATGAAAAATCTATTAAAAATATTTAAAATGATTAGTCTACTTTATAAGTAGGCTTTTTTTAAAAGTGTACTAAGAGTGTACTTGGGAAAAGCATTATATATTTTTCCATATGATAAAATAAAGAAAAAAATATTTATTTAGAAAGAAGGTGCTTATATTTAAAAAATTAAAATAATGGTTAATAAATATTTTTAAATTAAAGATTATGAAAAGGAGAAAAGTATAATGAAAAAATCTTTAAAATTTGCATTGGCAGGAATTTTATGTCTTCCAGGAATACTTCTATTAAATTCTTGTGGTGAAGAACATGAAGAACCAGTTCATGAACATGACATTTCTATATCATGGGAAAAGGATGAAAATAACCATTGGCACACATGTGATGGTTGTGATGAATTATTTGATAAAGGCGCTCATGTTTATGATAATGTTTTAGACACAACTTGTAATGTTTGTGGTTATGTTAGATCAGCACATGTTCATGATGATGTAGCAACTTGGAGTAAAAATGAAACATATCACTGGCATGATTGTAGCACTTGTGGTTTAGAAGTTGATAAAGCAGAACACTTATGGGATGAAGGTGTAGTTGATGGAGAATTAAGTTTAGAAAATCTAGACAAAGTATTTACTTGTACAGTATGTGGTCAAACTAAAACGGAATCCGCTAGTATTCATTTAAATTTTGTTAATGATAAAGATCCTAATTTTGAACAAAATTATGTATCATTTAATGTTGAGACTGCTGGTTCAACATTAGTATTTGATTATACTCCAACAAAAGAGGGAGACTTTAATAATGACTTTGATGCATATGACTTTATAATTAAAACTAGTGATATTTCAAAACTTGATAGTAGTAAATTAACAATTAAAATATATAATAATAACAAGTCACAATTATCGGGTGCTAATTTATCAAGAAGAGGAATTGGCATTTATTATATGGCAAGTAGTATTTCAAATACTGAAAGTTATCAAGATTTATTATTAAAAAAAGAAAATCTTTATATAACTATTACATTTGAAGAAGTTGGAGAGTATGAAGCTATTATTAGCCATTCTTGTACCGGTGATAGTTTTGAACATGCTATACAAATGAGTTATTATAGTTCTTCATTTACTTATGAAAAAATTTTACCTTACAATTTTAATAATAATGAGTCTCACTATTATAAATTTGAACTTACAGAGGAGGCAATTACTGCTTCTGGTGGAGCAAATAGTATCTCTGGTATAATAGTTGACAGGTCTGAGGATACTGCTATTTCTGGAAAAGGCATCGAATTTAAATTATATGACAATGAATTTAATTTAATAGAAAATACTGGAGCAGAAGAAACATTGTTTGCAGAAAATTTATTAGCTGGTGTATATTATATTGAACTTATTTCAACTTCAAGAATTAATGGTGGAAAAATTAGTTTATCAATGTGCTAATTGATAATTTAAAATAGTCATAATAATGAAATATAAGTAAAATCTTTATAAAAAAAACATAACCTATATTGTAGATTAACTTTTGAGTTATATACAAGATATAGGTTATTTTTTATTTTTGAAATATATTATATTATTTTTGTAATCCTACTTTTTTATTTATTGCAATACCAATAGTTCCTGGCCCAGCATGTGCACAAACATTAATTGATAAATTACTAATATTACAATTGAATTCAGGTAGTTTGTTTTTAACATTTTCTTTGAGCCATTGTAGTAAAGAATCATTTGTATCACATTGAAGGATATCTATTTCATGTAGCTTTGGGTCTAAATCCATTAATACGATTTGATCAATTCTTTCACTAAGAGTTTTTTTAATGTTTCTTGTTGTTGTTTCCTTATCAAGACTACCATTTTTAACTGATAATACTGGTTTCATACCAATGAAGTTTCCAATAGCAGCAACTGCTGGAGAAATACGTCCTCCACGCTTTAAATATGTTAATGTTTCAGGGATAAAGAAAATAGGTAATTGTTCTGATTTTCTTAATTCAATTTCATTAACAATTTCATTAACTGAATAACCTTCTTCAGCCATCTTTTTAGCTGTTAAGACCAATTGTAGCATAGCACTACATACTGTAAGTGAATCTATTACAGTTACTTTATTTCCATATTTTTCTTTGCAAAGATTAGTAAATAAGTCAAACATTGATGATAAACAATGTGAAATTGTAAAGTGAATAATGTGATCAGCACCTTTAGCAAATACACCATCGAAAAATGATTCGATTTCATAAGGTGTAGGTGTTGAAGTTTTAATATCTGCTCCTTCACGCATCATTAAACATAATTTATTTAAATCGATATCAATTCCATCGTGATATTCAACTCCATTAACAATAACATTTAATGGTAGAATATTTAATCCAATACTGGATGCTATATCACGAGGCATAGCACATGTTGAATCAGATGTTACAATAATTTTAGCCATATAACTCTCCTTGTTTTGTAAACTAGATGTTTTATAATTTTATTATATACTAATTAAATAAAATTTGTAGTTTTTTTTACACTTGGGCTTAAATGTCTTTAATTTCATTGACATTTATAATTTTCATAAAGTTAGTTTTACCTGCACCAGTTGGTGTACCTCCAGTTATAATAATAGGTTCACCAGGTTTAATTCCTAACATATGAGCTTTAACTAAAGCTAAAACTTCCATTTCTTCGATTAATTGAGGAACAAAAGGAGCATATAAAGAATTAACACCCCATGATAAAGCTAAATCTAGGCAAACTCTTCTATCATTAGAAATAGCTAATATATTGCAAACTGGTCTTGATTTAGAAATTCTTAAAGCTGTTGATCCACTTTCTGAAAAACATACAATAAGTTTTGCACCAATTAAGGCAGCTGTATTTGCAACTGAAATAGCAATAGCATCATTATTTGTTTTTTCGGAAGTATCAAACGCTTCTTGAGCTAATTTTTCATAATCTAAATATTTTTCCATTGTACCAGAAATTTTAGATTGCATTAATGTTGCTTCAATAGGGTAGTCCCCTGAAGCAGATTCAGCTGATAACATAACAGCATCTGTTCCTTGAGTAACAGCATTTGCAACATCACTTACTTCTGCTCTTGTAGGGCGAGGATATTTTTTCATTGAATCAAGCATTTGTGTTGCTGTTATAACTGGTTTTCCAGCAAGACGACATTTATCAATTATTATCTTTTGAATAACAGGTACTTCTTCTGCAGGTATTTCTACACCTAAATCACCACGAGCAACCATAATACCATCAGCAACTTCTATTATTTTATCTATATTGCTAACTCCTTCAGGATTTTCAATTTTAGCTATTATTTTCATATGTGGTCTATTATATTTTTTACATAATTCTTTAACATCTAAAATATCTTGTTCTCTTCTAACAAAACTTGCAGCAATTAAATCAAAATCATTTTCACAACCAAATTTTATATCATTAGCATCTTTTTCAGAAATGAAAGGCATTGATAATTTAATGTATGGAACATTTACACCGCGTCTATTTGTAACTGTATGTGTATTTTGAGCAATAGTTACCAATTCTTTATTTGCATCATCTTTTTCAGTGATTAACAAATCTAAATTGCCATCATCAAGTTTAATAATATTACCTACTTGAACGTCATCATATAATTCTGGATAAGTGATTGAAAACTTTTTAGAAGTTCCTAATACTTCTTTCATTGAAATTCTAACTATATCGTTTTTATGTATTGTAGCCGAATCATTTTCAAAAAAATGAGTGCGTATTTCAGGACCTTTTGTATCTAACATAACTGGAATTAGACAACCAGTATCTTTTTCTATTTGACGAGCAATTTGGACTTTTTTAATATGCTCTTCGTATGAGCCATGAGAAAAATTAACACGCATAACATTCATGCCTGCATTAATTAATTTTAAAACAGCGTCATAATTATCAGTAGAAGGTCCAATTGTACAAACTATTTTAGTTTTTTTTGAAATATTTATAAGCATAAGACCTCCTCCTATTTTATCTTACTTTTTTAATGACATCGATTAAAGCATTAGAATTCTTTCTTTCAATTTTTAATGCATCTTCAATATTATAATAAACTAGATCGCTACCTTTTAAGCCAACACAAATTCCTGTTTTGCCTTCACAAATTAGATCTACTGCATATACACCCATTCTTGTAGCAAGAATTCTATCAAAAGCAGTAGGAGAGCCACCACGTTGAATACGTCCAACAACTTCTTCTCTTGTTTCTATTCCTGTACTTGCTTCAATTTCTTTTGCAAGTTCATGTACGTTATATGTATGTTCTGTTACGATAATAATAATATATTGTTTTCCCTTAGCTTGAAGAGATTTTACTTCTTCAATAATTTGTTCTTTACTTAAATACATATCACTTGAAATGATAATATCAGCACCACATGCAATACCTGAATACATTGCAAGATCACCACAATAACGACCCATAACTTCAATTAAAGCACATCTATGATGTGAATAAGATGTATCTTTTAATTTATCAACTGATGAACAAATTGTGTTAAGAGCAGTATCAAAACCAATTGTATAATCACAAGAAGAAATATCATTATCAATTGTTCCAGGTAAACCTACACAATTAATACCCATTTCAGATAATCTTAATGCACCCATCCAAGAGCCGTCTCCACCTATAACTACAAGAGCATCGATTCCTAATTCTTTTAAAATTGCTACAGCTTTTTCACGTACTGCAACTTCTTTAAATTCTGGTAATCTAGCAGAATGTAATATTGTACCACCACGTAAATTAATGTCTTGTACAGATTCTCTTGTTGCTTTTTCAATGCGACCTTCAACTAGTCCTTTATAACCATCATATATAAAATATACTTCTTTATTTGCGTTTAAACCTGCTAAAACAACTGCTCTAACAGCTGCGTTCATACCTGGAGCATCTCCTCCAGAAGTTAATATACCAATTTTCTTAATACTCATAAATAAAACCTCCATTAAATCACATAAATTTTAACACTTTTAATTTTAAAATTAAATAATAATTAAATAATATTATTTATAATTTTCTCGAAAATTTTCGTAGTTTTCTAATAGTTATCCACAATTTCCACATATTAATATTTTATTCCACAAAATGAATACTAAATCTTTTTTATTATATTTATATATAATATAATCTTTAAGCAAGGAGATTTTACCTATGGAAGTTCTACATACAAATGATTTATTTAAAGTAAAATTAGCATCTTTTTTGACTGATTTCGATAGAAAAGTTTTAAGTGAATTATATCAACCAATGATTGGATATAGTGCACTTGGTTTATTTATGACTTTATGGTCAAAATATGAAAGAAAAGCAGCTATTGATTTTGTTCAACATACAATTTTATTTGATACTATGCAAATTAACTTAAAAGATTTTTTAGAAGCAAAGAACAAATTAGAAGCCGTGGGTTTACTTCGTACTTTTTTAAATAAAGAAAACGATATTAAAAAATATGTGTATGTTTTATATAGTCCAAAGTCTCCAAAAGATTTTTTTGATGATGTTCTTTTTTCAGGTACATTAACTAAAATGATTGGTGAAAAACAAGCTACTTCTATTGCTAGAACATTTGAATCTAAAAATAGAAAAGAACCAGATGATTTTAAAGAAATATCTGCATCATTTGTCGAGGTTTTTAATCCTAACTTTAATGATGAATGTTTTGCTAATAAACTTGGTGATGAAGTTCATACTTATGGAAGAAAAATTAGAATGGTTGATACAGAATTTGATTTTGAATCATTCTTTGATCAATTAAAAAATGATTATCAACTTTCACGTAATTTATTTTCAAAAAAAGAATTAATTGAAATCGAAAGACTATCTGTTCTATATGGTTTAGATGAACTTATTATGAGTTCTTTAGTTTTTGATTCTTTTAACTCTACTAATGTAAAAGGTAATAGAGTAAGTATTGATGTATTAGATGATTTATGTAAAAAAGAACAAAACTATGTATCAACAAGTTCAAAAAAGAACATTCACATCGATGTTAATGTAGAGGATTTTGATGCTGAAATTCAATTAATGGAGAAATTATCATCAAAAGATTACCTTGTTTATTTGCAAAAAGGAGTAAAAGCATCTGATGCTGATTTAGGTATTATTTCAACATTATCTAGAGAATACAAATTAACAACAAATGCAATTAATGCTATTTTTTATTACACATTACAACAATGTAATAATAAATTGCCACGTAAATATATTGAAAAACTTGCTGCTTCGGTTGCACGATGTGAACTTAAAACAGCTGCAGATGTATATCAATTTTTGAATGATTTTGAAAATAATGAGATTTCTTCTAATAAATCAAATAACTGTAGAAAACAAACAATGAAAAATGTTATTGTAGATAATAGTAGTGATAATGAAGAAGAAATAGATGAAGATTTAGCTTATCAATTACAAAATGCAACATGGAGGTAAATTATATGGATGTTTCAACAAAAATTAAAAGTAAATATAATAAAGTTTACACCCATGAGGAGATTGAACAATTTAAATCAAAAGCTATTGAAAATTTAAGAAATGATACTGAAGTTTATCAAGAAATTAAAAAGATGGGAGCAAAAACTTCTCATGTAAACGAATATTTGTCCTTCTTTTTAGATTTTCAAGAAGATTATAATTATTGTAAAAATTGTCCTGGTTATGATAAATGTAAAAAGGTTCCTTGTCACTTAAAATTGAATTTAATTATTGATAATGAATTTGTTGAAAGAAAATATTCAATGTGTGAAGTTGCAACTATTAGAGAACAAATTAATAATAAATATCTTATTTGTGACGTACCTGAAACATGGAAAAGTGCTAGGTTTCAACAAATAAAACCATTAAAATCTAGACAACAAATTTTAGATAGTTGTATTAAAGTACTAAATGGGAAAGATCGTAAATGGCTTTATGTCTCAGGTAATCCTTCAAGTGGTAAATCATATATTTTAGTTGCTTTAGTTAATGAATTAGTTCAATCAAAAAATGAAGGCCCTGTAGCTGTTATTGATTGTGCAACACGAATTAAAGAACTTAATGATTTGTCTTTTTCTGATAAAAATGGTTTTCAAGAATTATTTAATCAACTTAATGAAGTACCAATTTTATTATTAGATAATTTTGGAGCAGAATATAAAAATGATTATATTCGTGACACTATTATTTATCCTTTATTATCATATCGAAAAAAGAATAATCTATTAACTTTATTTAGTTCTAATTTTACTTTGGAAGATATTCAAACATTATATTCGACTAAAGGAAAAATGTCCGAATTAATGGCTAAACAACTTGTAACATTAATTCGTGATTCATCAAAAGAACCAATAAGTTTAATTTCAAAATCTGTATTTAAAATAGGAGACTAGAAAGTCTCCTATTTAATTTTATTTATAATTGTAGTGATTTGTTGTTCAACTTCATTAATGTCATTATTTGTGTGAAGCAAGAATGTTAATTTTTTCTTGTATTTATCAAATTGATTATTTTTATTTAATAATAAATTAGAATCAATGTCACTACCTCTTTTTTGAAGGTTAGCTATTTGATCTGATAAACTAGCATCAATTGCTAATGTAGCATCAAATAAAGATTCCATACCAGTTTCATATAAAAGAGGTACTTCAACAGCAATTATTTTTTCATTTGTGTTTTCATTAATGAATTCTTTAATTTTTTCATAAACTAGTGGATGTAGAATTGATTCTAAATTTTCTTTAAACTTTGAATTTAAAGAAATTATTTTTTTAATATATTCTTTATTAACTTTATCTTCAATATAAGCATCAGGTCCTAAAAGTGAGCAAACTCGATACTTAACTTCTTCAGTATTATATAAATCAGCCACTATATGATCAGCTGATAATGTTTTAATGTTATTTTTAGAAAAAATTTTCATAATTGTAGATTTACCACTTGCAATTTTTCCTGTAATACCAATCGTAAATGTTTTATTCCTTTTTCTTTGGCATAAAGGACAATAGGTAGTACCACGCCCTCCTACAAATATTTTTTTATAATGTGCAGAACAGTTATTAGCACAAAGTTGACCTTCTTTGCCATAAGCAAGTAATTCATTTTGAAATTTACCATCGATACCATTAGCATGGTAACTCCTAATTGTTGAACCACCAAGTGTTATTGCTTTATTTAAGACATTAATACTATTTTCAATAACATTTCTACAATCTTCTAAAGTCAATTCATTTGCAGCAGTTAAAGGGTGTAATGAACATCTAAATAATGTTTCATCAGCATAAATATTTCCAATACCAGCAATTATAGATTGATCGAGTAAAGTTTCTTTTATTGGTTTCTTTATTCGTTTATATTTTTCCAATAAATAATAAGGATCTTTTATGTAAAAAGGTTCTGGTCCTAGATTAGATATAGGAGGTTCAATGAGATAATGATCTTCATCACTAACTTTCATAATTCCAAATTTTCTTGTATCATCAAAACATATTTTACGTCCATCATTTAAATAAAAAACTACACGTGCATATGAAGAGACATCTTCATTAGCTTTTCGCTCTATGAATTTGCCTTCCATTCTAAGATGGGTAATTAAAACAGTTTTATCTTCAAAGTGAATTATTAAAAATTTTCCTTTACGAGATACATCTATAATTTCCTTATTAATGAGACTTTTTTCAAAATCTTTTATAGGAGAAAGAATCATACGTTCATAAAAAATCATTACTTTATTAATCTTTGATCCTATTAAAATTTTTTTTAATATTTCTTTGACTGTTTCTACTTCAGGTAATTCTGGCATATTAATCACTTCCTATTTTGCATCATACCAAGTTTTTGCTACGCCACCATCAACTTCTAACTTTACATCAAGTTTTATAGCATTTTCCATACAATTTTTAACAATGTTTGTTAGTTTATCAACTTCATCATCGTAAACTTTAAAAATTAATTCATCGTGAATTTGTAAAACAAGTTTTGATTTTAAATTATTATTCTTAATCTCTTTTGCAACATCAATCATTGCTATTTTAATTAAATCAGCAGCAGTACCTTGGATCGGAGCATTCATTGCAGCACGTTTAGCAAACTCACGAACACTATAGTTTGAATCAAAAATTTCTCTAATATACCTTTTTCTACCAAACATAGTTTTAACAAATCCATTATCTTGAACCTCATAAATTGTTTGTTGTAAGAATGTAGCTACTTCAGGATAAGCATCATAGAAATTTTGAATTATTTGATCGGCTTCTTTTGCACTTACATTGATTTGTTTGCTTAAGCCCCAGTTTGATATTCCATAAACAATTCCAAAATTTACTGCTTTTGCTTTTCTTCTTAATGGAGAAGGAACTTCATCTTCATTGATGTGGAAAACATTTCTCGCTGTTTCAGCGTGAATATCTTTACCACTATTAAATGTATCAATTAATTTTTGGCAGTGAGAAAAATTCGCTAATAATCTAAGCTCTATTTGTGAGTAGTCATATGACATTATAGATACATTATTTTCCTTATAATAGAAAGCTTTTCTAATTGATTTTGATTCTTCGTCACGGATAGAAATATTTTGTAAATTTGGTTCACTTGAAGATAATCTACCAGTAGTTGTTACTGCTTGATTAAATAAACAATGCAATTTTCCATCATCAAAAATATATGACTTTAAGCCATCAATATAAGTAGAAACTATTTTCGCATATTTTCTATAGGATAGTAGTAGTGGGACAACAATATGGTCATCATAAAGATCATTTAAAATATCTACAGAAGTAGATCTTTTTTTATTTTCTTTTAAGCCTAATTCATCAAAAAGAACAGTTGCAACTTGTTTAGGTGAGTCTATATTGAACTCATGCCCTACAACATTAAATATTTCATTTTTCAATTGATTTAAATTGTCTTTAAAAGTAACTCCTAATGAATCCAAAGTATTTATATCAAGAGGAAATCCTTCTATTTCCATATCAGACAAAACAGTAACTAAAGGTATTTCTATTTCATAATATAATTTTTCTAATTCTTCAGTTTTTAAAGTATTGTGTATTTTTGGAAGTATTTTATTAATTTGATAAGATATTTCACATGTTCTTTTTGGATTACCTTCTTGGAACAAGTCGAAAGAATTTTCACTAGGAGATATATTAAAACCAAATAGAGATCCTACCTGTTCAATATTATTTACAAAAGATGAATCTAAAAGATATGCTGCTATAAAGATATCATCTTCTAAACCATTAATCTCTATATTTTGAGTAGATAACGCTCCTCTTATTTGTTTAAAATTATAAGCAATAATTTTATGTTTTTCATCTTTTAAAATATTTAATAATTTTAGATCATTTTTTAAATTATCAAATGTAATATAATAATTTTCATTTTTATTTGTAAAAGAAAGTCCGTAGAGGGTAGTTCTAAAATAAGAAGATTCTTTCTCATTAATATCAATTGCGATTGAGATTTTCTCATCAAAATCGATATCAGTAGTAGATTCAATAATCTTATATTTTATTTCTTCTTGTTTAGTCTCATTCACATTACTTTTTGTAGGCTTTATTTTTGCTAATAATTGTTTTAATTCATATTTAATACAAAATTCTCTTAATTCTTCAAAGTGGAATCCGTTATAAAGAGTATCACTAATAGTAAATGGTAATTCGACATCCGTTTTTATAATTGCTAGATGTTTGCAGAGCTTTCCTAGTTCTTGATTTTCAATAATTTTTTGGCCTATTTTTGAAGTCATTGTTTTAGCTGCTTCAATTATATTTTCTAATGATTGATATTCTTGTATTAATTTAATAGCAGTTTTTTCTCCAACTCCTGGAATACCAGGCAAATTATCACTTGGATCTCCCATTAATCCTTTGTAATCTTGAATTTGAATTGGTTCAAAACCATATTTTTCTACCATTGCATCATGGTTCATTATTGCTATATCAGATAATCCTTTTTTTAGTATATAAATAGTTATATTATCTTCTATTAATTGAAGAAAGTCTCTATCTGAAGTATAGATAGTAACGTCATATCCTTCTTCTTTTGCTTTTTTAGCAACTGTTCCAGCAATGTCATCACCTTCTACACCTTCTTGCTCATATATAAAAACGCCCATGTTTTTTAAAAGCTCACGAGCTAAAGGCATTTGGCTAACTAATTCTGTGGGAACAGGTTTTCTATTAGCTTTATATGTTTCTAATTCACTATGTCTAAAAGTTTTTTTACCTGTATCAAAGGCAACACAAAGATTAAATTCTTCTTTTTGATCGTTTATAATTTTAAGAATCATATTTGAAAATGCAAAAATAGCATTTGTTGGTTGTCCATCTTTAGTTTGCATTATAGGTGCACCAGGAAAGCTCGTTGCATAAAATGCTCTAAAAAGAAGAGAGTTTCCATCGATTACTATCATTTTTTTCATTGTTCGTCCTCCATAAGAGTTATTGTTTCTGCAATAAAAGAATCTTTATCTTTTTGATAATATCCTTTAATTATTAAAACTGAATTTGTTTCAAGTGTCATCAAATATTTAGCATAAGTTTCAGGAAATAAAGTAACTTCAAGTTCATTATTTTCATCAAAAACTTTTAAGAAAGCCATAGGTTGTCCTTTTTTAGTATTAATAATCTTTTTTGATTTTAAAAGGCATGCAAAAGGCTCACGTGAATTTTTAGTAAGAATATAATCAATATCTTTAATGCCTTTATTTCCTAAATCGTCTTTTTTATAGTAAAGAATTGTTTTGGAAATAGTAAAACCTAATGCTTCATATTCTAATTCAAAGTTTTCAAGTTCATTATCTTTGTATTCAATAAATCTTGGCCTTTCAGAATATTCTCTAGTAAGTAAACTCATTTGTTTTTTATCATCTCCAAAAAGCATCGCATAGCGAATTGAATTTGGGACATTACCTCTTAAAGAATCTCTAGAAGGACATAATGAGTCAAAACATCCAGCGTCAATAAGTCTTATAATTTGTAAATCGTTAATTCCATAAGGCATCAACCTATAAGTGAAATCTAATAAGTCTTTAAACAAACCATTTTTTTCTCTTTCATAAAGAATAGCTTGCATAATATCAAGTTTAATACCACGTATATTACTAAATGGAATAATTAAGCCATCTTTATGAATCTTAAATTCAATAGTAGAAATATTGATATCAGGTAAATAAATTGTATATCCTTGTTTTTTAAATTCAGAAATATATTCAGCAAACTTGGTATCATTACTAGAAGATCCTATTTCTAAAAGAGCAATATAAAATTCATATGGATATTTATATTTTAAGTATGCCATTTGACAAGTAATCACTGAATAGGAAACAGAATGTGATTTATTAAAACCATAGTCAGCAAATTTTAATATTCTTTCATAGATTTTTTCTCCAGTTTGACGAGGGAAGCCATTTTTTATAGCTCCACTAATAAAGTCATTTTTAAGCATTTCCATTTTAGATGCATCTTTTTTAGAAATTGCCCTTCTAAAAATATCAGCTTGAGATAACGTAAAACCAGCTATTACTTGTGTTATTTGCATAATTTGTTCTTGGTAAATTATGATACCATATGTTGATTTTAAGATAGGTTCAAGTTCTTTTACTATATATGAAACTGGTGTTTTATTGCTTTTCCTTTTTGCATAATCTTCAATACTATCCATAGGTCCAGGTCTAAATAATGCTAGTAGAGCAACAATATCATCAAAATTAGTAGGTTGAAGTTTTTCAATAGCTTTTTTAATACCTGATGACTCAAGTTGGAATATACCACTTGTTAAACCTTTAGAAATCATTTGATAAATTTCAGGTACATCATAAGGTATATCATCATATTTTAATTCAATATTTTTATTATCTTTTATTAACTCTAAACATTTATGAATAATAGTTAAGTTTCTTAAACCCAAAATATCCATTTTTAAAAAGCCTTGGGATTCAAGATAATTCATTTCATATTGTGAAATAATATTTCCTTCACTATCTTTATTTATTGGTAAAGTTAAAGAAATATCATCATTATTTAAAATAATGCCTGCGGCATGTAATGAACTTTGTCTTTTTAGTCCTTCTATTTTTGATGCTAATCTTACTATTTCTAAATAGTATTCATCTGAATCTATTAAAGCTCTAAATGCGGGTACTTTTATATACGCAGAGTGTAAATCTATTTTATTATTTGGAATAGCTTTAGCAAGTATATCAATATCTCGAGAAGGGTATTGATATACACGACCAATATCTCGTAATGATTGTTTAGCACCAATTGATTGGAAAGTTATAATATTAGCAACTCTCTCACGTCCATATTTTTGAATTAAATAGTTTATAACTTTTTCTCTTTTTATATCTTCAAAGTCAATATCAATATCAGGCATTGTTATACGTTCTTTATTTAAAAAACGTTCAAATAACAAATCATATTTTAATGGATCAATCATAGTAATTCCTAATAAATAAGATACTAATGATCCAGCAGCAGAGCCTCTACCTGGACCAACCAAAATATTATTTTCTTTTGCAAATCTTACATAATCAGCAACAATTAAAAAATAATCACAATATCCCATTTGTGAAATAACATCTATTTCATATTTTAATCTACTATTATGGGCAGCATCATTAATATTTAAAGCTTTTAAACTTCGTAGACAATTTGATGTTAGTATTTCTTGAGAATTATTTGCAAACTTTAATAAAGAACCTCTTTTAATATCAAAATTAAAGGAAGAAGATTCTACTAATTTAATTGAATTAACTAATTCATCTTCTTCATAATAAAGATTCATTAATTCGTTAGAAGGAAAGAAATTATCCCCAGATTTTTCTTTTATATCTAATATTTTGTCATTTGCAATTGCATCAAGAATTTCTATTGTGATTTCATCATTATGTTTTTGATATTTTACTAAGGGAAAAGCAATTTTTTTGTAAGAATGATCATTTGCAAATGATCTAATTTTATGAATATATTCTAAATTTTTATTTGAATAATTTTCTATTCCTAGATAAAAATCCTTAAATAGCTTATATAAATCATATAGTTTCTTTGGTTCATTTAATAAAAATTCAATTGAGTTTGTAGATGTTGGTAAAACACATACTAAAGATTTTAATTCTCTTTTAATAGTTTCAAGTGAAGACTGATTATTATTGATTAAACTAATGATTTTAACTAATGATAAATAACTATCTTCATCCGTACAAAAAAGTGATAAAGTTAAACTTACATCATCATATTTAACATTAATATCACAACCAATTAAAGGTTTTATATTATTTTTTAAACACAATGAATAAAATTCTGGTATACCTGATAAAGTATTAAAATCACAAATTCCTAGATAATTTATTTGATACTTTTTTGCACTCTTAAAAATACGGTCAAAATCTAAACCACTTTTAAGTAATGAATATGAAGAATAGATATGAAGCAGTGCAAAATTCATAAAACAATCTCCTTGCTAAATAGTTTAACACATTTTATATTACAAAACTAAACTAAATGATTAATGTATGCATAATTTTTACTAAATAAAAATTCTCTTAACAGTATTTGCTAAGAGAATTTCTTTTAAAAGTATAGTTAAAAATATAATGTGTATGATGATGAATATATCTTTTCACCTAAGAAATTATAAAGATTTGTTCCAGATTCATAACTTTCACTAATAAAGTTATATTGAATCTCCAATTTATTTGATGATGAAATGAGTTGATTTCCTTTCATGTCATAATATGTTGAATCATTAGTTTGGGAATCTTCAACAGTGAATCCAAATGGTCCACTATATATATGATAATTTATTGAATCGAGTTCACATAATATATTACCTTTAATATCTGCAACATAATATATATCATCATTTTTAAATTTAATTATATTATTACCTTCAACATTTACTATTTTAGAATTTTCAAGAGTAAATAGTTTTTTACCCTTTGAATTTATTACTTTGAATACATTATTTTCATTCATAATTACAACTTTTTCACCATCTTCAGTAATAAATGGAGTAGTAGTTATTGTATCTCTTGTAAGTTTTACTCCTTTTTTATTATAGATGTTATAAGTAGTAGAATCACCAAAATTTATAGTAACTAGTAATTCATTATACAATTCATATGCTAATTCATTTTGTGGTAAAGATTTAATTTTTTTATTTTTGTTATAGATGGAAGTTACTTTATCTATTGTTGCAACATAATAAGAGGAAGATTTAGCTAATATAATATTATGAAAAGTATTTGGAATAGAAATTAATTCTTCTTTTGTTTTTAAATTAATTAAAGTTTTAGTTTCATTAGTTATACAAAGAGCTACATCTTTAATTAAAGAAATACTTTGATATTTTGGCTCAACAACAATTTCACCATAGTTATTAATAACTCCGTAATTACCATCTTTATAAGTAACACAAACTGCATATTGTTCATCTAGTATATTACAATATTTGGAAAATGAACCATCGATTTTCGTATAATTATCTTTGTATAAGAAATAATTCTCATCATCTTTAGATAAAAAATAAACTCCATTTGCACCCATTTGACAATTTGTAAAAATTGGTTCAACTAAATAATTTAATGATTCATCAATCACGCCATATAAATTATCTTTAGTTTGAACTAGTGATGTTCCATCATAAAATCCACTAATTGATTTAAAAGATGTATCTATTCTTTGTCCATCTTTTAACAAATAAGCACTATTTTCTTCAATAATTGAAATTATACCATTATCTCCCACGGAAATATATTTTTTATTAAAGTCTGCAATTACATTACCTTTATAATCTAATGCACCATAATATTTATTACCGGATTCATCACGACGGTAACCAACTATATATTTATTGTATGGACTACTTTCATAAAATTCATCAACTGTTAATTCACTTGAACAACTGCAAAGAGGGATAACAGACATAATGGTTAAAAATTTTAAAAAATAAATTTTTTTCATATTAACTTTCATCTCCTTTTTATACTCCTGGTATATCTTCTATATCTCTATAATATATCTGTAATATCTATATTTAAATCATTTGCTATTTTAGAATAATCTTGATAGGCTTAAAAAAGTGGATTGTTTACTTCTAAATATATATTAGAAGAACAATTACAACATAAGGATATAAGTATAATTTGACTTAACATATTTAATTCACCACATGGTCCTCATTTTAAATATTGAGTTAACAATTTTCAATATGAAAAAATTATTAAAACTAGGACACTATTATACTTATGTAATAATTTTATTGTTTTTTTATAAGATTGTCTAAATCTTTAATTAATTGTGAAAGTTCTGATAAGTCTTTGATTTCACATCCAGAAGCGTTGTCATGACCTCCACCATTATATTTTTCAGCAACTCCATTAACAGCTATTTCTTTACTTCTAATTGAAACTTTCCATACACCTAATTGTGGGTTTTCTGTTATTGAACACCAAATTTCAATACCTTGGATATTTGAAAACATATTAACATTTTCTTTACCACGTTCTGGAGTAATTTTAAGTTTTTCTTGAATATCAATTGGAAGAACATAATATGAAACACCATGTTTTGATACTTTAAAATGATTTAAAACATAAGCAGTAACTTTTAAGTCATCAACTTGTTTTAAATACATTTTTTGATATACATCTTTAGATAAATTAAATCCTGTTGTTATTAATTCATTTGCTATTTCAAATGTATGGGATGATGTTGAATTATATAAGAAACGTCCAGAATCACCAACAATACCACTATAAAAATAGGAAGCTGCTAGTTTACTAAATATGTATTTTTTTCCATAACTTAAAAGCATATTAACTACAAGTTCAGAGCAAGATGCTAATTCATCAAATACAACATTTATATTTCCATAAGGTTCTTTATTAGGGTGGTGATCAATTTTGATAATATAATCAGCTTTTTTATATCTTTCATCTGAGATTCGTTTTGAATTACCTGTATCACAAACAATTGCTAAAAACTTATTATCAAAAAAAGAATCTTCAACAATTTCCATTTCTGGATAAAGACGAGGAGTAAAACTTACATGATTTTCGCCAACAACATGAATTTGTTTTGAAGGGAAATTATCTTTTAGCCATGTAGCTAAACCTAATTGAGAACCAAATGCATCAAAATCTGGCATTTGATGTCTAAAAACAACGATTCTATCGTACTTTTTGATTAATTTTAATATTTGAGCAATATCTTTAGAAGATGTTTTTACAGTATTTTTTAAAAGCTTAGAATAATTCATAAATAAAACCTCCGCTTTAATATTATATATTATTTTGTATCGCGTTAAAAGGAAATAATTTGGTAATTAATTTTTTGTGTTTACAATGTAATAATTAATGCAATACTTAACTTAAACTAAGCTAATATTTATGTTTTATTTGATTTTTTTCTTAATAGAAATATGATAAAATTATAAACATGGAGGACTATGTATGGAATATAGTTTTACACTTACATATTTGTTTGATAATGACATAAAAATAATTAGTAGTGAGAAGTTTTTATTTGAAAATGATGAATTATTATTAAAAGGTATTTGTGATAATAGTTCAAAAAGTTCACATTATTCTTTTGAAATTATAACTAAAAAAGAAATTCAGTTAATTGATTTTAAAATAACAAAAGAATATAAGTTTGATAAAAATGACTTATTATTTTTAAATGGTTATCAAAGTTGGACTGAGACAAAAGAATATTATCCAAATGAAAAAATGAGATCACTTAATAAATTACCTAAAGTTTTGAAAAAAAGATTTTCATTTGAAGAGTATGGTGATTCCTATTTTTTAAATGTAAGTGGTAAGAAAGGGGAATTTCACGGTTTTACATATGCCTATATTAGAAAAGATAGTTTATATCATTTAATAGCATCAAAAAATGATTTTAATGCTTTTACAATTATCCGTTTTAATTGTCGCAAAAATTTAATTCAAATAGAGTCTGATATTAAAAATTTAATATTAAAAGAAAATAGCAAATTTATGCTTTTAGATTTTATAGAAGTTGGAGGAAAGGAAAAATATGTCTTTGATTGCTACAAAGAATTTTTCCCAATGCCTGAAGTAAGAGTTAAACCTATTAGTGGCTTTTGCTCTTGGTATAATTATTACCAAAATATAAGCGAAAATATAATTTTAGATAATCTTAATGAGATTGCAAAAGCTGGTAATGAAATTTTTCAAATTGATGATGGATTTCAAACTTATGTAGGGGATTTTTTAAGCATTGATAAAAATAAATTTCCTAATGGCTTGAAAGTAATATCTGATAAAATTCATGAAAAAGGAATGAAGGCTGGTATATGGTTAGCTCCTGTTTGTGCTGAAACCAAAAGTGAGATAGCAAAAAACCATAAAGATTGGTTAATAAAAGATAAAAATGGTGAACCAATGTATGTTGGTTGTGGTTGGTCAAGGCATTACGCTTACGATATTTATAATAAAGACGTCCAAAAATATATAAAGAAAATTTTTAAGTTTATGGTTGTTGATAATAAGTTTGATTTTTTAAAGCTAGACTTTTTATATTCAGCTTGCTTAGGATATCGTACTGATAAGACAAGAGCTCAAGTAATGCGTTATACAATGGAGTTTATTAGAAAAAATACATTTGGTGCTGAAATTTTAGGATGCGGAGTTCCTTTAGTGTCAGCAGCAGGATTAGTTGATTATTGTCGTATTGGACCTGATGTTTCATTAAAGTTTGATGATCATTTCTTTATGAAGATTGCTCATAGAGAAAGAATTTCAACTAAACAAACTGTTTTAAATACAATATCACGTCGTCATATTGATAGATATTGGTTCTTAAATGATCCTGATGTTTATTTATTGCGTGATGAAAATATGCACATGAATAAGAAGCAAAAACTTTCTTTAGGATTAATTAATCATATTTTTGGTTCATTATATTTAACATCAGATAATGTTGCATTTTATGATGAAGAAAAAAATGAAATGAAAAATTTGATTCAAAAATTTAAAAATGCAAAATATAATAATGTTCGTCGTGAAAATAATAAATACTTATTTGATGCTAAATTAAAAAATGAAAATTATTCATTTACTTATAATATTGATAATGGTAATATTTCAATTGGTAAAAAATAGAGGGGTATATTTATGAATATTTTTGATGCTATTTCATCACTTGTAAATTACGGATTAGAAAATGAATTTTTCGAGAAGCAAGATAGAATATACTATATAAACAAGTATATGCATGTATTTAATCTTGATGATTTTAATGATGGTGATGATTCATTAAATATAAGAGATGTTATTGACTTTTGTATATCTTATTGCAAAGAAAATAATTTATATTCATTAGAATCAATGGCTGAAATTGATAATTTTGATGCTTTCTTAATGGATGTTATGTTACCAAAACCAAGTGAAGTAACACAAAAATTCTTTAAACTATATACAAAATCACCAAAACTCGCAACATCATATTTTTATGATTTTTCTATTTTAAATCGTTATATTCGCGTAGATAGATTAGCAAATAATATTGTCTTTAAAAAAGAAGTTAATGGAAATAATCTTGATATAACAATTAACCTTTCTAAACCAGAAAAGGATCCTAAAGAAATTGCTCGTTTAAAAACTGTAGCTTCTACATCATATCCTAAGTGTGCTTTATGTGTTGAAAATGAAGGCTTTTATGGAACTTTATCAAAAGCAGCACGTAGTAATCATAGAATAATACCAATAAATTTAAATGATGAAGAATTTGGTTTTCAATATTCTCCATATGGTTATTTTAACGAGCATTGTATTGTTTTAAAGCAATCTCATGAGCCAATGAGCATTTCACCATTAACTTTTAAAAGATTATTAGATTTTGTTGAATTGTTCCCACATTATTTTTTAGGTAGTAATGCTGATTTACCAATTGTAGGTGGCTCTATTTTATCTCACGAACATTATCAAGGTGGATGCTATACTTTCCCTGAAGCAGTTGCACCTGTAAAATATTCTTTTGAAGTAAAAGGATACGAAGATGTTGAATGCGGTATTGTTGCTTGGCCAATGAGTGTAGTTCGTTTAACTTCTGAATGTAAATCTTCCATATTAGAATTAGCTACTAGGATTTTAGAAAAGTGGCGTAAATATAGTGATGAAGATAATGATATCATTGCTTTTGATGGTGAATATCACAATACAATTACTCCAATTGCAAGAGTAGTTGATGGTAAGTTCCAATTGGATTTAGTATTAAGAAACAATAGAACATCAAAAGAATTTGAAGATGGTATTTTCCATCCTCATAAAGATATTCATCATATTAAGAAAGAAAATATTGGATTAATTGAAGTTATGGGTTTAGCTGTTTTACCAGGTAGACTTAAAAATGAATTAGCTGAAATACAAAATGTTTTACTAAATAATTTAGATATTCCAGAAAATCTTCAATTACATAATGATTGGATACTATTTTTGAAAGATAAATATCAAACATTTGATAAAGATACTATTGAAGAACTTTTAAGACAAGAAGTAGCTGTTAAATTTAATAGATGTTTAATTGATGCAGGTGTTTATAAAGAAAACGAAAAAGGTTTTGAAGGATTTAAAAAATTCGTCAATAGTTTATAGGAGTTATAAATGGATATTAGAATAAAAGAAGAGAATTTACTTAATAAAAGTTTTTCTCGTATAATTGTTAAAAATTCACAAGGAATGAAAATGACTCTTCTTTCAATTGGTGCTTCATTATACTCGTTAAAATTGATTAAGAGTGGCGAAGAAATTGAAGCTTTAATTGCTCCAAAATCTTTGGAAGCATTTGTAGAAAAAGATCAATATTTTGGAAAAACCATTGGTAGAGTTGCTGGTAGAATTGATAAAGGAATTTTAAATTTTGAAAATAAAAGTATATCCTTAGAAAAAAATTGGAACAACATTTCCTTTTTACACGGAGGAAAAAAAGGTTTATCAAATAAGGATTTCACATTTAATATTGAACGTTATAATGACCATTGTAATATTATTTTTGAAAGTTCAATACAACAAAAAGAAGATAAAATTCCTGGTACTTTAAAAATAAATGTTATCTACGTAATTTATGAAAATGAAAATAAATTTGATATTAAATTTAATTATTCATGCAATAAAAAAAGCATTGCCAATTTTACAAATCATGCATGTTTTAATTTAAATGGTTCTGGAAATGTATTAAAAGATAAATTATACATAAATGCTAGTAAATGTGGTTATGTTAATGATGAATTAATTTCTACAAAAATAGATACTGTTAATAATGTATTAGATTTTACTAAAGAAAAAGCAATAGGTGAATTTATTAACGATGATTCATTAAAAAAACATACTTGTCGAGGTTATGATCATCCATTTATTTTGAATTCACAATCGATTAATGATGTTGCATGTAAATTAACAAATAAGGATAAATCATTGAATCTAACTATAAGAACTACTTTTCCTTGTATGGTTATTTATACGTGCAATTATCCAACGAATGAACTATTAACTAATGGAGAACAAGACTCACAACATAATGGTATTTGCTTAGAATGTTCATTTATCCCTAATTCAGTCAATATGGGTATTGATGATTCTGTAGTTGAACCTAATGTTGAGTATAGTAATACAATCTCTTATTGTTTTGAATAATATATATAAAATGGCACTTAAAAGTGCCATTTTTTTTGAATTTTGTCGATATATGTCTAAAAAAAAGTAATTTTCAATCTTGCAATTAAGATACATATGTAGTAAAAATTTATAAATAGGGGGGACACTTCTATGAAAAAACCTAGAGTTTTACTAACATATATTGAATCCGGTATGGGACATATTATGTCTATGTCTGCAATTGCAGAAGGTTTAAAACAAAAATATGCTGACAAATTTGAATTAATTGAATCTTACATTATGGATGATTCTGGAAATAAAAATACACAAGCATTTGAAAGGTTTTTATGTGGTTGCACTAAAGAAACTAATAAGCATAAAGGCTTTGGTATGGGTGTATTTATTTTTCTTGAAATCATGGGTAAACAACATTTTATGAGATTTATTCATCGTACAGTTTTCAAAAAATATACTGATGCTACAATTGAAGCAATGAAGAGTTATAATCCAGATGTGATTATTTCGACACATTATTTTATTACATTTGCTGCAATTGAGCTTAAAAAGCGTTATATGCCAGAATTAACTGTTATAACATATAATCCAGATAACAATGTTCATGTATGGTGGGATAATCGTAGTGATTTAATGATTAACAATAATGATGAGGCTTGCAATGAGGCTATCAGAAAAAGAAATTTCGATTTTAGTAAAGTTAGACAAGTTTTCTTTACAGCTAGACAAGAAGTAGCTAATGCAAGTGGTACAAAAGAAGAATACCGTTTGAAATATAATATTCCTCAAGATAAATTTACGGTTATGATTGCTGATGGAGCTTATGCATCAGGCAAAGCACAAAAAGTATGTAAATTACTTTTAAAAAGCAATTTACCAATAACTATAATTTTTTTAGCTGGTAAAAATAAAACAGCCTACAATTATTTTGTAAATAGAGCAAAGAATTTAAAAAATAAAGATATGACTTTAATTCCATTAGAGTTTACAAAAGAGGCATATGAATATTATGGGGCTGCAGATATCTTTATTACAAAAGCAGGTCCAAATGCTGTTTTAGATTCTTTATTTATGGGTACTCCAGTTTTGATTGATTATTATGCTCACCCAATCGAAAAATCAACTGCTCACTTATTTACTCATGAATTTAAGTGTGGTACGGCTGTTTACAAATTGAAAAAAATACCAAATACAATTAAAGAAATGATGGAAAATCCTTCTATTTTAGAAGAATATAGAGCAAACATTAAAAAGAATGTTAATAAAGAAAATAATGGATCATTACAAATTGCTGATATCATTTACAATGAAGTAATTGCAAAAAGGTAGTTTGTATGAAAGAAAAAAAAGTATTTTATTATAGTAAAGATATGCAAGATGATTTTGGTGGAGTAGGTGTTAACCACAAACCATTAAAAAAAGGTTTTGTATATATACATAAAAATATTTTTTATAGGTTTTTTAGTTGGTTGCTATTTTATTTAATTGCAAAACCAATCTTAACTATTTATACGCGTATATTTATGGGTGTCAAAATAGAAGGTAAGAAAAAATTAAAAGAACTTATGAAAAGTAAGGAAGGTTTTCTAATCTATGGGAATCATGTTCATCTATTAGATGCTGTTTTACTACATATATATGTTGGTTTCCCTAAAAGAACTTATATAATTTCTCATAGTGATCCAATCAATATTCCTGTCGTTGGTAAACTTGTAATGCTTTTAGGATGTTTACCTTTACCTACAGACTTTCACGATTATCGTAATTTTGAAAAAGCTATTAAAACTAGACTTGATGAAGGTAGTTGTGTAGCTATTTATCCAGAAGGTACTGTCTGGCCTTACTATGCAAATGGAACTCGTCCAATGAAAATGACTTCATTTAAATATGCTGCTATAAATAATAAACCTATGGTAGTAGTATCGGAAACATTTAAAAAACATAAGGTTTTTAAAAGTGCTAAACCTCGTATGATTATTAAAATTGCAACTCCTATTTATCCAAATGAAAACTTATCAGCAAACGAGAATATGGAAATTTTATATAATAAGGCAATGGGAATATGGAATAATACTTTGCTAAATGGAGATAATTACTCATATTATGAATATAAACTAAAAGAAGAAAATGAAGTAAAAGAAAAGTAAGCATTCTTGCTTACTTTTTTAGTTATTCTTTAGTTTCTTCTGACGAAACAACTTTTTTAGTTCTTGGCTTACGAGTAGTTGTTTTTTTAACTTCTTCAACAGGAACTTCAACAGGTTGAGGATTTTTTCTTTGATCAATTTCTACTAACATTTTTTCATACATTTCTTCATCAATAATATATTTTTTCTTAATTAAAATATATTGAAGAATGTATAGAATAACAGGAATAACACACATACCTGCATTTAAACCTAGCATTTGCCAAGGAGTAGCAGTTGTTAAAATAGCATTTGCTTGTTCGGTAATATCAGCGAGTTCACCTGCTGCTTTTGCTGCTTCTAAATCAGATAATTGATTAGTTAAAGAATATAATCCAGAAATGACTAAAACTAATGTTAAGATACCTTGTTCTAAAGCGGTTGATAATTTAACCATAAATGGTCTAACTGAGAAAACAATTGCTTCTTCTCGACGTCCGGTTTTCCATTCATCATACTCAATGGTATTCGTTAACATAACTAGCATTGTTAAATAGAAAATACCTTGACCTGCAAAAATGACGATACCTACAACGCATAAGATTACTAGGTATATATATTTATTACCAAACCAATCGATTGGTAAATTACATAATCCGAAGAATATAAGGTAACCGACAACTAACATTATAGTTGTTACTTTTACTATATCAGCTCGTTTATGTTTTTTTGCAATTCCAGCAAATAATATTTGGGCAATAATAGTTCCTAAGGCATATATGACAGTAAAGATAGTCATATAAGTTCCATCATAACCAAATTTAAAATAGAAGAAATTCGTTCCAAATGCATTTAATAGAACTGATCCTAATGAATATAATAGGACAACAACTGCCATTACTAATAATTGTTTATTATTGAAAATAATTTTGAACATATCTTTTAAAGATACATTTTTCTCTTTTTCTTCATTTGGTTCATTTTTATCTTTAACTAATAAGAAGACCAATAATTGAGAAATAATGAATAAAATGGCTGCAACAATAGCATAAACTCTATAAGCAACAATCATGTTTCCTGTTGTTAAGATTGGAATTAATCCACCTGAAATAAATGAACCAATTGATGCAAAAATTGCAACAAGACCAGTTAATTTATCACGAGAATCTTTGCTTCTAGCTAAGTGTGGTAATAAAGACCAATATGATACATCATTCATTGTGAATGTCATACCATATAATAAATAAGCTACACCTAGATAAGCTACATAGCCCCATCCTGATAATCCTGGAGATAAAAACATTAATACTAAGAAGATTGAATTACTAATTGCACCAATTAAAATCCATGGACGATATCTTCCAAATCTTGATTTAGTATTAGTAATAATTGTCGACATCATAGGATCGTTAACAGCATCCCATACACGACATAAAACAATGATTGAAGAAAGAACAATAAACTGTTGATTTGTAAAACCACAAGTATACTGTACAAATGTTAAAAAGAATAAACTTACAAGAACGTAAGTTAAATCTCTTGGAATACAGTTACTAGCAAATCCCCACTTATTGCGACCTGATAATTCTTTTTCCATATTATGAAACCTAACCTTTCGAATATATTTTAGCATAACAATAATAAAATTGATAATCTATTTTAAAGTTGGAACAATTGATTTAAAATATAAGTAGGAGAAAAAATTATGAAACAAACAAATTGGTATAAAGATGCTATTATTTATCAAATTTATCCTCGATCATTTTGTGATTCAAATAATGATGGTTTTGGAGATATTAAAGGCATTATATCTAAACTAGATCATCTTGTTAATTTAGGAGTTAATTGTGTTTGGTTATCACCAGTTTACTGCTCACCGCAAGAAGATAATGGTTATGATATTTCAGATTATTATAATATTGATCCTTTATTTGGTACTTTGGATGACTTTAAAAAAATGCTAGAAGAAATGCACAAAAGGGGAATTCGATTAATAATGGATTTAGTTATGAATCATACTTCTAATGAGCATAAGTGGTTTAAAGAAGCCGTTAAAGATGAAAATTCACCTTATAGAAACTATTATATTTTTAAAAAAGGAAAAGGTAAAAATGGTAAAAAACCACCAAATAACTGGACAGGTTTTTTCGGTGAAGGAGCTTGGGAATATACTAGTGAAACTGATTCCTATTATTTGCATTTATTTGCAAAGGGTCAGCCTGATGTTAACTGGGATAATCCACGAGTACAAGAAGAATTTAAAAATATTATTAAATACTGGTGTGATATGGGTGTTGATGGCTTTAGATGTGATGTCATTAATGTTATTTCTAAAGATCAACGTTTCTTAGATGGCAAAGAACTTTTAATTCTAAGAGGTGGAAAATATTACATTAATGGTCCACGTTTACATGAATTTTTACACGATATAAATGTTAATGTATTATCAAATTATGATGTCATGACTGTTGGTGAAACAGTAATGTCAAATATTGAAGATATTAAAAAATTAACTGATCCAAAAAGAAAAGAATTATCTATGGTTTTCAATTTTGATCATACATCTGTTGATAATTTTTTAGGAGTTAAATGGTTATTAAGAAAATTCAGTTTACCACGATTTAAGAAAATTTTGGGCTTTTATCAAACTAATTTACAAGGATGTTCATGGAATTCATTATTTTTTGAAAATCACGATCAAAGAAGATCAATTGGTCGATTCAATACAGATGAAGGAAAATATTATAAAGAAAGTGCCAAAATGTTAGCAACATCAATTTATTGTTTACAAGGAACTCCTTTTATTTATCAAGGTCAAGAAATAGGTATGACTAATGTGCATTATGACTCTATTGATCAATATGAAGATGTTGAAACACATAATATTTATAAATTAATGAAGAAGATACATCTTCCAAAATCATATATTAAAAAATCGATTGCTAATGGAAGTCGAGATAATGCAAGAACTCCTATGCAATGGGATGATAGTAAATATGGAGGTTTTTCTTCTGTTAAACCTTGGTTAATGACAAATCCAAATAAGAATGAAATCAATGTTATCTCTAATTATGAAGATAACGATTCTATTTTTAATTATTATAAGAAGTTAATTGATTTTAGAAAAAAAGAAAAATTAATTAAGACTGGTACTTATATTGATTTATGTCCTCATAATAAAAAGATTTATGCATATATAAGAAAAGGAACAAAAAAATCAATATTAGTATTATGTAATTATTCTAAAGATAATAAAAAATTCAATGTTAAAAAATATACCAAAAAAGGATATAAAGTTGTTTTAAATAATTATGAATCATATAAAGAAGGAACCTTATTACCTTATCAAAGTGTTGTTTTAAAAACTGATAATTAAATTGAAAACGATGTAGTTTCGAATAACTACATCGTTTTGTTTTGCTTTTAATATTAATTATTTTAGATTTAAAATATCTACTGTATCTCTTGCAATCACTACTTCTTCATCGGTTGGAATTAAAACAACTTTAACTTTAGAAGTTGGTTTAGAAATAACTCTTTCGACAGAACGACAGTTATTTAATTCTTCATCTAATTCGACTCCTAAAGGTTCTCTTAATTGTTCACAAATCATTCTACGGAATTCAGGAACGTTTTCACCAATACCAGCTGAGAAGACTAAAACATCACAACCACCAAGACGTACAAAATATTGTCCGATAAAATCACATACACGGCGTACAAACATTTCATTTGCTAATACACAACGTTGATTTCCTTCTTCAACACCTTTAAAGACATCACGTGAGTCATTTGAAACTCCTGAAACACCTAATAAACCAGATTTTTTATTAAATGTTTGATATGTTTCTTCAATACTCATTCCTGTACATTTAGCAACATATTGGAAAACAGATGGATCCATATCACCACATCTTGTTCCCATCATAATACCACCTAAAGGTGTAAGTCCCATTGAGGTAGCTACACATTTACCATCTGAAATAGCACTAATTGAAGCACCACTACCTAAGTGACAAGTAATTAATTTATTACCTTTTTCTTTTGTATAGTATTCTTTTGCTTTTAATGATAAATATAAGTGTGAAGTACCATGAGCACCATATCTACGTGTAGCATATTTTTCATAGTATTCATATGGAATTGGGAATAGATAATCTTGTGGTTCCATTGTTTGATGGAATGCTGTATCAAAAACAGCGACATTTTTAACATTAGGAAGAACTTTCTTAAAAGCTCTAAATCCAATTAAGTGAGCAGCATTATGTAATGGAGCTAGTGGAATTAAAGACTCAATTTTATCTTCTGCATCATCATCAAATAAGACTGATCCTGAAAAATAGCTACCACCTTGAACAATACGATGTCCAACACCACTAATTTCATCTAATGATGCAATAATCTTTTCACTAATTAAATTTTCTAATAATA
Source organism: Bacilli bacterium (assembly GCA_051872335.1). Classification (GTDB taxonomy): domain Bacteria; phylum Bacillota_I; class Bacilli_A; order RFN20; family CAG-826; genus SUG2458. The sequence continues at coordinate 28,124 of JBJEDT010000055.1, read as the reverse complement.
ATTCAACAGCAACCGCGTGATCTGGCAAAGGTGTAACGATTTTTTTTGAGCCATTATCATGTTTGATTTCAAAAATACCATCATCATGACCAATACGATCAGCGATACCTTTACAAATTACTTTTTCTTCTGGCATTAAATAAAGTTTAAATTTTAATGAAGAACTACCAGCATTTACTGCCATAACTTTTACTGACATATTTTTACCTCCGATAAACAAAATTATTTTATCTTAATGTAACTATTTAGTAAAGTTTAAAATCTTTAATATTTAAAAAATATATAAACAAATTAATATTTATAGTTTACAATAATGAACTGGAGGTAAATTTATGTTAGAAAATTATCTTTGGATTATATTAATTACTTTTATTGCCGGAGTTATAGGTACTGGACTAGGTGGAGCTATTGGAGCTTTATTTGGTCGTGGTTCAAATAAAACTATTTCTTTATTACTTAGTTTTGCAGCTGGAGTTATGTTATCAATTGTAACTTTTGAATTAATGGAACAAGCTGTTTTACCACTTGGAGAAGAAGGTCCTAATTATTTATGGGTTACAGTCCTTTTTGTTATAGTTGGTTACTTATTGATTTATCTACTTAACAATATTATTGACAAACATGCAAAACATAACGTCGAACATACTTCTTTTGAAGAGCATCCAAAAACAGCTGATGATCTGGATGAATTAATCCATTCTGACCATTATATAGCACATAAAAAAGAATCAACATCAAAGATTTCATTATTTATAGCTGGTGTTGTTATGGCTAGTGCTATTGCTCTGCACAATTTACCAGAAGGCATGGTAATAGGAGCATCTTATGCTTCTGATATTACTAGTATAGTTTCTGGCCCAGGATTTATTTTAGCTTTACTTATTGGCTTTCATAATATTCCTGAAGGTATGGCTGTATCAGTTCCTTTAATTAGTGGAGGAATGAAAAAATGGAAAGCAATCTTAGTTTCTGCTTTATCTGGTTTACCAATTGTTTTAGGTGCTGTACTTGGTTTTGCTGTTGGCAATATATCTCCAATCTGGTTAACTATTTCTTTAAGTTTTGCTTCAGGAGCTATGATTTATGTCGTATTTGGTGAATTATTACCTGAATCAATTTTAATATGTAAATCAAAATTGCCATCATTCTTTATTTTATTTGGTATGATATTAGGTTTTCTTTTAACTAAAATATAATAAAATAACATTTAATTAATTAAACAATTTGTCATTTTCGTGAAATTTTCGTTAAAGTTTCTTTCGATTTTAGTTTTTGTATTGTATCATTTAAATGTGGGGGATTGAATAATGGCATACGGATTATTGAATGATTATTTACAAGGACAATGTATTGATGGTTTTAGATATTTTGGAGCTCACTTTGAAAATCATGATGGTGTTGATGGTGTAATGTTTAGATTATATGCACCAATGGCTAGTGATGTTTCAGTAATTGGTGAATGGTCATCATGGGATATGTACAAGCACAAAATGCACAAAATTGATGATGCAGGAGTTTGGGAATTATTTATTCCTGGATTAAAAGATTATCAAGCTTATAAATTCCATTTTAAAAATGCAAAAGGTAAATATGTTGATAAAGCAGATCCATATGCATTCTATTCAGAAATGAGACCTGCTTCATGTTCTAAATTATATGATTATCAAAATTATCCTTGGCATGATCAAGAATTCTTAAATAAAAGAGATAGAAATTTTGATAAACCAATGAGTATTTATGAACTTCATATTGGTTCTTGGAGAAAGAAACCGGATGGAAGTAATTATTCATATGAAGAAATCGCATATGAATTAATTCCTTATATAAAATCTCATGGATATACACATGTAGAAATTATGCCAATTACACAATATCCATTTGATGGATCATGGGGTTATCAAGCAACTGGATTCTTCTCAGTTGATTCTAGATATGGTAATCCAAAACAATTAATGAGATTTGTTGATTTATTACACGAAAATAATATTGGTGTAATTCTTGATTTTGTTTTAGTTCACTTTGCTATTGATAAATATGCGTTAATCGAATACGATGGAACTCGTATGTTTGAATATCGTAGTAGAGGTAATACATTCTCTCAATGGGGAAGTGCTCAATTTGATTTAACTAAAGATCCAGTTAGATCTTTCTTAATGAGTGCTATTAATTATTTCTTATGCTACTACCATTTTGATGGTATTCGTGTTGATGCTGTATCAAACATTATCTTCTGGCATGGTGATAAATCTAAAGGTGAAAATAGTGGTGCAATTGAATTTTTGAAAAGATTAAATGCAAAAATTCATATTGAACATAACGATATAATGATGATTGCAGAAGACTCTTCTGATTATCAAGGAGTTACAAAACCTACTGAATTTGGTGGCTTAGGATTTGATTATAAATGGGATTTAGGCTGGATGAATGATACTTTGAAGTATTATGCAACAGACCCTATTTATCGTAAGTGGGATCATCATAAACTTACATTCTCTATGGCATATTTCTATTCTGATAATTTTATGTTGCCATTATCACATGATGAAGTTGTTCATGGAAAAGGAACAATCATTAATAAAATGTGGGGAGATTATGATAAAAAATTCCAACAATTAAGAAACTTATATACTTATATGTGGGCTCATCCTGGCAAGAAGTTAAACTTTATGGGAAATGAGCTTGGAAGTTTCGATGAGTGGAACGAGAATAAATCATTAACTTGGGAATTAATAAAGTTTCCTATCCATGATTCATTAGGTAGAATGATTAGGGATTTAAATTTAATTTATGCTAGTGAAAAGGCTATGTATTTTGAAGAGCATAATCCTGCTCATTTCCAATGGCTAATGGTTGATAATACTGAACAAAGTGTATATGCTTTCCAACGTAAAGTTGGTGATGAAGTATTGGTATTTATTTTCAACATGACACCAAATTATTATGATAATTATGATGTCGGGGTTTATGAAAGAGGAACTTATCACGAAATATTTAATTGTGATAAGGATGTATATGGTGGTTACAATAACTATAATGGTTTAGATTGTAAAACTAAAAAAGGTGGTCCAGAGAATAGGCCTTATAAAATTACAGTTAAATTAGCATCATTTGGAGCAATGATTCTAAAGTTGAATAAAAAATAGGGGTGTATTTATGTTTAAAACTAAAGAAGAATTTAAAAAAGAATTTGCTGAGCGTCTTGAAGAATTATATGGTCAAGATGTTCAATCAAGTCATATTACTGAAAGATATACTGTTTTAGGTACAATGGTTCGTGACTTTGCTAATGTTAGTTGGAGAAGAACTAAAGAAAAAGTTGAAGCTGAAGGTAAGAGAACATTAATTTATTTTTCAATGGAATTTTTGATTGGTCGTTTACTTGTCAATAATCTTCAAAATCTAGGTATATATGACATTGTTAAAGATGGACTTGATGAATTAGGCTTTAATATTCATGAATTAGAGGAAGTTGAATCAGATGCTGGTTTAGGTAATGGTGGCTTGGGTCGTTTAGCTGCTTGTTTTATGGATTCAATTGCATCTCTAGGCTATCCTGGTAATGGTAACTGTATACGCTATGAATATGGATTTTTCAAACAAAAGATTCAAAATGGTGCTCAACATGAAGTACCAGACCAATGGTTAACAAATGGTAATGTTTGGGAAGTCAGAAAACCTAAACATGCTGTTGAAGTTAAATTCTATGGTAATGCTGAAACTTATTTTGATGAAAAAGGATGCATGAGATCACGTACAGTTGATGCTGTTTGTGTCAATGCTGTTCCTTATGATGTTTCAATTGTCGGATATAAAAATAATGTTGCTAATACATTAAGATTGTGGTCAGCTGAACCAAGTGATAAGCACCTTCCTTCAGATCAATCTTTTTCAGATTACTTAACTACATTAAAAGAATTATGTCATGGTTTGTATCCTGATGATTCAACTGAAAAAGGTAAAATTTTACGTTTAAGACAACAATATTTCTTAGTATCTGCTGGTTTACAAAGTGTTATGAGAGGACATTATCGTCAATATAAAACATTTGAAAATTTTGCAGAGAAATATGTTTTCCAATTAAATGATACTCATCCTATTTTAGCTATTCCTGAATTTATGAGATTGATGATGGATGAATATGGATATGGTTGGGATGAATCTTGGGCACAAGTTCAAAAATGTATGGCTTATACAAACCATACTGTTATGGCAGAAGCTTTAGAAAAATGGCCAGTTCATTATATTCAAAAATTACTTCCACGTTGCTATATGATTATTGAAGAAATCAATCGTAGATTTATGATTTATTTAAATAGTATTAACTGTAGTGAAGAGAAAAAACGTAATTTAAGTATAATTAAAGATGGCATGGTTCATATGACAAATTTAGCAATTGTAACATGTTATTCAATTAATGGTGTTGCTGCTTTACATACAGAAATTTTAAAGAAAATTACTTTTGCTGATTTTTATTCAATTTATCCAGAAAAATTCAACAATAAAACAAATGGTATTACACACCGCAGATGGTTCTTATATGCAAACCCAAAACTAGCTCAACTTGTAACTGATCGTATCGGTGATGGATGGATTTTAAATCCTGATGAATTAGAAAAATTTAGAGCATATGCTGATGATGCTTCATTTAAAAAACAATTCTTAGAAGTTAAGAATGAAAAGAAACAAGCTTTAGCTGATTACATCAAAAAAGCAAATGGATTAGATATAGATGTAAATTCAATATTTGACGTTCAAATTAAAAGATTACATGCTTATAAACGTCAATTAATGAATGTCTTCCATATTATTTATCTATATCAAAAAATGAAATCTGATAGTTCATTTAGAATTTATCCACATACATTCATTTTTGGTGCAAAAGCTGCTCCAAGTTATGCATATGCTAAAAAGATTATTGAATTAATTAATGATGTTGCTCGTGTAATTAATAATGATCCAGAAATTTCAAAGTATATGAAAGTCGTGTTTATTGAAAACTATGGAGTTACACTTGCTGAAAAGATTATTCCAGCAGCTGATATTTCCGAACAAATTTCAACAGCTGGTAAAGAAGCTTCAGGTACATCAAATATGAAGTTTATGATGAATGGTGCTTTAACTTTAGGAACATTAGATGGAGCTAATGTTGAAATCGCAGAACGTGTTGGTGATGATAATTGCTTTATCTTTGGTTTAAAAGAAAACGAAATTGAAGATTTAAGAAAGTCACTAACATACTCTCCTTGGGATGTTTACAACAGCAAAGTTGAAGTTAGAAACATTATGGATTCATTAATCAATGGTTTCTGGAGTAATGGTAATTATGATAAATATCGTATGATATTTGATGAAATTATGTATCGTAATGATGAATATTTCATCTTAAAAGATATTGAAAGTTATCATGGAGCATTTATGAAAATTTGTGAATTATATCAAGACAAAACAAAATGGGCTCATTCTTGTGCAGTTAATATTGCAATGTCTGGATATTTCTCAAGTGATAGAACTATTGAACAATATGCTCAAGAAATTTGGCATTTACAAAAAGTTGATGATTAATAAGTATAAACCAGCAAGACAACTTGCTGGTTTTATTTTTGTTTAGTTAACAAAATTTTTGCTATAAATCATTATTTTGTTGTTATATAATAGGTATATATGCGAGGTATTTATTATGAATTTGAACGATTATATTGTTGATGTGGTTGATTTTCCAACTAAAGGTATTATTTTTAAAGACATTACACCACTTTTAAAAGACGGTGAAGTATTTGCTTACGTTGCTAGTGAAATGGCTAAATTTATTAAAGAAGTAGGAGCAGATGTAATTTGTGCTCCTGAATCAAGAGGTTTTATTTTTGGTTGTGCTATTTCTTCATTAACTAAAATAGGTTTTGTTCCAGTTAGAAAACCTGGAAAACTTCCACGTGAAACAATTTCTCATACATATGCGTTAGAATATGGTAATGACACTTTAGAAATGCATAAGGATGCTATTACAAAAGGTCAAAAAGTTGTTATAGTTGATGATGTATTGGCAACTGGAGGAACTATAGAAGCTGTTGCTAAAATGGTAGAACAAGCTGGTGGTATAGTCATTGGAGTTTGTGTATTAGGTGAAATTGAAGCTTTAAAACCTCGTGAACGTTTAAAAGACTATAGTGTTTTTTCATTGATGAAATATTAATTTTAATGCAAAAATTGAATTATAAGGTGGTGAGATTATGGAAGAGTTAAATTTACATCATACTTTTGAAGATGTTAGAAATGTTTTTATTCATTATATTAAAAATGAAGATGACAGAAATAATATTAAAAAAGCATATGATTTTGTTGTAGATAAACATAAAACTCAATTTAGAAAATCCGGAGAGCCTTATGTTCAACATTTAATTGAAACTGCCTATACTGTTGCAAAATTACAAGGTGGTCCTTCTACAATTATTGCCGCTTTATTACATGATGTTGTTGAAGATACTGATGTTACAACTGAGGAAGTTGAACAATTATTTGGTAGTGATGTTTCTCATTTAGTTGAAGCAGTTACAAAAATTCAAAGAATGCAATTAAATCGTATTGATGAAGAAGAATTCGAAGCTGAAGGACATCGTAAGATTTTTATTGCTATGGCTAAAGATATTCGTGTTATCATTGTTAAACTAGCCGATAGATTACATAATATGAGAACACTTGAATGGCTAAAACCTAATAGACAGCTTGCAATTTCTAGAGAAACTCTAGAAGTATATGCACCTGTTGCCCATCGTTTAGGTCTTAACAAAATTAAAAGTGAATTAGAAGATTTATCACTTAAATATCTAGAACCTGAAAAATATAATCAAGTTCTTAATTTATTAAATGAAAATACTAAAAATAGAAGTGAATCTTTAGTAAGATTAAAGAAAAAATTAGCTGATTTACTTTATGAACACAATATTCCTTTTGTTCAAATTGAATCGCGAGTTAAATCAATTTATTCTATTTATAAAAAAATGTTTATTAAGGGCCGTGATTTTAATGAAATTTATGATATTATGGCCTTACGTGTTATTACTAAAACAGAATTAAATTGTTATGAAATTTTAGGCTTGGTTCATTCAGTATATAAACCTTTACCTGGTAGATTTAAAGACTATATTGCAATGCCAAAACCTAACCTATATCAATCTTTACATACAACTATTATTTCAGGTGATGGTCAATTTTTTGAAATACAAATAAGAACTGAAGAAATGGACGAAATTGCCGAAGAAGGTATCGCTGCACACTGGAGATATAAAGAAGGAAGTAAGTATTCTCCAGAAAAAGAACAAAAAGAAATTGAAGAAAAATTACATTGGTTTAGAGATTTTGTTTCTATGTCAAGTGATGAGCTTTCTTCAGATGCTAAAGAATATATGGCAACCTTAAATAAAGATGTTTTTGATGCCAATATTTATATATTTACTCCAAAAGGTCGAGTTATTGATTTACCTTCTGGTTCTACTCCTTTAGATTTTGCTTATAAAATTCATACTGGTGTTGGTGATTCAGCAGTAGGTGCAATTGTTAATGGTACTTTAGTACCATTAGGCACGGAATTAAAAACAGGTGATGTTGTTGAAATTAAGACTTCAAAATCTTCTGCTGGACCAAATGAAGGTTGGTTAAAACTAGTTAAAACAAATGCAGCACGAAATCATATTAGAAAACAATTAACAAAAAAGAATATGGAATTTGTTCGTGATGAAAAAATTGCACAAGGCAAAATTGCTTTAATTGATGCTTTTAAAGAGCGTGGTTATAACGAACAAGAAATGATTGAAAAAGTAAATAATCCAAAAGTATTTAATAATTTCCAGGTGGATTCATTTGAAACATTATGTATTAATGTTTCAAATAGAAATCCATTACCATCTTCAATCATGGATTTTTTGAATTTAAAGAAAAAAGTTGATCCTAATGCTCCATTAAAATTAACTGATGCTAAAAAAGTTACTGCGAAAAATTTAAATCCAGTTATAGTTAAAAATGCTGGAAATGTAGCAATTAATTTAGGACCATGTTGTACTCCAATTCCCGGAGATAACATTGTTGGTTATATTACACGCGGAAAAGGTATTACTGTTCATAGATGTAATTGTCCAAACATTGCAAAAGAAAAAAATCGTTTAATTGATGTGTATTGGAACGAAGAACTTGAGGCACAACAATATCAAGTAGATATTCAAATTAATGGTAGTGATCGTTCAACATTGCTTATTGACATAATGGGTGTTTTAGCTCAAATGAAATGTAATTGTAGTGCTATTAGTTCAAAAGTTCATAGTAGTTCTGGAACTTCAATAATTCAAGCTACCTTATTAGTACAAAATGCTTCAAAACTAGAAGATATATTTAATGTTTTAAGAAATGTTAAAGGTGTGTATGATATTGTTCGTGTAATTCACTAGAATAAGAAAAATTTTCTTTTATAAATTAATAATCTAGTGTATAATAATATTATTGATGAAGCAGGGTAATTAATTGTGGATTTTTAGAGAAAATCGGTTTGGTGAAACGATTTATGAAACATTAATCAAGACACTGTGGAGATTATTTTCTGAAATTAAGTAGGAAAATCGTAGACGGCGTTAACGTATATGAGTGTTAGATGTTTTGCATCTAAAACTAAGGTGGTACCGCGTTTATAGACGTCCTTAGAATAGGACGTTTTTATATTTTTAGGAGGAATAAAGATGGCAATTGCATTACCAAAAGGAACACACGATGTATTTCTAGATGAAGTTCGTGGATATGATTACATTGAACAAGTGATGAAAGCTGTAGCAAATTGTTATGGCTATACTGAAATGAGAACACCTATTTTTGAACATACTGAATTATTCCAACGTTCATCAGGTGAATCAAGTGATGTTGTTAGAAAAGAAATGTATACTTTTTTAGATAAAGGAGATCGTAGTATTACACTAAGGCCAGAATTAACTGCTGGCATTATGAGATCGATTGTTACAAACAAGCTATATGCTACTATTCAAGATTTACCTATCAAAACATGGTATTTAGGACCTGCTTTTAGATATGAAAGACCTCAAGCTGGCCGTTTCCGCCAATTCAATCAGTTTGGTATTGAATCTGTAGGTGTATCAAATTATTTACATGATTTTGAAGTAATTATGCTTGGTTATAATACATTATTAATGTTAGGACTTAAAAATGTTACTATTAAAATCAATTCATTAGGAGATCAAGCTTCTAGAGATGCATATAGAGAAGCATTAAGAAATTATTTCAATGATAAAATTGAAAATATGTGCGAAGATTGTAAACAAAGATTTGAAATCAATCCTTTACGTATATTAGATTGTAAAGTTCCTGAAGATCATGAATTAGCTAAAAATGCTCCAAAAATGAGTGATTATTTAACTCCTGAAGCTAAGGAATATTTTGATAAAATATTGCATTTATTAGATTCTTATGGGATGAAATATGAAGTTGATGATAATTTAGTTCGTGGATTAGATTATTATTCACATGTTGTTTTTGAATTTCACTATACATCATCTACTGGTAAGGATATAGGAGCTATCGGTGCTGGTGGTCACTATGGCAACTTATTAAAAGAAGTTGGTGGTCCAGATATGGCAGGTGTCGGCTTAGCTTTTGGTATTGAAAGAGTTTATAGTGTTTTAAAAGATGATGGATTATTAGAAGGTATAGAAGAGCAACATGATGTTAGTGTTATGTGCTTAGATGATAAAGCTTTATTACTTTGTTATGATTTAGCTTCTGCTCTTCGTGCATCAGGATATAGAGTCGATATGATGCTTGAAGCAAAAGGTTTTAAACAACAATTTAAACGTGCTGAAAGAAAAAATTCATCTCTTGCTGCTATTATTGGTTCAGATGAGCTTGAAAAAGAAGTTGTTATTTTAAGAGATTTAAAGAATCAAACACAAATTGAAGTTCCTGTTACTCTCACCATGGAACAAATTCATGCTTTCTTTGAAGGTCAAGAAGAACATGAACATGAATGCTGTTGTGGACATGATCATGATGAGGAACATGAATGTCGTTGTGGTGGACACCACGATGAAGAACATCATGAGTGTTGCTGTGGACATAAAGAAAAATAGAGGTTTTATATATGGAAAGAACGCATTATAATGGTACACTAAGACTTTCTAATGTTGGTGAAAAGGTAACATTAGTTGGTTGGGTTAGTAAAAGAAGAAATTTAGGATCTATCGTTTTCATAGATTTACGTGATAGAAGTGGAATCGTTCAAGTAAATGTTGATCCTACAAAGATTAATATTGATACAGTAAGAAATGAATATGTCTTACAAGTAAAAGGTACAGTAGTTGCTAAAGAAGTTCCAAATAAAAATCTTCCTACTGGTGAAATTGAAGTTATTGCTGAAGAAGTTATTATTGTAAATACTGCTGATACAACTCCTTTAATTATTGCAGATGATACTGATGCTTTAGAGGATACAAGACTTAAATATAGATATTTAGATTTACGTAGACCTTGTTTACAAAGAAATCTAATTATTAGACATAAAATTGCTCAAGCAGTACATGAGTATTTAGATCAAAATGATTTTATTGAAGTCGAGACTCCAATTTTAACGTTATCTACTCCTGAAGGTGCTCGTGATTATTTAGTTCCATCACGTATTCATAAAGGACATTTTTATGCATTACCTCAATCACCTCAAATTTCAAAACAATTATTGATGGTTGGTGGATTGGAAAGATATTATCAAATTGCTAGATGCTTTAGAGATGAAGATTTAAGAGCAGATAGACAACCTGACTTTACTCAAATAGATATTGAAACTTCATTTTTAGATCAAAACCAATTTTTAACATTAATGGAAGGTTTAATTCAAAATATTTTTAGAAAAACTAGAGGTATTGAAATTGAATTACCATTAAGAAGAATGGAATATAATGATGCGGTTGAAATATATGGTTCAGATAAACCTGATACACGTTTTGATTTAAAACTTCAAGATTTAAAAGAAGTATTTAAAAATACAACTTTTGAAGGATTCAAAGTTAAATATGTTAAAGGTATTGTAGTAAATGATATAGCAGATAAAACATCAAGAAAAAATATTGATGAATTAGTAGATTTAGCTAAAAAATTTGGTTTAAAAGGTTTAACTACATTAAAAGTAGTTGAAGGTAAATTAGAAGGCTCATTCTTGAAATTTATGAGTGAAGAAGAACAATCTTCTTTAATGAGTACATTAATTCTAAAAAATAACGATTTAGTTATTATTGCTGCAAGTGAATCGCAACATCATTGTTGTTTTGGTTTAGGAGCAATTAGATCATTCTATGCAAAGAAATTAAATTTAATTAAACCAGATACATATGATTTACTATGGGTTGTTCATTGGCCAATGTTTGAATATAGCGAAGAACAACAACGTTATGTTTCTGCTCATCATCCATTTACTAGACCTTGTGATGAAGATTTGCATTTGTTAGATGAAGATCCATCAAAGGTTTATGCTCAAGCTTATGATATTGTTATTAATGGATATGAAGCAGGTGGTGGATCATTAAGAATTTACGATCGCGCTGTTCAACAAAAAATATTTGAAGTTTTAGGATTTTCTAAAGAAGATATTCAAAGAAAATTCGGCTTCTTCATTGATGCTTTCAAATATGGAACTCCACCACATGGAGGTATGGCTTTTGGCTTAGATAGATTAGTAATGATTTTAGCTGGTACAGATAACATTCGTGATGTTATTGCATTCCCAAAGAATTTAAGTGCAGTTTGTCCAATGACACAAGCTCCAGGAACTGTTGATGAGCAACAACTTAAAGATTTAGGAATTGCTATTACAGAGTTTGAAAAATAGAATATAAAAGTATATTATAAATATGATAGATTTAATAAAATTTAGGGGGTAAATTATGAATCAAGATGAATTAAATGTTGCTTGTATACGTTCAACTGTAATTGACGTTATTAATAAGGCAAAATCAGGACATCCAGGTATGGCACTAGGTAGTGCTCCAATATTATATACATTATTTAAAAACCATTTAATAAGTGATCCAGATCATCCAGAATGGATAAATCGAGATCGTTTTGTATTAAGTGCAGGACATGTAAGTAGTTTACTTTATACTATGTTACATTTATGTGGCTATGGATTAACTGTTGATGATTTAAAAAAATTTAGACAAATCAACTCATTAACTCCTGGTCATCCTGAATTTAAACATACAAAAGGTGTAGATGCAACTTCTGGTCCATTAGGTCAAGGTATTGCTCAAGCTGTAGGTATGGCAATGGCTGAACAAGCAGTTGCTTCACTATATGAAGAAGGTAGTAGATTGTGTAATCATTATACTTATGTTTTATGTGGAGATGGTTGTTTACAAGAAGGTCTTTCTCAAGAAGCAATTTCTTTAGCTGGTCATCAAAAATTAAATAAATTAATTTTAATGTATGATAGCAATGCAGTCACTCTTGATGGCTCACTTGATTTATCCTTCTCAGAAAATGTTAAAGAAAGATTTTTAGCTTCTGAATGGGATGTTTTAGAAGTTAAAGATGGTAATGATATAAAAGCTATTGATAAAGCTTTGAAAAAAGCAAAGAAAAGCAAGGAAAAACCTACATTAATTATTGTTCATACAATTATTGGTTTTGGATCTAAAAACCAAGGTCTTTCTAAAACTCATGGTGCTCCATTAGGTGAAGAAGATGGTAAGAATGCAAAATTATCCTATGGATTTGATTTTCCTGATTTCACAATTCCTGAATCAGTTTATAAAACATTCAAAGAAACATTTATTGCTCGTGGTCAACAAGCATATCAAGAATATCAAACAGAATTACAAAATTATAAAGCAGATCATTTAGAAGATTATAAAAAATTTGTTTCAGTTGAACAAAATGATGTTTCTTTATATATTAGTGAACTTCCAACATTTGAAAAAGGATTTAAAGATTCTACAAGAAATACATCACAAGCAGTTTTAAATGTTTTACATAAAGATGTCTTTAATTTAATAGGTGGTTCAGCAGATGTTGCTAAATCAGTTATGACAATGATTAAAGATGAAAAAGACTTCTCTCCAACATGTAGAGGTGGAAGAAATATCAATTTTGGTATTCGTGAATTTGCTATGGCTTCTGCTCAAAATGGCATGTTATTGCATGGTGGATTAAGAACTTATGTTGGTTCGTTCATGATTTTCTCTGATTATATGAAAGCTGCAATACGTATGGCTGCTTTATCCAAATTACCTGCAATTTACTTATTATCACATGATTCTATTGCAGTAGGTGAAGATGGTCCTACACATCAACCAATTGAACAATTAGCTGCTTTAAGAAGTATGCCAAACGTTAACGTATTCCGTCCTTGTGATGCTGTTGAAACTGCTGCAGCTTGGAAATTAGCTTTACTAAGTTCAGAGACTCCAACATGTATTGCATTATCAAGACAAGGTTTACCTAAATTAGAAACAACAAGTTATGATGGTGTAACACATGGTGGTTATGTAGTGGGCAAAGAAAAACGTGGTGCTGAATTAAATGGTACAATCATTGCTACTGGAAGTGAAGTATCTCTTGCTTTAAAAGCACAGGCATTATTAAGCGAAGAAGGAATTAATGTACGAGTCGTTTCTATGCCTTCAACTGAATTATTTGATGAACAAAAGAAGGGCTATCAAGAAAAAGTATTTGGTGTTCCATATGAAAAACGTATCGCTTGCGAAATGCTCTCTTCATTTGGTTGGCATAAATATGCTAAAAATGTAATGGGACTAGATACTTTTGGTGCATCTGCTCCTGCAAATGATGTTATTAAAAAATTTAACTTTACTGAAAAAGATTTAGTTAAATTTGTTAAAAAAAGTCTTAAATAAGTAATTAAACTTCTAAAGTATTCTTTAGAAGTTTTTTTTTGACATTTTCTTTATTGTAAACGTGTAAACATAGTATTAGGAGACATAAATGCAATATCAATTATTTATTGTAAAAGATGAATTTAAAGATGTAATAAATGAGAATTTAATTAGATTATTAACATCATTAACAAGTGATCAATTTTATGAAACGCAATATAATCAGATTTTTGGTTATCTTACTTTAAATAGTATTAAAGAAGATTTGATTAAATATGGAAATAGTAAGGATTTAAAATTTTTAGATGATAAAATTATTTTTAAAACACCATTTATGGATGAATACGATGTAATTTTTAAAAAAGATGAAAAAATTTTTATAAAAATGAATGATGATTCATCTTTTTTAAAAAAATTAATAATAAATAGTGTAAAAAATATAAAATTTGTTAAAATATAAATATAAGTATAATAATTAAAACAATTTGTATACAATTTTATGAAATAATTCAAATAATTTGTTTTTTACATTGTATAATAAAAGTACTTATAAAGGAGATGTAAAGTATGGCTGATTATGTATTTATTCAAAACTTTTCAAAAAATGGTAAAATGGGTATCTCCCATATTGTTTTTGATGAGATTGCAACAATAGCTTCAAATAAGGTAGAAGGTGTTGCAGTAAGCACAGGCAAGAGAAATTCTAAAACTCAAAGAGCATTCTTTTTACATCATCCAGTTACATGTGATATCAAAAATGGTATCGTTGATGTAAATGTAGCTGTTGTAATTAATTCAAAAGCTAACGTTAATCAAGTTTGTTTAAAAATTCAAGAAGAAGTTGCTAATGCAATTACTTCAATGACAGAACTTGTTCCATTTAATATCAATGTTAAAGTAACAGGAGTTGAATAAATGCCATTTGGCATTTTTTCTTTCAAAAAAGAAATTTTCATTATTGACTTATAAATTAATATAAAATATTAAATTTTCTTTGTTTTAATGCGTAATTAATGATATATTATTAATTGCTGAAGGAGTGAAGTATATGGAATATAGTAGAAACGAATATCAAGAAATAGCAATGTCAATCATATATGATACTCTAACATATGATAGTATGGATTTAGACTATGACATTAAGGAGGTAATTTCAGATATGGCTGGTTTACCTTATGAAGAAATTGACTTATTTTTAAAAGAAATTGTCGTTAAATCTATTAATTACCGTGATGAAATTATTAAAAGAATCGAACCAAAATTAGTAAACTGGACATTTGTTCGCTTAAATAGATTAGCTCAAGCTATTTTAATTATGAGTGTTGCTCATTATTTTTATATTGGAAATGTTGACAAAGCAATCGTTATTAATGTTGCTGTCGTTTTAGCAAAGAAATATTTAATTAACGATGATTACAAATTTATTAATGCATTATTGGATAACGTCTTATGCTAGAAGAAAAAAATATTTTTTCTGTTACTACAGTTAATAATATTATTAAAAATTTAATCGAAAATGATAATCAATTAAAATATGTGTACATACGTGGTGAAGTTTCTAATTCTAAATTATATGGAAATGGGAATTTTTATTTTACTTTAAAAGATCAAGAATCAGCTATTAGTGCAGTTTTATTTTCAAATTATTTAAGTAAATTGAAAGTATTACCCAAAGATGGAGATCAAATTATTGTCTTAGGTTCTTTAACTGTTTTTAATGGTAGAGGTACTTATCAAGTAAGAGTATATGATGTTTTTTATGATGGCGAAGGTCAATTATTATTACAGTTAGAAATATTAAAGAAAAGATTAGAAAAAGAAGGTTTATTTGACGTTTCTAAAAAACGTTTGATAAACAAAATGCCTCGTAAAATAGGAATTGTTACAAGTTATCCATCTGCTGCTTGTGAAGACTTAATTAAAAATATAACAAGAAGACTACCAAGTGTTAGAATATTTATTTTTCCTTCCCTTGTTCAAGGTGTAGGTGCACCAAAAGAATTAATTTCAGCTCTTGATAAAGCTTATAATTATGATCTTGATACATTAATAATTGCTCGTGGTGGTGGAAGTGTAGAAGATTTGTGGGCTTTCAATGATGAAAATTTAATTAGAAAACTTGCTTTATCCCCTATTCCTACTGTGTCTGCAATCGGTCATGAGATTGATTTTACATTATGTGATTTTGTATGTGATGCTCGTGCTAGTACTCCAACGGGAGCAGCTGAATTAGTTACTATTGATCAAAATGATATTATTCTTTATTTAGATGAATATGAAAAAAGACTTAGTTTAGCTTTAAGTAATAAACTTACTAAATTACAAAATAAATTTGAACTTTTGAAGGTAAGATTTAATACTTGTTGCTTAAATATAATCAAGGAAAGAAAGAATAAAATTAACGAATTAGATAAACTTCTTAATAATGCAATAAATTCATATATTAATAATATAGGAAATAAAGTTACAATATTTGAACATAAATTAAACGCTTTATCTCCTTTAAAAGTTTTAGAAAGAGGTTATAGTTTATTACAGGATGAAGAAGGTAAAGTCATAACATCAATTAATGATATAAGTGTTGGCCAAGTGATGAAAACAACTTTAAAAGATGGTACAATAAATTTATCCGTTATATCAAAGGAGCTAAAATATGGAGAAAAATGATTCTTTAGATTATAAAATGAAAAGATTAGAAGATATTGTTAATAAAATAGAAAGCAATACTTTGCCTTTAGAAGAAAGTATGTCTTTATTTGAAGAAGGACGTAAACTTATTAAAGAAGTTAACGAATTATTAAAAGAAACCGAAGAAAAGATTGTTAATATTGTTAAGGATAATTAATTTATGAAAAAACAAAATGATTTCAATTTCGATTTAAATAGTTTTAATAATATTAATTTTATTAAAACAGTGAATGATATTGAACTTCCACTATATGCGGAAGCTTTTCGTAATGAAATCATTAAAGCAGTTTCTTTAAATGGAGGTCATTTATCAAGTAATTTAGGTAGTGTTGAATTAATAATGGCTATTCATCGCCACTACGATATTTCAAAAGATAAACTTTTATTTGATGTTGGTCATCAAGCATATGTTCATAAAATGTTAACAGGTAGAGATATTTCTCACATTAGAACAAAAGGTAATGTTTCTGGATTTTTAAAACGATCAGAATCTCCCTTTGATTATTTAGAAGCTGGTCATAGTTCTACATCATTAAGTACTGCTTATGGAATGGCTATTGCTCGTGATTTAAATAAAGAAAATTATAATATTATTGCCTTTGTCGGAGATTCTTCTATATCCTCAGGTTTATCCTTTGAAGCTTTAAATGATATAGGTTGCTCAAAGCATAAAATTATTATTGTTTTGAATGACAATGAAATGTCGATATCGCCTTGTATTGGTGCATTATCATTATTTTTAAAAAATAAAAATAAGTCTAAAAAAGATAGAATTACTAAAAATGAAGTTTTAAATATGTATTATAAGAATTATTATCAAAATAATCATGAAGATAATAATGAAAATTTATTTAAATCATTTGGATTAGAATATATAGGTCCTGTTGATGGTCATGATTTTTCAAAATTAGAACATGCTTTTCAATTAGCTGATAAGAAAAGTAAATCTTGTGTTATACATGTAAAAACTATTAAGGGAAAAGGATATAAATACGCTGAAGAAGATATTAATGGTCTATATCACGGAATTGAGCCTTTTAATGTTGAAACTGGAACTGTATTAGAAAAAATTAAAGGTAAAACCTGGAGTACAATTTTTTCTAATATTACAGCTACAAAAATGAGTGAAAATGATTCTTTAGTTACAATAACACCAGCTATGATGATAGGACAAGATTTACAAGAAGTTTTTGCAACGTATCCAAATAGATGTATCGATGTTGGAATAGCAGAAGATCATGCTTTAACTTTGGCTTCTGGTCTTTCACTTAATGGAAAACATCCTCTTATTTTTATATATTCAACATTTTTGCAAAGAGCAATGGATCAATTAAATCATGATTTATGCCGTATGAATTTGAAAGCTACTTTATTAATTGATAGAAGTGGATTAGTAGGAAAAGATGGTTCTACACATCAAGGAATATATGATGAAGCAATATTAATTTCTACTCCTAATATTGTGGTATCTATGCCATCAACTCCTAGCGAAGCTTCTAGTTTATTAAATTTATCATTAAATTATGATGGTGTATTTGCAATTAAATACCCTCGTGAAGAGATTTATCCATTATTACCAATAGAAGATAAGAAACTTGAAATAGGTAAATGGGAAATTGTATTGAAAGGTAGCAATAAATGTATTATTACATTAGGACCTGCTGTTTTAAAAATTAAAGAAGCCATTGAAAAAAATAATTTAAATGTTACTTTAATTAATGCAATATTTATTAAACCAATTGACGAAAAATTAATAAAAACACTCTTAAAGTATGAAACTATTATTATATACAATCCATATTCAACATGTTATGGATTAGTTAATTTAATTTGTGCTACTTTAATGAAATTTAAATATCAAGGAAAATTAATAACTAAATGTATTGATGATAAATTTGTTGATCACGCGACAATTGATGAACAACTTAATTCAATGAAAATTAATATTAAACATATTATTTCATTGTTAAAATAATTCCATTAATTAACATTTTATATAATTTATAAATGCAAATAATGTTAGAGAAAGGAGTATTATGAAAAAAATATTTTTTCTCCCATTATTTACTTTTTTATTAGCATCTGCGAAAAGTATCAATTTAATTCCTGGTGGACAAAATATAGGAATTGAGATTAAAACCGATGGTTTAATAGTATCTGGCACATATGATTTAAGATTAGAAAATGGATCAATATACAATCCTTCAAAAAATTCGGATATTAATCGTGGTGATATTATAATAAAAGCCAATAATAAAGCTGTTAATTCATTAAATGATCTTATAGCAGTTTTTTCAAATAATGAATTGATTGAACCAAAAATTAATTTAACAATTAAGCGTAATCAAGTTTATTTAAATAGAACTGTAGATTTAATATTACAAAACAATCAATATAAAACAGGACTTTATATAAAAGAAAGATTGTTAGGAATCGGAACAGTTTCTTTCTATGATCCAATAAACAAAGTATATGGTGCATTAGGTCACGAAGTTATTGATAATGATACTGGTAGAATGATTGAAGTAAAAAGTGGAATGAGCTATTTAACTGAAGTAACTGGAATAAATAAGTCTACAAATGGTAATCCAGGTTCAAAATTAGCTGATTTTAAAACTATTAAACCTTTAGGTGATATTTTAACAAATACTTCAATAGGTATTTATGGAAATTATGAAAACATTGACACTTCATTAAAACCTATTGAAATGGCATATCATGATGAAGTAAAACTTGGTAATGCAGAGATTTGGACCGTAGTAAATGGATTAAAAGTTCAAAAATTTGATATCAAAATTACTGCTTTACAAAAACAAAATTATACTGATGTAAAAGGTATAACGTTTAAAGTAACAGATGGTAATTTAATTGACAAAACCGGTGGTATTGTAGCTGGCATGTCAGGAAGTCCAATTATTCAAAATAATAAGTTAGTTGGTGCTGTCACTCATGTAATTACAGATAATGTCGATTATGGCTATGGTGTTTACATGGAATGGATGTACAACGAAGCAATGAAATTAATATAAATCATATGATTTGACAAAAAAATGGCAAAGTTTGCAAAAAAATTGCCATTTTTATTTTGCTATCGACTATTTTTAACAAAAGTTTGGATATTCTTGCAAATTAATATTTTTTGATTGTTATAATGACATTAATTTCAAAAAAGGAGGGAGATTTTTATATGGAAAAATTAAGAGTTTTTATTGTTGACGATAGTCCAGATGTTGTTTCTTTAATTTCGTCAGTTGTTTCAATGCAATCAAATATGTTTGTCATAGATACAGCAAATAATGGTGAAGAAGCATTTCAAAAACTACGTGCACTTGGTAAAGTTGACATTTTATTTACTGATTTAATTATGCCAAAATTAGATGGATTTAATTTATTAAAACGTATTAAAGATAAAAGCGATTTAACAGTAAATCATATTGTTACAGTTAGTGCAATGGTTAATGATAAAATTCTAAATTCAGTTTCATCTCTTGGGGGAGAAATGTTTTTAATTAAACCTTTAACTACAAGTAGTGTAAATGATTGTTTACGAACACTTAGTTCAATGCCTTTATCTAGTACTGAAGGAACTGCAACAGAAAATGACATTGAAAAAAGAATAACCAATTTACTTCATGAAGTAGGAATTCCTGCACATATCAAAGGTTATTCATATTTAAGAACAGGTATACTTCAAACTTATAAGAATCCAGACTATATTGGAAGAATTACAAAAGTTTTATATCCTGAAATTGCTTCAAAATATAAAACCACCGGAAGTAGAGTTGAAAGAGCTATAAGACATGCTATTGAAGTAGCTTGGACAAGAGGTAATATTGATGTAATAGATGAAATATTTGGTTATACAATTTCAGCTAGTAAAGCAAAACCAACAAACTCAGAATTTATAGCAATGATTTCAGATCACCTAGCAATTCAAAAGAAAAAAACAATATCAATTTAACTTAATGACTTATATTAAGATTAGAATTATTCTTTTCTTAATATAAGTTTTATTTTTTTCATAGTTCGACGAAATTTTTATATTTTAACTGATAAATTATAAACTGTGGAGAAAAAAGATGAATGCCTACTTAGATTTAATGGTTATTTCACATATTATCATAACGATGGTGAGCATCAATTTCATGCAGATTGTTGATTGCTACCGCTTAAAATGGAGGGGATTCATAAAGCTAATATTATGTAATTTTATTCAAATATTTTTTATCTATTTAAAATGGTGGTTAGGCTTCATCTTATTTTTTGTATTAAATGGTATAATCTTTTTTCTCTTCTATAAAAAGAAGTTTTTAAGGCCATATTTAGAATTTATAAGTTGTTATCTTTTCTTGTCATTAAGTTTGTCCTTTTTCTCATCGGATTTAAATTTCAAAAATGGAATACTTGTAATATGTAAACCATCTGCTATTCTTTATATTTTATTTGCTCCACTATTTAATATTATTCTACTACTTGTATCAAAAGGCATAGATTCCATTTATAGACTAGGAAATTATAAAACAGATGCAATTATAAGTGTTGATGGAAAAAAGGCTAAATTTAAGTGTTATTTTGATACAGGTAATACTTTAAAATGTGATGGAGTTCCTGTCATTTTTTGTTTAAGAAGAACTTGGCCATTTTCATATATGAATACAACAAATAAAGTAAATGTTAATACAATCAATGGCTCAAGTGACATGGAATTAACAAAAGCATTAATAACTTTTGATGATAAGAAAACAAGTGTTGTTGTATATGTTGCTTTACTTGATCAAGATGAAAGTTTTAATGGTTGTGAGTGTTTATTAAATGCCTATTTAGGATAAAAATTTATGAAAAATATTCTATCAAAATTATTAAATTTAATTTTTAAAGATGGAAGCGTAGCTTATATAAATGGAAAAATATTATTACCTCCACCTTTAAGTAATGAAGAGGAAATATTACAAGTTTCTTTGTTTAGAGAAGGATCTATTGAAGCACGTAATATTTTAATTGAGCATAATTTACGCTTAGTGGTTTATGTAGCTAAACGTTTTGAAAATGATATATATAATTTAGAAGACTTAATATCTATTGGAACATTAGGTTTAATTAAAGGTATAAATACTTATAAAACCGATAAAAATATTAAATTAGCTACTTATGCTTCTCGATGTATCGAAAATGAGATTTTAATGTATCTAAGAAAAAAACAAAGACAAAAAACAGAAGTAAGTTTAGATGAACCACTTAATAAAGATTATGATGGTAATGAATTACTGTTAAGTGATGTAATTAGTGGAGATCCGACGCATTTAATTGATGAAATAAATTTTGAAGAAGATAAAAAGTCATTACAAGAATGTCTTAAAAATTTAAAGCCTAGGGAAAAAGAAATTCTTGAAATGCGATTTGGCTTAAAAGATAACGAAGAACTTACTCAAAAAGAAGTTGCAGATTTTTTAGGGATTTCACAATCCTACATTTCTAGATTAGAAAAGAAAATATTACAGAAATTAAAAATAGGTTTAACAAAATAAAATTTGCCAATAATAAAAGGCATAGGAGAACTATGCTTGGCAAAACATAAAGTTGAAATAACAGGAGTTAATACTTCCTATCTTAAGTCATTACCACCAAAAGAAAGTACAGAATTACTAATTGCATATCATAATGGTGATAAAAGTGCAAAGGAACACCTAATTTTAGGAAACATGAAACTTGTTTTATCTATTACCAATAAATTTAGTAAAAGAATAGATAATCTCGATGATATTTTTCAAATTGGAGTTGTTGGGTTGATAAAAGCTATTGATAATTTTGACATTAACCAAAATGTAAAATTTTCGACATATGCTGTTCCTATGATTTTAGGTGAAATTAAAAGATATTTACGTGATAATTCATTATTAAGAATATCAAGGCAAATTAAAGATCGTGGATATAAGGCTATAAAAGCTAAAGAAAAATTTATTGAAGAAAATCATAAAGAACCAACTAACGAAGAATTGGCAAAAATCTTAAATTTAACATCATATGAAGTAGCCGAATGTTTTGAAGCCATGAATCAAGTATTATCTTTAAATGAACCTTTGTATAATGATTTTAATGAATCCATTGATTTAATGGATGTTATTCCTGTGGAAATGAATAATGTAGAACGCTTTAATAATCTATTGTCATTAAAAAATGGGATAGATTCTTTAAGTGTGTTTGAGAAAGAAATAATTTATCGAAGATATTATGAAGGAGAAACGCAACTTGAATTAGCTGAGGATTATGGTATTTCACAAGCGCAAGTTTCTCGACTTGAAAAAAATGCTTTAAAACAATTAAGGAAATATTTCTAGTATGAGTAATGTAAAAGAAAAATTAAAAGAATGGTTCTTACCTAACGAAAATGATAGATCGATAATTGAAACAGATAATTTTAAAAGATCTTTTGATTCTAAGAAGAATAACGAAACAAAATTTATTCAAATTCCACGTGAAAATATAACATATACTAAACAACCTCAGATTTATACATTAAAACATTATTTAGAAGTACAGGAAGTAGCAAAAGCCTTAATTTGTAATCAAGATGTTATCGTAGATATTACTAATTTAGATAATAAACAAAAATATAGAGCCATTGATTTTTTAAGTGGTGTTATTTTTGTAATTGATGGTTATCGCAAAAAGTTAGATTTTAATATCTATTTGTTTTCACGTGAAAAAATATAAATTTTAATTTTGTGTTTGATAAAACACATTATATATGTAATAATATCAAAGAAAGGCAATAATGAAGACACGGATTATATTTCCTCTTTCTTAGCGAGGTAACAAATGGTGCAAGGTTACCGTAATGAAATATAGTTTATCACTTACTAGCTGCTTAATTGATAATGTAAATTAAGACGTTTTGTCCCGTTATCGACAGTAATAAGTGTTAGATATTTTATATCTAAAACTAAGGTGGTACCGCGTTTATAACGTCCTTAGAATAGGGCGTTTTTTTATTTAAAGGAGATGTTATTATGGAATTAAAAACAACATTATTAATGCCTAAAACTAGTTTTGAAATGAGAGGTAATCTTTCTCAAAAAGAACCTAAAATGGTTGAGCAATGGATTAAAGATGATCTTTATAATTTAATGGTAGAGAAAAATGCTACTCATAAAGGTAGTAAAGAGTTTATGTTACATGATGGTCCTCCATATGCAAATGGCAATATGCACTGTGGTCACATGTTAAACAGATTATTAAAAGACTTTATCGTTCGCTATAAAAATATGAGTGGTTTTTATTGTCCATTTATTCCTGGTTGGGATACTCATGGATTACCTATTGAAAATGTAATTACAAAAAAAGGTATCAATAGAAAAACAACTCCTTTACATGAATTTAGAAAAAAATGTGAGGAATTTGCACATCAGCAAGTTCAATTACAAATGGGTCAAATTCAACGAATTGGAGTTTTAGCTGATTTTGATCATCGCTACATGACATTACAACACGAATTTGAAGCTGAACAAGTTAATGTATTTGCTAAAATGGCACTTGATGGTTTGATTTTCAAAGGATTAAAACCAGTTTATTGGTCTCCAAGTAGTGAGTCTGCCCTAGCTGAAGCTGAAATTGAATATCATGATGTTACTTCATATGCAATTTATGTTGCATTTAAAGTAGTAGATGGAAAAGGAGTTTTAGATAATGATACAAGTTTTGTTATTTGGACAACTACTCCTTGGACAATGCCTGCAAACTTAGCAATTTGTGTTAATCCAGATTTTGATTATGGTGTTTATAAAACTGAAAAAGGTAAATTCGTATTTTTACAAGAATTAAAAGATGCAATTGTAAATGAATTAGAATTACAAGAATGCGAACTTATTTCAGAACATAAAGGTTCAGAATTTGAATATATTTTAATAAAACATCCAATGTATGATCGTACTTCAGTTGTCATTTTAGGAGATCATGTTACTGCTGATGCTGGTACTGGTTCAGTTCATACTGCTCCTGGTCATGGTGAAGATGACTTTAAAGTTGGCGTTAAATATAACTTACCTCCTCTTTGTCCAGTTGATTCTAAAGGTTATATGATGGAAGAAGCTGGTGAAGACTTAAAAGGGTTATTCTACGAAGATGCAAATCCTGTTGTTCTTAAAAAATTAGAAGATTTAGGTGCTTTATTAAAAGCTACAAAAATCACACACTCATATCCTCATGACTGGAGAACTAATAAACCATTAATATTTAGAGCAACTCCACAATGGTTCTGTTCAATTGATCCAATTAGAGAAAAACTACTAAATGAAATAGAAAAAGTTAATTGGGTTCCTGCATGGGGTGAAACACGTATTCATAATATGATTCATGATCGTGGTGACTGGTGTATTTCTCGTCAAAGAGCATGGGGTGTACCAATCCCTATTTTCTATGCTGAAGATAGTACTCCAATTATTGAAAAAGAAGTATTTGATCATGTTTCCGAATTATTCTTAGAACATGGTAGCAATATTTGGTTTGAAAAAGAAGCAAAAGAACTATTACCAGAAGAATACACAAATGAACATTCCCCTAATGGATTATTTACAAAAGAAAATGACATTATGGATGTTTGGTTTGACTCTGGTTCTTCTTCTTTAGCAGTTATGAAAAGAAGAGGTTTAGGACATCCTGCTGATTTATATTTAGAAGGTAGTGACCAATATCGTGGTTGGTTTAATTCTTCATTAATTATTTCAACTGCTGTCACAGGACACGCTCCTTATAAAGAAGTAGTTACTCATGGATTTATTCAAGATTCAGCAGGTGAAAAGATGTCTAAATCTAAAGGTAATGGTGTAGATCCAATGAAGATGGCAAATACATATGGTGCTGATATTTTAAGATTATGGACTGCTTCTGTTGACTATCAATCTGATGTTAAATTTGGTGAAGATATGGTCAAGCAAGTATCTGAAACATATCGTAAAATTAGAAATACATTTAAATTTTTATTAGGAAATTTAAGTGATTTTAATTCAGCGAATGATAAAGTAAGTGAATTTGATCTTGTTGATATATTTATTTTAGCTAAATTAGAAAAAGTCAAAAATACTGTTATTAAATCAATGGATACATATTCATTTGCAAATGCAATTGGTGAAATCACTCAATTTATGGCAGGTGATTTAAGTTCTTTCTATCTAGATTTCGCAAAAGATATTTTATATTGTGAAAAGAAAGACTCTTTAAGAAGACGTCAAGTTCAAACAGTATTATTTGAAGTTTGTGATAATTTATTACGTTTATTAACTCCAATTATTCCTTTTACAATGGAAGAAGTTTATTCTTGTTTTGACTTAGAAAATTTAAATAAAACAAAATATGCTCAACTTTTAGATTATCCAGTTATTACAAATGCTTATGGTGAAGATGTCTTAAGACAATATGATAAGTTCAAAACAGTAAGAAGTGATGTTTTAAAAACTTTAGAAGTAGCACGTAGTGAAGGTAATATAGGTTCTGCTCAAGAAGCAAGGGTATTATTAGTAGTTAAAGATTCAGATTCAAAAGCAATGTTAAGCAAAGTATCAAAAGAAGAATTATCTAGACTATTTGTTGTTTCCACATTAGAAATTGTTGATTCTTTAGAAGGATATGAAACAGATACAAGTATAGTAAAAGTAGTTAAACATGAAGGTCACAAATGTGAACGTTGTTGGAACTATGTCGATGAAATATTTGAAGTCGAAGATGTTCATGTTTGTTCTAGATGTCTAGATGTATTAAATGGTGAAAAACATGACTAAAGAAAAAATATTAAAAGGTTTAAAATGGTTTTTAAAATCATATTTGTGGCTTATTCCATTAATAATAATTTTTGATTATGTTACTAAGGTTATTGCTTTTGATAAAAATGTTAATCTAACAATTATAAACAATTTCTTTTATTTTAAATTATATGGTAATACAGGTGCTGCATGGTCAATATTAGAAGAACATCCAGAAATTTTAGCTATTATTTCTGTTCTTGCAACAGCAGCAATGACATTTATTATTATTAAATACTATAAAAAATTCAAGAAATTAACTTTGATTTCCATTTATTTAATGCTTGCAGGAACAGTAGGTAATATGATTGATCGTTGTCTACAATTTGTTCCTGGTACTCGTTATTATGGATTTGGTGTTATCGACTTTATTTCATTTCAATTTGCAAGCTATCATTTTCCAGTATTTAATATAGCTGATTCATCTTTAGTTATAGGTGTGATTTTATTAATGGTAGTTACTATTGTTGATGAAGTATTAATTTATGTTTATAAGAAAAAAATTGATGAACTACAACCTAAATATATTGAAGTAATTAATAGTGCCGATGAAGATACTAAGAAACAATACAATTCAATATTAGAACTTATTTCTACTAATATTGCTGAGAATAACTTATCAGATTTAAAGAAAAATTATAAAACTTTAGAAGAACTAGTTAATTCTTTTAAAAAGGATGAAAAAGATGAAAACTAAAATTTTTGTAACAGAAGAATATTCAGGTGAAAGAATCGATAAGTTTTTAACTAGCCAATTAACTGATGTTTCACGAAATAATATTATTAATTTGATTGAAGAAGGTTTAATAAAAATAAACGGTAAATTGACAAAACCATCATGTCGAATTAAAGAAAATGATGAAATAATTGTTGAACAAAAAGAAAATGTAGATCTTGACGTTTTACCAGAAAATATTCCTCTTGATATTTTATATGAAGATGAAGATTTACTCGTTATTAATAAACCTCAAGGAATGGTCGTTCATCCATCTAATGGCCATACAAGTGGTACTTTAGTTAATGCTTTACTATATCATTGCACTGATTTAAGTGGAATTAACGGAGTTAAACGTCCTGGTATTGTTCATCGTATTGATAAAGACACTTCTGGATTAATTGTTGTGTGTAAAAATGATTTTACACACAATGGAATTGCTTCTCAACTTGTTGATCATACAATGCATCGTGAATATATAGCTCTTGTTAAAGGTGTTATTAAAGAAGATGATGGAAAAATTATTGCTGCAATTGGACGTGATCCATATGATAGATTTAAAATGGCAGTTAATTTAAAGGATGGAAAAGATGCTATAACTTATTTCCATGTTGAAAAAAGATTTAATCAATACACTTTAGTTTCTTGTCGTTTAACAACTGGTAGAACTCATCAAATTAGAGTTCATATGAATTATATTGGTCATCCTATTGAAGGTGATCCAGTATATGGCAACAAGAAAAACTATTTATATGATAAAGGACAATTATTACATGCATTTAGAATAACTTTTATTCATCCAAGAAGTAAAAAAGAAATGTCCTTTGAAGTTTCAATTCCTGACTATTTCAACAATATATTAAGTAATATGGAGTAACTGTACTTTTTGTACAGTTATTTTTTATTTATAATACTTTTAATTATATTAAATGAAAGCGCTTTTTATATTTTATTTAATTATAATATTTACAAAATTGTGATTAAGTGGTATTTTTAAAAAAATTAGGAGACTAACTATTAAAAAACAATAGGAAATTTAAGAAATTTCTAAAAAGTAAT
>JBJEDT010000054.1:0-5312 GCA_051872335.1 Bacilli bacterium | reverse complement strand
TCTCGTATTTTATGTGTTAAGGAATTAAAAGGTAAAAAGACCAATCCTATTTATGTTAAACAAGGAGATATTATTTAGTTTATGAATATAGTTATGTCTAGTAGTGAGTCTACCCCTCTTGCTAAAACGGGAGGGTTAGCTGACGTCGTTCATGCACTTTCAGCAGAACTAGTAAAATTGGAACACAAGGTTTATATTATTATGCCTTATTATCAATCGATTAGAAATAAATTCGAAGCGAATATTAAACCAATTGCAAAATATAAAGTTGATGTTGCATGGAGAAAACAAGAATGTGAAGTATATGAAACAATAATTGATGGAATTACTTATATTCTTATAGGTAACGTTCAATATTTTAATAGGCAAAATTTGTATGGTTATGATGATGATAATGAAAGATTTGCTTTCTTAACTTTAGCAACAAGAAAAGTTATTGAAGAGTTAGACTTAAAACCTGATATTATACATTGTCATGATTGGCATGTTGGTATGTTACCAGTTGTTATTAAAGAGCAAAATGCTAATGATAAAGCATTTAAAAATGTAAGATTTATTTTAACAATTCACAACCCAGCATTTAAGGGAATGTTTGATCCATATTTCTTAGGTGATTATTATGGATTAAGTGATGAATTATATACTTCTGGTAAAGTACGTTATAATGGAGCTGTTTCTTCATTAAAAGCTGCTATTATGTATTGTGATAAAATCACAACCGTAAGTCCTACACATGCTGAAGAGCTTTTATCTCCTGATTCTGGACATGATTTACATACAGTTTTAGAATTAAGACGTTATGATTTTTGTGGTATCTTAAACGGAATTGATTATAGTGAATTTGACCCAGAAAAAGATGATAAGATTTATCGTAATTATAAGGAAAGAACTCTAACAATAGGAAAACGTTTTAATAAAGAAAAACTTCTTGAAGAGATGCATTTAGATCAAAATACTAAACCTTTATATGGAATGGTATCTCGTTTAACATGGCAAAAAGGTTCTGAGCTTGTTATTGCTGCTGCTGAAAAAATTCTTGCCACGGGTTGTTCTCTAGTTATTTTAGGTAGTGGTGAATATAACTTTGAACAAGAATTAGAAGGCTTAAGAGCAAGATATCCTCATCAAATGGGAATTTATATTGGATATAATGATATTCTTGCGCATAAGATCTATGCAGCTAGTGATATATTCTTAATGCCATCGTTATTTGAACCATGCGGTATTGGTCAAATGATTGCTTTAAGATATGGAACTATTCCTTTAGTTCGTATGACTGGTGGATTAAATGATACAGTTATACCTTATGTTCAAGATAATAGAAACATTGCTACAGGGTTTGGATTCTATGCTTACGAAAAAGAAGCAATTTGTAATACAGTAAGTTGGGCAAATTATTGTTTTCAAAATGAAGTATTATTTAAAAAATTACGAAAAAATGCTTATGCATGTAATAATGACTGGGGAAAATCTGCTAACGAATATTTAAATATTTATAAAGCTGCAATGAATAAGTAATAATAATTATTTTAATTCTTTCATATCTTTTTAAGAGGATTGATATGAAAGATTATAAAATTGCTATTATTGGTGGTCATGGACTCGTTGCTATAACATTATTAAAATTATTATGTAACTCCTTTTATAAAGATAGTGATATTACACTTTTTGGTACAAAAAGAAGTGAAATTACTGTTGGTGAAAGGAGTTTTAATATTGCTCAATTAGATGAAAACAGTGTTGAAAAATTTGATGTTGCATTTATGTGCTGTAGTAATGAAATTAGTGCTAAATACACCCCACTTTTTATAAATAAAGGAGCCAAAGTTATTGATAATTCAAGTTATTATCGACTAGAAAAGAATGTACCTTTAAGTGTATGTGAAGTAAATCCTTATGATTTATTAATGGATTCTTCTATTTTTTGTAATCCTAATTGTATTGCTATTATGTTGGCATTAGCTCTAAAACCACTTCACGATGCTTATAAAATAGAAAAAATAATAACATCAACTTATCAATCTGTATCAGGAGCAGGGAAAGATGCTCTAAACCAATTAGCAAAAGAAAACATAGGACTTGATTGTGATAAGGTACTACCAAATTGCAACTCAATAAAGAAAAATATTTATAATAATATCATTCCAGTTGTTGATGAAATTGATTCTCAAAGTAATTATTCGAAAGAAGAATTAAAAATTATGAATGAAATCCGAAAAATTTTTCATGATGAAAATATTGATATAATATCAACATGTGTTAGAATTCCTACTCGAATTGGACATGGCGCTTCTTTATATGTCACATTCAAAGATAAAGTTGATATTAAATATGTTGAAAAACTATTTAAAGAAAATACATATATTAAATATTTTAATGATTTAGATTATCCTACATTTGATGATGTAAAGAATACAACAAAAATTGGAATTGGTCGATTAAGAAAAGATCTAAATTGTGAATATTCTCTTACATTTTTTGTAACAAGTGATAATCTAATCCGTGGTGCCGCATATAATTCATTATCTATATTTTATAAGTTAGTTGAGTTTAAAATCATATGATAATTAATAAACTTTCGATAAATAACAATATCTTTTTATACACCGAATGTAAATACAAAAAAAATATTAAACCTAATATTATTTGTTCAGATAAAAGTGAGACATCAAGTGATGGAATATTTTTTTATAAAAAAAGTAAGGGTAATAATATTTATGTTGAATTATTTAATAAAGATGGTTCTAAAGCAAATTTTTGTGGTAATGGACTTTTAGGTCTTTCTCAATTAATTCTTGAGAATAACCAAGCATCAAATGTTTATTTTAATCATAAAAAGTATTTAATTATTAAAGAAAAAAATGAAAATTATCTAATGATTCCTAATTTAATATATTTTAAAGATTTAGGAAATAATCTTTATTTAATTAATGTTGGAAATACTCACTTATTAAGAATTATTAAGGAATTCACTCAATCAATTTTTAATAATGATATTAAAGAATATCCAAATTGTAATATATCTCAAGTAATCATAGATAATAAATTTAAAATTAAAACATATGAACGAGGAGTTGGCTATACCTCGAGTTGTGGTAGCGCGGCTATAAGTTTTTATTATTTATTAAAATATTTAAATATTTATTTGACTAAATATGACATTATTTCTCGTGGTGGTAAAACTAAAATTGTTTTAAAGGAGGATATGATGTTTTTAAATAGCTATGTTAAAACAATAAGAACTTATGAAAATTAAAAAAGAAAATGACATTACCAAAAATAGATTCCAAGAGATTCATAATTTAAAAGCACAATATAAAGGAAAATATCCTTTAATTGATATGGGTATTGGTGAAGATAAAACAATGCCAGATCATAAAATCATTTCTAAATTGACTGAGAGTCTAAAATTAGTAGAAACACATAAATATGCAGATAATGGTCTTGATTTATTAAAAAGTGAAGCTGTTAGATATTTAAAAGAACATTTCTATATTAATAAAAATGTTTCCAATATTGCTTTAACAATGGGAACTAAACAAGCTTTATCTATACTTGTCTTTTTATTATGTAAACGTAAAGATACAATAATTACTACCAAACCTGGTTATGTTGTATTTTCTAATGTAAGTAGATTATTAGATGTTAATATTTACGAATTATCTCTAAAAGAAGAAAATGACTTTTTACCTGATTTAGAAAGTATACCTAAATGGATTTTAAAAAAGACGAAAGTATTTCAAATAAACTATCCTAATAATCCTACAGGTGCTGTGGCAACTAAAGAGTTTTATAAAAAACTTATTGAATTAGCAAAAAAATATGATTTTTACATTATTAATGACGCTGCTTATTTAGATTTTTCCTTTAAGAAGCCATTATCGATTTTTTCTCTTGAAAGTGATTATCATAAACTTATTGAATTATTTACATTATCAAAGTCACATAATATGACAGGTTATCGAATTGGATTTTTATTAGCTCATGAAGTAATAGCAAGAAAATATGAAAGATTCAAAGATAATTTTGATTCTGGGCAATTTCTAGGTATTCAATATGCTGCGATTGAAGCTCTTAGCAATTATTCAATATCAAGAAATTTAAGAATCAAATATCATAATCGTGCAAATCGTATTTATTCAATTTTTAAAAAATATCATTTCCAATTAAGAAAACCTGAGGGAACTTTTTTTCTATATGTTAAAACATTTGATAATATATCCTCTTTTGAAATGGCATCTTCCCTATTAAATAATTTTGGAATAGTGGCTATTCCTTATAATGATGCTGGTGAATATCTACGTTTTTCTTTAACATATGAAACTGACGATGAAGAAAAATTTTATGAAGAATTTGAAAAACGAATATCATTGTTTATAAAAGAAAAAAGTTAAGAGATCATCTCTTAACTTTTATAAAAACTTTAATTAAATTACATATGCACGAGCAATTATAATTCTTTCTAAAGGTCTATCATTTGCACCTGTTCTAGTAGAAGCAATTTTATCAACAACTTCAATACCTTCAACAACATGTCCAAATGCTGCATATGAACCATCTAAATATGGTGCATCTTTATGCATAATAAAGAATTGGGAACCTGCTGAATTTGGATCATATGCTCTTGCCATGGATAATGTACCACGAGTATGTTTAATAGGATTATCTACACCATTTTCTTTGAATTCACCTTTAATAGTATATCCTGGTCCACCAGTACCTGTACCATGAGGACATCCACCTTGAATCATAAATCCTTTAATTACTCTATGGAATGTTAATCCATCATAAAATCCTTTTTTTACTAAATCTTCAAAATTCTTTGAAGAAATTGGTGCGTGTTCATAATCTAATTCTAAAGTAATATCTCCATAACCTGGAATTTCTAATTTAATCATTATTTTTCCTCCTATATATAATTATAAAAGAAGAAAAAATAATTAAAAGAATTTATTTTTTTAAGTAATAGTAATTACCATCACGAACATATACAATCTCTGCTGGAATGTAGTGATTAGCATAGAATGCACGTAGTTCACTAATATAACGATGAAAGCTTTGTTTTGAAATATTACATTCTGAACAAAAATGTTCTAGCATTACTTTTTTACCTTCAAAAAATAAATCATATAAATAAAGTAAAGTTTGTGATTTACTTGACTTCACGTATATCACCTCTTTTTTATCATAGAACTTAACATTATCAAATTTTGATAATGTGATATTTTTTTTGTTACATTTAGTAAATTTGATAAAGTTGTGAATTGCCAAAGTAAATTCTAGTTTGACAAATTAAATTCTATAAATATGTT
>JBJEDT010000053.1:0-21329 GCA_051872335.1 Bacilli bacterium | reverse complement strand
TTATAATGGTGTTACTTAATTGAACACACACTCCAATAAATGGGGGTAGCCTCAAACAGTGCTAAAAGAAACCCCAAGCATATCACCAAGTTGTTGTTGAGAAATATTTAATTTTACTCTTAGTGCTAGAATCATTTTCGCATAATTAATTTTCACAGAGTTTATCCTCCAAAATGGATTGCAATGTATAACATATTATAGCACTTTTTTTCTCAAATTTACTAGCATTGGGCAAATATTTCTCACCAATTTTCTTTTATTTCTAAAATCCTTCAACTATTTCCTCAAAAAATCTTGTTCTTAATATATATTCTTTAAAACCACTAATCGAGAATTTTAGACTTTCATTTGCTACTGCTTTAATAAGTTTCGGGTATTCAGAAGGATTCTTTTCTATCTCTGCTATCAAGCTGGAAGTATCACCCATACCTTCAATTTTATGAGGAACTGGACCACATATAATATCGGAGTACTCATTTGAATATCGCAATCTTTCTGCACTTAAATGTTTTGCACCTACGTAATCAATAAATTCTAAACTATCCTCTTTAACACCAAGCTTCTTTGCTGCAACTTGATAATCTTTTACTTTTCCTGACAATTGACCCAAAACCAATATTTTACTTCGTCTAGTAACACCCGAAAAATACTGTGTTTCTTCAATTTCAACTCCATATTTTTCTAATAATTCATCAAGAGTATCATTTTTTAATGCTAATGTAATCTCAGCATTTATTTTTCGAATTATTTTACTTTTTAAATCAGATATTTGACTTTGTGAATAAGTATTAACCACCTTATTAATCCTCCTCTTCAACAAATAAATTTTTAAGAGAATTCTCAATTCGTTCAATTTCTTGTTTGTATGCAGCTAATGTTGATAATTTTGTATTATATCTTTCAGCCTTCTCATTTTGTTTTTCTAAACTTATTAATGGTATTTCCACCGTTGATAAACAACTTGCAGTAATTGTTACAATTATACTACCTTTTTGGATGCTCTTAAGTGCATATTGACCAAACTCAGAATCTAAAAACATCTTCAAATAAGTAGGATTTAGTTTTTCTTGATTAGGTCTAACAATAAGCATACCCCCAATTACTATAACTTTTTCTTTTGGTTCAATATCAGCAACAACAATTTTAACTTTAGATGATTTGCTAGTTATAATAACATCACCAAAATGTATAGCATATTTATCTAATCTGTCATCTTTAATATCAATTGAACGAAGACTTTCCCAATGAATCATACCACTTTCGATATCACTCGAAGATAATATTTTATATCCAGTATTAGTGTCACTTAAAAGTCCTTTACTTTCAAAAATACCTTGAGTATATTGGTTTCCAGTGAAAATATTTGCAAGATTGCCTAATTCGACCCCATTTTCAAGTTTTCTAACATTCAATAAAATTTTTGATGGGCATAAATTTGGAATGTTAATTAAATCTTTGCTTTCTTTAGTTTTGACTCTATTTGAATAGTAGATGTCTTCAATTTTATTTATTGGCAATGCTAGATTTACGTGTTTCTTATTTTCTATTTCTAATATTTCAGATGCATCAACAAATTTTACTCTCGTGTTTCCTTTGCTAAAAACAATCATATACACCTTTATAGCAGTGAAAGATAAAGATCCTGCAGGTAATTCTATGATTCCTTCAATCAATCCAGAATTAATTAATTTATTTCTATATTCTATATCAAAACTATTAAACAAAGCCTTACCAGTAACTAGTGCAACTGCTCTTTTTCCAGATAATCCGCTAAGCATATTGTCTATAAACAACCATTCTGGTGTATTTTTATTACTCAAATAAACATCATCAAACAAAAAACTTTTTCTTATTTCTTCTTTTAATAATTTTTTCATTCCAAATGGGGGGAAAACATAAGCCCTTGTATATGGATGATTAACTTTTTCTAAAGCATTTCCGATGATAATTTCCGGTTTAACTGATCCGTCGCTTAAAATAAACAATGCCATTTTAGAAATATTTGCTTGTTCTACATTAAGTTCAATACCACATAAATCTTTTAAAATTAATTTTTTTTCATGTGCTTTTCTATATACATTTGCCAAGAAATTTCCTGTGCCAGAACCAAAATCCATTATAATATGACCCGAATCATCTATTTCTAATAAATCATTCACCAATTCACTAATATTGTTACTAGAATTTTCTATAAATGATTTAGGACTATTATTTTTACCAGAAAGAATCTCATAAATTATGTTCCTAATTTCTTCTATTGTCAATTCACTAAAAAAGAAATTTATTTTATCTATTGTATCATTTGAGACATTTTCGTTCATCTTTCTAGCAACTTCCATTAATTTGTCATTCTTAAAATAAATAAGATTTTTATTACAAACAAATAAATATGCATTACTAATAATTAAATAAGATAATCGATCACCTATCATTTCTCTTTCTGTTATTAATTTAATTTTGAATAATAATTCATTTGATTTTGCCATATCAAGTACCTCCATTAATTTTTACAACTTAAGTTTAACAAAACTTATATATTTTGTCAACATAAAGATTTAAGTTTTTGAAAACTTATTTCATATATTATAATGGCAATATATAATCATACTAATAAAATTTACGTTCAAACATATTTAAAACATAAATAATGCTATAATCATTGTATAAATATAGAATTGAGGTGTTAGGTATGCAAAGAAAAATTATATGTTTTGGTGTTAGAGATTATGAGATTCCTTATTTTAAAGAATTAGGAAAAAAATATAATTATGAATTAGTACTTAAGCCTCAATATTTGAATACAGAAAATTATAAAGATGCATTAGGTTATGAAATAGTTATCATTCGTGGAAACTGTGTTGTTAATTATGACGCTATGAAAGATCTTGCTAACCATGGATTAAAATATTATTTAACTAGAACAGCTGGATATAGTCATATTGATTTAAAAGCATGTAAGGATTTCAATATAAAATGTGCTTGCGTACCAAATTATTCACCAAATGCTATTTCTGAACTTGCCTTAACTTTAACTATGATGTTATTAAGAAATACTGCTTATTCTACTTCATTAACAAGTAAAGGTAAATTTGAAGTTACTAACCAGATGTTTTCAAAAGAGATAAGAGATTGTACAGTAGGTATTTTAGGATGTGGAAAAATAGGTTGCACGACTGCTAAATTATTTAAAAGTTTAGGAGCAACAGTTATCGGATATGATATTGAAGAAACTGACACTGCTAAAAAGATAGTTGACTTTTATCCCTTAGATATCTTTATTTCTAAAGCAGATATAATTATTGTTCATATATCTTATATAAAAGAAAGTAACTATCATTTTATCAATAAAGAATTTATATCTAAAATGCAAAATAATTCTATATTAATTAATGTTGCTCGTGGTGAACTTTTAGACACAAAAGCTGCAATCGAAGCAATAAAAAAGAACCATTTAAAAGGCATGGCTCTTGATGTTATTGAAGAAGAAAATAAATTATTCTTTAAAAACTTTGATGATGTTTCTAAAATAGAATCACCAATACATAAAGAACTAATTAGTTTATATCCACGAGTTCTTCTCACACCTCATATTGGTTCTTCAACTGATAAAGCATTAATAGATATGATAGAAGTATCTTTACAAAATATCGATGAATTTTTATCAACAGGAGACTGTAAAAATAGTTTAATAAAATAAATTAGATTATTCCTATTTCTATTCCTAAAACACCATATTTATTAATATCTTCTTGTTTATAATATTGAAGCATATCTTTTGGGTCTGCTATTTCATGCTCTTCATAACCAATAGATATTTTATTATGGTTAGCATATAATTCATAAAAATCTTTATATTTATATATATTAATAACTTTTGCTTTTAAAACTTCATTTGTTGATGTATTAATAAATTCAATTACATCACCAATATTTATTAACTTTCTTTTTTCATCATTTAAACGCATTTCTATGGTTTTAAATCTTTTTTTAATGCTAATAAATGAGTCATTCCATAATTTCATTTCAAATGTACGCACATATTTTTCCTCCATATAAACATAAATTAAAACAATACATATGCTAATTTGGTACATTTAATTATTGTTGATGTACCAATTTGCATATTTCATACAAATTTTAAATAATATTTTTCTTAAATAAATCCAATACTCTTTCAGGAATAATATCTTCTTGGTTATTTAGTATCACATTTCTATCAACCCATTTATAAGATATAGTTTCTCCTTCTTGTAATGTTATAGAAGTTTTATCACAATCTGTTATACATAAGTAAATAACAGAAATGCATTGATAATGATCTAAAACAATAGTTTTCATCTTTTTCAAATTATTACCAACAATTCCTGTTTCTTCTTTTAATTCACGTAGTGCACCATCTAAAGAAGACTCACCTATTAAAGCTGATCCTCCAGCAGATAGTTCCCATTTCAAAGGATGTGTTTTACACATATCTCTTTGCATTAATAAGTATGTTCCATCGATATGTTTATCAACAATTTCACATATTAAATGATATAAACCATCTTTAATTGGTTCACCTCTAACTAAAGTAATACCATTTACTTTATTTAAATCTTTGTCATAAGCATCCCATAATTCTTTCATAAATCCACCTGTAACATTACTACTTTTATAAGTTTATCACATAATTTTCCTTATATTTAAGAAAATATATACATAAATGCATGTAAATAAATGAATTTTATTATAATCAACTATTAGTTGAATAACGCTCAACCAACTGTTGGTTGATTTTTTAAATTTTTTATTTGTGAATGAAGTTGAAAAGATTGAAGTGCCAGTTTTATAAGTTTTGTGCAATGAAAATGAGATTGTTATCTTTACAAAGATAAGATTATTCCACAATTACCAAGTGGTTCAATAACTTCATGGAATGGTCAAAGTGAAATCGTCAAAGATTCAGTTGATGTCGTTGATTTAGGTGAAACAAGAGTAATGATCATTAGTTCAAATAAATTTGCTGCACCTGAACTTAAAGTTGAAGATGGCTATAGTGTAAAATCAAATAGAGTATTAAATAACTTAAAAGCAAGTTTACCATTGCTCCTTACCTTTATTATTATTGCTATAGCTATTTTATTAGTTTCAATTCTTTAAAAATCTATATTAATTTTATAAATATTTTAATAGGAATGTTTATACCTACATTACGAAAACACCCCTATTTTTATTTGAATTCAATAAATAATAAATATATTTAACTAATCCAACATGATTAAAGGATATAAAAAGGACTGTGATTATCACAGCCCCTTATACTATTATTGTTTCTTTTCTTTTTTAAATAAACCCACAATCTTTTTAATGAAATCATCAAAAAATATTTCTTCTTTAATTGCCATTGTTGGAAATAAAGTACCAATTGCTATTAAGCCACATAGAATCATCCACAAGAATGAATACGCACTATCAATACGATTTTGAGCAGTGATAATATCATCAGCAAATAAAGAATTAATAATTCCACTAACAAAGAAATATAAGAATCCAAAGATAGCAAGAACACCTAAAACATATAATGTATATTTTAAAATTTTTAGAAATAATTTCATATTTTCCTCCTTATCTAGCTATGATACGACATAATTCATCCCCAACTTCTGATGTTGAACTATGGCCTTTTAAATCTGGAGTTAAAACTTTCTTTTCAGTGAGTAAAGTTTCAAATGCACTAATGATTTTATTATGCCACTTTTCATAACCAAGATGTTTTAAAAGTCTAGCAGCTGACCAAATTTGAGCAATTGGATTAGCAATTCCTTTTCCAGCAATATCCGGAGCTGAACCATGAATACTTTCAAACATACTAGGATAAGTTCCTTCAGGGTTTAAGTTATCACCTGCTGCAAGTCCAATACCACCAGCAATTGCAGCACCTAAATCAGTTAATATGTCACCAAATAAATTTGAAGTAACTACAATATCAAATTTTTCAGGCTTTAAAACAAACATCATACTTGCTGCATCAACCATATACTGATCTGATTCAATATCTGGATATTCACTAGCAATTTCTTTAAAAATTTTATCCCATAATACCATCGAATAGTTTAACGCATTACCTTTAGTAACACTTGTTACTTTTTTTCGACCTTCTTTACGACATAATTCAAAAGCATAACGAATTATCCTTTCAACACCTTTACGTGTAAACTTGGCTATTTGATGAACATATTCATCTTCTTTATTTTCATTATACCAGGTGCCTAAACCAGCATATTCTCCTTCACTATTCTCTCTAACAACAATAAAATCAATATCCTTAGTATCTTTGTCTTTTAATGGACAAGGAGCACCTTTCAATAACTTTACAGGTCTTAAATTTACATATTCATCAAAACCAACACGAATCTTTAGTAGTAAATCTCTTAATGATAAATGATCAGGAACAGTAGGATAACCTACAGCTCCTAAATAGATAGCATCAAAATCTTTTAAACGATCTAATCCATCTTCATCCATCATTTTTCCAGTTTTTAAATAATACTCACAACCCCATGGAAAATAAGTAAATTCAAAGTTAATAGAATTATCTAATGAAGCAATTTTCTTTAAAACTTTAATTCCTTCATTAACTACATCTACACCTATTCCATCGCCAGGAATGACAGCAATTTTATATTTTTCCATATACAAAACTCCTATTTTTTAACAATCATTGGATAGACTGTAATATTGTCAGTTAATAGACCATCCCATTCTGTAGAAGCATCATTTTGAGTAGTGACCCAAATAACTTTTTCATCAGCTCCACAAGAAACTGTTGGAAGTCCTCTACCTTCAATTGCACCGGATAAATTTGCCTTCCAGCTAGATGTATATTTACCACTCTTAGCTGCAAGTACCGTATTAATATAATCGATACCTGCAACACCAACAATTGAATTTTCTACGCCATCTACAACAGCTTTAATCGTTTTTGTTTGCCATGCTAAACGTAGATGTAAATAAACTTGCCATGATGAATTAATACCAACGATTGCTGTTGTAGAATCTTTAGATTCCATTGTCCAAATACCTGTTTCTACTTCATCTTCATAACCTAAAACTTCATAAGCTTTATCAGACATTGTTGCTGTAGAACTTGTACTTGTGTTTTCTGAAGTAATTGGATCAATTGGATTATCGTTTCCACTATTATTGTGGTAAACACAATTACTAGCATATTTTGCCACTTTGAAGTAATCATGGATATTACTTCCACCATTTGATGAATCTGTTAATAATACTGTTGGATAGGTGTTACCATCTTCATCAAAAACATTATTTGTATTACCTGAAACAACACGTGCAAAACCTGCACAATTTGTCACAGTTCCAACATGGTCACCACTATGATCACCTGGTTGCCATCCAGCAATTACACCAACAGCATCACGGCCACCAATTAAACCAGCAGAGAAACAATCTGAAATATAACCATTTGTATAACCAGCAATTCCACCTACTTGCATATCACCATGAATACGTCCATAATTAACACATTCAGTAATGATACCACCATTATATGTATGTGTTTCTATATTATATTCACTACAGTTGTATCCAGCAATTCCACCTACACGAATACGATCGGAGAAATCACTTTGACCTGCAGGATTATCACTATATAACCAAGGTAAACGAGCTACAAATACTTGATTTAAATTTGCACATTGGTGAATAGTTCCAAAGTTTGCACCAGCCATACCACCAATATATGAGTAACTAAATTCAGGGTCACGGATGGTAGTAGAGTTAACAGAGTTATTACCTGTTGTACCAATTGCTCCTTGGTTGAAGCAATTTTCAATTCTACCATAGTTAATACCTGCCATACTACCTCCACCGATAGTTGCAGATACTCTCATCTTATTGACACAATTAGAAATTGTACCATAGTTAGTACCACTTACACCACCAGCTCCTCCATCTTGAAGAGTTGATAATTGACCTAGAGTACCAAAATAATTGACAACAATTGAAGAATCTTCAGCATCGAATGTTGTCATTAAAGAGATTCCATTTGAACAGCCATTACTTTC
Organism: Bacilli bacterium; assembly: GCA_051872335.1. Classification (GTDB taxonomy): domain Bacteria; phylum Bacillota_I; class Bacilli_A; order RFN20; family CAG-826; genus SUG2458. The sequence goes on along the minus strand of JBJEDT010000053.1, from coordinate 13,263 downwards.
GTGATATTGAGTTCCTGTTGTAACTATAGAAGAAATTGTTCCGTAGTTATAATTTGCAATACCACCAGTAGAAGCATGACTTCCTTCAATTGAACCTACTAATTTAACATTTTTAACTTCACCTGTATTTCCTACTTTATAGAAAACACCAGCATTATTTCCTTCTTCCGTTAATGTTATCTTGTGATTATTACCATTTAATTTACCATTAAATAAAGTTGATTCATAAGATGAAGTATATGTTAAAGTTGCTTCAATATCATTAGTAATTTCTACGTAAAAATCAATTTCACTTCCCATATGAGTAACTGCATTAAGTGATAATCCAGATTCTACTAAAAATGGAGAAGTTTCTGTTCCTGATCCTTTCAAAATTTTGATATAAATATCACCATTTTTACCAACACTATCATCAAAATTAAATTCAGTATCAAATGTTGGATCAGTATAATAGCCAAATAAAGTATAGCCTTGTAAATCTAAACTTGGCTTTTTGATTTTACCATTACCATCTGGTTTTTGAGCTTCAACCACTAAAGATTCATAACCAGTATGGAATTGTACTAAATCTTTTGCATTTTCATTATTATTGTCACATGAAACTGCTAAACTCATTGAGGTTAAAACTATGATTGCTAATCCTAAATGTCTTTTTTTCATATTCTTTACCTCCTTTTACTCTGGTATTACAAGTTCATCTAGAGGTACTACTGAGCTTTCCCATACTAATCTAATACCATGAGATTCAGAATCTCTAAATCCGAACTTATCACCTAAGATAGTTAAATATTGTTTAACTAATTGCATATCTTTAACATAATTACCTTGTTCATCAAAGACATAACCTAATGCGTGATTTCTCTTTGTATCTATCATCATAGAGTTATCAATAACTAGAACATTTTCACCAACAGGTCCTGATAATGTATTAGTATAAACAACACCATATTTTTGGCCTAAATAATTAGAACTTAAACGTGGATCTTGATTTTGAGAAACACCGATTGCATTATCAGCTTTTTCAGCAACTGTATAAGGAGCATTCCTATATGCCCAAACATTTGCAGTTGAGAATACATTTTTGATAACGGAATTAGGTCCACATTTACCAGCAATACCACCGACATTGTAACTACCAATAATAGGTGAAATAAATTGTCTTTCTAAAATTTGTGTGTTTGATGGTTTACGTAAACGACGACCTGTGTAACAGTTTGTAAGTGTACCATCGTTATATCCAACAATGCCACCAACATTTGTATCGCCTACACATCTCATACCATCAAATAAACAGTTATCGACAACACCACCCTGAGCATTGTAGCCTACAACACCACCAATATTTGTTGCACCTTCGCCTTCTTTACCTTCTTGTAAACGACGGCAATTGACTTTACCATTGTAAACATCAATGTAACTGACAGTACCATAGTTAACACCAACTACAGTACCTGCAAATGAATTATTAATTGTTAATGAAATTTCGTTACCATTATAAGCACCAATAATCGCATCAACATCCATTTCAGTAATAGTTCCATAGTTAATTCCAGCAATACCACCTACAGCAATATGTCCTTGAATAACATTATCAGATGCAGATGATACAGTACAGTTTGTAATATAGCCGTAATTAGTACCTACAATACCACCAGCTCCACCTTGATTAATTGTTTTAATATCGTTAACTACTCCACCTTGAGAATTCATTGAAACAGCTTTTGAATTAATTTTTTCAATATGTCCATAATTATAATTTGCAAGAACTCCCATTGATGGTCTGCTTCCATATAGTGATCCACTTAATGTAATATCACTAATTTGAGCATTTTCACCTAATGTGTGGAACAAACCAGAATCATTTTTTAAAGTAATAACATAATTTTCATTAGTTTTAATTAATGCATTTGATTTGTTACCAGTTAAATGACCATCGTATACACAACCTTCTTTTTCTGAATATATAGACATTATTGTAATGTCACTTTTAATTTCAGCATATGTGTTTTTATCGAAGCTATGTGTTGTCAAATATTTCAAGTCAGTTTCACTATAAACTAAATAAGGATTTTCTTCAGTTCCCTCACCTTTAAATTGTATATCTTTTACTTCAGAAGTCTCAAATGAACCTGAAGCTGAAGAAATTACAAACCAATAATATTCCTTTCCCGGATTATCGATTGTATATGATACTTCATATTCACCATTAACTGATAAGGTTCCTTCAACATCAACTAGTTCAGAGGATGTATATTCGACTTGTGTACCTGAGACAACTTGTTTATCATAATTTTCATTATATTCATATGAATAAGCAAGTTGGCCTTTGTAAGCTTTAACTTTTACATCAGTACTTGTTGGAGCAATTCCTTTTTGTACCCAAGTAATAGTCTTTGTAAATGCATCATCTGCTAATCTAATTTCTTGAGGATTATTATCTGGGAATGTCCATTTAGCATATAATGTTAAGTCTTCAAAAACGCGATAATTTTCAACATCGAAATAATTTGTAAATGCCTCATCTGTGTACCAACCACGGAAAATATGTTCTTTTACATGGTCAGGTGATGAAACACCTGTAACCTTATAGCCTTCTTTAACTACTTGTGATTCTATTACTTCTCCACCTTCACCTGTTACAAAATTAACAGTGAATGTACGAGGATAAGTTGGATCACCTTTACAACCTGTAAGGATGGAAACATTAATTAAAAGAAAGGCAGTTAATATAAATTTTTTAGCTTTCATTTTTATACCTCCTAGAAATTAAAGTAACCATGTGCAACACTATTACACATTGAGATTGCAATGAAGATTAAACATGTTGTTAAAGCTGCTAACCATACATTGTTTGTATGTTGGTAAATTTTCTTTTGTAGAATTGGTAATATAAACATTAATGGAATTAAAATCCATAACATATTTGTATATAACCAGTTTGTTGTCCAATACATTAAACCATGATTAGCAATACTTAGATATTGAATAGCAAAGATTGCGAATAAGCCTAATGTATTCATTAATACAGCAATTGCGTAATTACCAATTTGAACTTTTCTATTATTTGTAGTAATACTTGATGTATTAATTCTAAGTGATAATGAAAAATAATAAATAAAGAATAGTGGTAAGTACATTAGCATATAAGTTAAGTATCGTTTGTTCGTTACCCTAATTGCTAAGAATGTAAAACGAGCATCAACACTAAACAAGTAATCCATTAAATGAACTATAAAGAAGAATGAAGTAAACGTTAGTAGTGCAATTGCGATTGTGCTTAAAGTTCCTTTTAATCCAATATTCAATCCTAAATTACTGAGTTTTTGTCCATCTTTACGGCCAACAAAGAACCAAGTTAAGAAGAATAATATTAGACCGACAGTACCATTTACACCAGCCCATAACATAACGGCATTATTCATACGTTCCGGGAAGAACCACGTTACTTTATGAGCATTAGCCTCAACAAATATTGTTTTCGATAAGTCCGCTAACGGGACAAATGAGAAACATGCAACCGATGCACCTATCAGCAAAGTTATTGCCCAAACTATCCAAGTTTTCTTAGACTTTGGAGGATCTTGTATTGCAGCTGTTGGTACCCTTGTTGCTGATTTAAATACTGGAATTTTAGCAATTAAACCACAAATAGGAACAATTGATAAGAATAAGCCAACTAACATGACTAATTGAAACATTTGTTTAAACATCCAAATTTGGTTATTTGGTGATAGAGTTGAACCTGCCATAGTGACATAATCTAAGAAATATAGAATATGTGAAGTAGCAGCGACATCAAATGGTTGAACACCATGTAAAGTATGTTCTTGATAACCAACTTTCATTGTACCATCACTTGGTTGACCATAAACTTTACCGTCTTCAATACCAGTTTGTCTTAATTCTTTATGAACACCACCAGAAGTTGCTAAAGCTAATGCTTCAAAACTATCCTTTCTTGTGATATCACCAGTTTTATTGATATTTTGCCATGCTCCTTCATCATTTAAAGCATAGCCGAATCCAACATTGATTGCTAGATTAGCAACTTTACTGCCTTCCCAGTCAACACCTTCACTACCTAACATTACGTAGCCTTCTTCATCAAAAAGTGTATTGCCTTCTTCATCAGTTTCAACATCTGCTTCAATAATATTACGAATATAACCCGAAACATAAATTGATTTAATCTTACAATTTTCAAAGACACCACCAGCTAGGTTAGAGAAATATACACCTGCAGTTAATGTTGAGTTACCACCAGCACTATGTCCGACTAAGTGAATATTATCTTTTTGAATATAGTTAACATTACCTGTATCGTATAAATAGTTTACTAAAGGTATTGCACCATATGCACCACCTTCAGCAGATGAAGATGATGTATTCATAGAAGCGGATGAATCACCTTGGTTATATGGGTCAATAATGAAACAAACCATACCTCTGCGAGCAATTTCTAAAGCAATGTCATAATGACTTTCTTTAGTTCTTTGGAAACCAGGTACGAAGATTACAGCAGGAGCCGGATTTGCACTAGTTGCTGTATCCGGTTTAAATACTCTTCCTTCTACCCATTGACCATCATTTGTTGGAATTGTAAAAGATGATACATCCGTATGATAACCATTTTCGTTGATTGCTTGAGCACCAATAGCACCAGTAAAGATCATACAAAGAGAAAGAATAAGATAAAATAATAAACTAAATTTCCTTTTCTTTTTCTTAGGAGTTTCTTCAACAGGAGCCTCTTCAACTGGGGTTACTTCAATAGGAGTCTCTTCTACGATAGATTCTTTTTTACTTTTACCCATGAGTTAATTCCTTTCTAATTATTATGATTTTTCAATAATTGGTTCAACTTCTTCATAAGTTAGAGCATCTCTAACAATTTGATAATTTAAATTACTACTAATGTATTGAGTAATAATTTTCGAAGCATCAAGATGAGTTTTAAATGATTGGTGATTTGCAGCTCCATAAGTATTTTCACCAGTCTCACCTTTACCAACTTTTGGAAGAATTACTTCTTTTAAGTATCCTTTTTTTATAGCACCAAATTCTTCTAAAGCATTCATTGCATATGCTCCAGTATTTGTATTTGTGTGCATATAAATTATCTTTGTAAGTGGATAAAGTTTATGTAATTTATCCACAAAATTTACAATTGCTTCTTGATATGTAGTTATATCAAAATTACTTGCATTGATGTCATTACCACCAATATGCATTAATATGACATCGGGTACATAACTTTGATGATCCCAAAGTTTTGTAGTTTTTGCTCCCTCAACACTATTAGATAGTATACCTGTATAATCAAATACTTCTGGGATTGCTTTAGTTGTAGGGAATGCTACACCCCAACCTGCAGAAGCAATATAATGAAAATCGGCATCAAATCTTCTTGCTGTCATATACATATAACTATGTAAAGAAGAAGAATTCTTCGTTGATCTTGCAAGAGTTGATGAACCTTCAGTACATGCTAATCCACCAAATCCACTACCTGAAGAAGCATTTATAAACATAAATTTCAACTTGTCATTATTATCAATTCCATTACGATAATAAAAATTACCATCAGTCCTGAATTGTTCAATAGCAGTTACACCATCGAATGGTTCAGATGCTTTTAAACATCTAACTGTATGATGCCCTTCTTCTAATCCACTTGCTAAAGTGGCTGTATAATTTTGATCAGTTTTTGGCAAATAAAACCTTCTATTAATGGTTGGAATTACTTCGTCATCAATTGAATATTCATAATATACATTTGTATATCCAGAATGATAAAAATCAACTTCTAAAGATGTTCCATAAAAATCAATACTGAAACCAGTACCAGTATGATAAAGATACATTCTGGATGGAGTAGATCTATTACCTATATCAAATTCATTTCTTCCTTCCCATTTAACTAAAGGATCTTCTTCATTATCTAATAAATCACCTTTGATTACCGACTTATTAGATATTCCTGTTTTTTCACCTGTGCTAGGAGTATCATCTGAAGGATGAGAATCACTAGGAAAATTACAAGATGCTAATAAACCTGCTAAACAAATAAATAATATTTTTTTAATTTTCTCCATAATTTTATAAAAGGACTGTTAAATTAGCTTTAGCAGTCCTTATCTCCTAATTTTTAAGCTTTAACACTATTAAGTAATGTGATTAAAGCAGTTGCTAATTCAATATGTTTTGCATTTGCTGCAGAGTTGATTGCAATATAGTTACTTCCAGCTGAAGTCCAAGATGAATCAATAGATTTATATGTATCTGAATCAATTTTTAAACCTGTTACGCTACCTGAAGAAATACCCGAACGTCCTATAACAACATCTGGGGTATGACCAGCATTAACTTGTTCAGTAATATATGCACCTAAAGCTGCTTGGTTACCACCAGAATATGTAATCCAATAAATATTTTTTCCATTACCAGCAGCACCCTCAGCTGTGAATGCATCTTTGATAGCTGTGTATTCATCTTCAGTAATATATGTCGTCTTTGAAGCAGCTAAGTATACACATACAGTTAGATCATATGGATCTTCTACACTTTCATTTGTTACTGTAATAGTACATGTAGCAGTTAAGCCATCAGCTGCAGTAGCAGTAATTGTTGCAGTACCTGCGTCAACAGCTGTAACAACACCTGCTGTAACCGTAGCTACTGTATCATCACTTGTTGTCCATGTGACAGGACCATATGCTGTAGCTACTAATGTTGTTTCATTACCTTTTACTAATGAAACACTTGTTTTATCTAATTCAACACCTTCAAAATTTGGTCCAGTACTTGATACTAATTCATATAATTCAATAGCTAATGATAAATTATCTGTGCAATAGTTTGTAATAGCAGTATATCTAGATGTATTATCAAACCAACCTGCTCCTACTTTTACTTTGCCATAAGTAGCATTGCATTCAATACTTACTTCATCACCATTATTTAATTTATTACCAGAAACAACGACATCAACTTTAGGTTTTGCATTATTAACTGCTTCATTAAATTCATCATTAGTTAATCCTGTTGAGTAAACCCATTTAATTTCTTTATTTTGAGCATTTTCTAATTCTAAGAATTTTTCTTTTAATAAATTTGATTCAGTTTCTGTTATATATGTTGATGGAGTAGTAGCACCATTAACACCATATACCCAAACTACTAAATCATAGTCAATTAATTCTACAACATTGACTGCAATTTCAATTGTAACAAGACCAACTGTTACATTTAAAACTGTTTGACCAATAGCAGCACCAGTAACAACACCATTTTCATTAACTGTAGCAATTGTAGTATCAGCTACTGTGAATGTTGGAACTCTTGAATCCCAATCTGGCAATGTTGCAGTGACAGTTTCTGTATCACCCATATAAACTGATAATGTTTCAGTATTGACTGTGAAATAGTCAGGTCCTAAAGCAAGTAAATCATTATATAAAGCAATAGCTAAGTCTAAATGTTCAGCATCACAAGCATCATTAACACCAATGTAACGTGTTGTACTTGTAAACCAACCGGTGCCAACTTTTGCTTTTGGTTGAGATTCTTTTAATGTTAATGGATTAGTACCACTATCCATTTTTGAGCCAGAAATAATTACATCTGGTTTATTTTTAACTGATAAGATTTTTGCATTGAAAGCATCATTCTTCATTGATGGGAAGAATTTAAATAAAGTTGTTTTACCTTCATGTTTTGCATCAAAAGTAGTTTCAACTCTTTCGATTTCATCTTCAGTAATGTAAACAGAAGTATCACTACCTCCAAGGACGTATACAATTAAATCATAAACTTTTGCAACTTCATCAAATTCAGCAAATAAATTTACATCAGAATTGACAGTATTGACATCAAAATCCCAAGCTACTTCAGCTCCATTTTCATACCAACCATTAAATGTATAGGTATAATCATCGTCATCTACACGACTTGGGTCAACTGGTTTTTCAACTTTTGAACCAGCTTCAACAACTTGTTTTTCCCCATATAAAACTCCATCTACATAAAATGAAACATCATATGTGTCTTTTGTATCAGGCTCGGGTGCGGGTGGTACATCCTTATCACCACATCCAACCAAACTTCCTAATGACAAAAGAGCGATAAGAGATAAAACAGGGAATGAAATTTTCTTTTTAAACATATTATTTTCTTTCCTCCTCTTAAATATATGTTTTGAATGCTTATAACTTTTGTAATTTATAGCACTCTAAGTACCTTACTTATAGAGTTTTGAAACTCCAGTTTTTATTGCTGCTTCTTTGACAGCTTTTGCAACACTTTCATGAGCTTTTTTATCCCAAGCATATGGAAGAATGTATTCAAGATTTAACTCCACGTCTGTTACACAGTCCTTAATTCCATATGAAGCTGCCATCATCATTTCTTCATTAACGGTAGTTGCCCGAGCATCTAATGCTCCTCTAAATAATCCTGGGAAAACTAAAGCATTGTTAATTTGATTAGGTTTTTCACTGCTTCCAGTACCTACGATGAAAGCACCAGCTTCTTTAGCGTCATCATATGAAATTTCTGGAATAGGATTTGCTAATGGGAAAAGAATTGGATTTTTATTCATTAATTTAACCATTTCCTTTGTCACAACATTTCCTACGGATACACCTACAAATACATCAGCATTTACTAAAGCATCTTTTAGTGTTCCTCTAACTTTTTCCTTATTTGTAATCTTTGCTAATTCTTTTTGGTGAGAATTACATCTATCATCTTCTTCAGCAATAATTCCATAGCGATCACAAACGATTAGATTTTGAACACCTAGTCTCATTAAGTACTTACTAATTGCGATACCTGCTGATCCAGCACCGTTAAGAACTATTTTAATTTCATTAATATTTTTATTTGCAATTTTTAAAGCATTTAATAAAGCTGCTCCTACAACAATAGCTGTACCATGTTGGTCATCATGGAAAACAGGAATAGATAATTCTTCTTTTAATCTCCTTTCAATTTCAAAACACCTAGGGGCTGAAATGTCTTCCAAATTAATTCCACCAAAAGAACCAGAAATCAATTTAATAGTGTTAATAATTTCATCAACATCTTTTGATTTAATACAAATTGGGAAAGCATCAACATCACCAAATGCTTTAAATAAAGCACATTTACCTTCCATAACAGGCATACCAGCTTCAGGCCCTATATCCCCCAAACCTAATACTGCAGTACCATCTGTAATAACTGGAACTGTATTCCATCTTCTAGTTAATTCAAAACTTTTCTCGACATCTTTCGATATTTCTAAACATGGTTCAGCAACACCAGGAGTATATGCTAAACACAATTCTTCTTTTGAAGAAACTGGAATACGAGCAACAGTCTCAATCTTACCTTTCCAAGAATAATGTCTTTTCAATGACTCTTTACGATAATCCATATTTATAACCTCTATATCTTATAAATTAAATTTATATCTTATTTTGCTAAATGTAAACCCTTACATTGCCATATTAGGCTAACTAATTTTTATCATTCCATAAAAAAAAATTATGGAGTATAATAAAAATGAATAAAATATGAAGGGAAATGATAAAATATGAAATTCTTACAACTAGAATACTTTGTAGAAGTCGTACAAACAAACAATATTTCCAAAGCAGCAAAAAAATTTTATGTATCTCAACCGGCTATTTCTACAGCAATAAAGGAATTAGAAAAAGAATTTAACACAACATTGTTTATTAGATACAATAATCAATTAACTTTAACAGATGAAGGACATTATTTTTATATTGTAGCTCAAAATCTTATTAAAGAATTTAAAAAGGCAGAAGAAGATCTTCACTCATTTGTTAAAAAGAAAGAAGTAATTAAAATTGGGGTCCCTCCTATGATTGGAACATTTATTCTTCCACCAATTTTTGAAAAATTTAATAAACTATATCCTCATGTTGAAATTCAACTAGTTGAATTAGGATCAGTCGCAAACACCAATGCTATTCTAAATAGAGATATTTCATTAGGTTTTACTGTTAAAAAGAAAGATACCACATTTGAAAATTTAAATTATAAAAAAATAGTAGATACTTCCCTACTATTTGTCGTCAATAAAAACAACCCATTATCAAAAAAAGAAATTATTGGAATAGAAGACATTGAATCTACTCCTTTAATTTTAATGAAGGAAGACTGTTTACAATCTTCATTAGTTCAAAATAAATTTAATGAAAAAGGGTTAACACCAAATATAAAAATAAGAATTAATCAATTATATACTATTCGTGAATTGTTAAGTAGAAATAATTTAGGAGCTTTTATCTTTAATCAGTTAGTTGAACATGAACCAGGTCTTGTAGGTATTCCTTTAAAAGAACCTATTGAATTAGAAATTATTGTTGCGTGGAGAAAAGATGCTACTTTATATGATACAACTAAAATATTTTTAGATTTCATTATTAATGATTTATTAAAAGATAATTCTTAAATATTTAATTTTGTTTGGTCATGCTTTTAAATTAATTATGTTTAATTTCATTAATTCAATCAATCAATATATTTATAATATGATAATATAATAAGAATTCTTACCTAATCCACCTTTTTCTAATTTTCCTTCATCTACCATTTTAGCTAATACTTTTTCAATTGAACTAAGAGATAATAAAGGGCATAGTTCTACTATATCAGCTTTTCTTACTTTTCCTATTTTCTTATCTAATGCTTGTTTTACTGCATCATATGCACTTATTTTTTTATAAACGATTTCTACTCTTTTTTCAAAGTCATCATAAGCCATTTCAATAATACTAAGGAAGTAATTAATAAATGAATAAGGATTGTCCTTTTCTTCATGCCAACCAATTTTAGAATCATATAGGGCATCATAATATAAATCTTTCAATTTTGAAATTTTTAATTCTAATGAGATATATTTTCCAACATAGTACCCAGAACGATATAAGAGTAACGTTGTTAGAAGTCTGCTCATCCTACCATTACCATCATTAAATGGATGAATACATAAAAAATCATGAATAAATATTGGGATTAATATTAATGGATCAACTTCTTTAGAATCAATAGCTTTATTATATTCATCACAAATTAATTGTATTGCGATAGGAGTTTCTAATTGATTTAATGGGGTAAAAAGTGTATATGTATTTCCATTTTCATCAGTTGCACTTATATAATTTTGAACATTTTTAAATTTTCCACCAAAAGAAACTTCATTATTATTACTATATAATATTTGGTGTAATTGCAAAATATAGTTAGGAGATAATGGAATATATTCAAAACTTTCATGTATAGTATTGAGTGCATCTCTATAACCAGCAATTTCTTTTTCACTTCTATTTTTAGGTGTTGTTTTTTCATTAACAATCTTTTTAAGCCTTGTATCAGTTGTTCTAATACCTTCAATTGCATTGCTTGCTTCTGTACTTTGAATCTTCGCAAGTTCAACTAGTTTATTTAATTCTTCTGGCTTTTGAGATAAAAATAATTCTTGTCTACCTTTAGCTTCATGAATTCTTGCTATTTTATTTATAATAGTGGAATCCCATGTTTTATCTTTCAATTTAGAATAATCAAAGTTTCTCATAATATTCGCACCTTTCTCGTAAATTATAGGTTAATTTGAGAGAATAGTCAATAAATTATGGGAATATATATAATGCAATATTAAATTGTTATAAAAAAATTATTTTTAAAATTTATAATTTTATCATAATCTTGGGGAAAGAATATATACTTCCCCCGAGATTATGAATAGCTAAAGTAAAATATGATTCTCTTCAATAAAATCTAAATCCCTTCAATTTCAACATTAAAGCAAACATCTTTATAATCAATTTTATAGGATAAGTTCTTTAATAAAAATCAGTATCAAATGGTATATTCTTTAAGTTCTTGTACATTATAATACTTCAATATTTTTAAAGATATAAAACGATCATTAGCAATTTCACTGCCAGTAAGACTAAATAATAAAAATATACATCAAATTGAAATTTCTTCATTTTTTTCACTATTAACAATGGAAGCTAATTTATATTCTATTTATATTCATTATACAAACTTGGTAATATTTCTACTAAATTTCTATATTCAATACAACAATGCTCAGCCATACCTTTTGCCATTTTATCTTTAATAATTAATTTTCTTAATAGTTTATTCTTCATCGTTCTTCCTAACCAAAATCTACTTATTAAGAATAGTCCATCTTCTGTTTGTTTATATATGTGTGCCATTTCAGTATGCTTAATTAAATTATTAAAGACACCTACATGCCCACATATTATTTTTGCTATATTATTTTCTTTCATTGTTTTGATATCAAATCCAAATTCTTCAGGTGTAGTAAAATCTATTCTTAATGGTAGTTTTACTCCACCTATCTTTTCAACTGGATAATGAGTATTAGGAACAAAGTTTTGATAATCAGTTCTTTCAAAAAAAGCTTTATCTTTTTTATGATATTTTATATCTAAATGAATACTAGGAAACCATATTTGATATCTAAGTTTATCTTGTGAATGCCACCAAAACCACCATGAAATCATATCAACAGTTATGTTAGGCATAGGGCATACCATAGATACTAAATATGATCCATCTTCAAATTTAGTTATTCCAACTTCTTGTTGTAAATCAATATTTTTTAAAATATCATTTTTATTTTCAAATGTAGTTGCTGTAATTTTTGCATTATCAATTTTAATCTTTATATCTTCAGGAATTGATGGTAATTCCTTATTTAATAATTTTTTTAAATCCATATCTTATTCTCCATCTATTAATAATTTATATCTTATTTTAACACTCACTTATAGTTAAAGTAACATAATTTACTGAAATAAATAAAATATTTAAAATTACAAATTATCATTACAATAAAGATTTTAATTTATATTTTTTACATATTTTTATAAATTAAATCAAGATTTAGACTTTTAATTTGCAAAACAATAGAAATACATCATGACATTTTTATAGAAAAAGACTTGAAAATATACACTGATTATCTCAAATCAAATTTTATCATGTCTATTCAGAACATAGTAAATACAAAAAATAAGAAAATGCGTGCAATTAAATACATTGAACAACATATCTATTTCTTAAATACAATTTATCTAGAACAATTTTCAAATACCTCTTAATATGGTATTGTTGACAATTTTTTTAATATATTTATAATTAATTTTAAAGAAAGAAGGTGTAATTGTCAATAATTTTGTGTAGTTTTTTATCGGTTGAAAATGTAGGTAATTA
>JBJEDT010000052.1:0-22200 GCA_051872335.1 Bacilli bacterium | reverse complement strand
AATTACCTACATTTTCAACCGATAAAAAACTACACAAAATTATTGACAATTACAAACTATTATATATTTTAAAAAGACCTATTTCTTTTGTAACATAATTATCTATTAATAGATAATATGTTAGAAAAATACTAAATATATTTGATTCGTTATTTAAATTTAGAATCTAACATTTTCTATTAATTGTCCAATATATTAAAATTTTTTTCCAATAAATGTTAAGATATATAGTAAATATAAATATACAAAGAGGTGTTTTATGAAATTTTTAATGTTTAACTTTAAGTATTTCAATTCCATTTTGTGTTTATTAATTGGTCTTATTATCACGATTGGTTTAGTAATACTTGCAACTGTTCTTCTAAAAAATAAAGATGAAAGTAAAAAAATGATTCCAGTACAAGTTAGTTTTTATATTCTTGTGATTCTAGAAATTATTAAGATATATTACCTAATTAGTAGAGATGGTGGATTTAATGTTAATAGATTTCCAATCGTATTTTGCTCTATTGTCATGTACACATATCCAATGTTTTGTTTTAAGAAAAATAAACTTAGTGACTTTGCTATGGGTATGAGTGTTATTCCTTGTTTAATATCAATTTTATTCGTTTTCTTAATAGTTGGTGATTATGATATGATGCAAGGTGGAAAATTTAATATTATTCATTTTCATTCAGTAATTTATCATTTAATAATGTTTGGAGTTAGTGTTTACTTAATTACTGTCAAACTATATAAATTTGAATTAAGAAAATTTGTTGGTATTTCTTTAGGACTAACATCTTATGTTGCAATGGCTACTATCTTAACAGTCTTTATCCATGGGGATATTTCATTCTTTGGATATGGATTTAATGGAAGTCCAGTGTTCAGTTTTCTATATAACAAAATTGGTTATTTCCCTGGTAACTTTGTTGTCATTATTTTAATGTGGATTGTTTCATTTATGATTTATGGAATTATTCATTTATGTACAAAGCACAGCAAACAAGAATTAAAGGAGGAAACAAGCAATGTTGAATAGTATTTTACTAATTGTCACATCAATATTTATTCCAGTAATTATTTTTTATAGCTTATACTTATACAAATATAAAAATAATCATAAAGTAAGCCGTATATTAATTATTTCTTCTTTATCAATTGAATTATTTAGATTCTTCTATAATGCTTCTTTTTATGATAAAGCAAAAACTCCTAGTGGATATCTAACATTTTCATTCATTACATTTTTAATTATATTTGGATTATTTGCTGTGTTTAATACAGCAAAACTTGGAACTTTTTTCAAAAGAGTATTCTCATATAGTTTTGCAATTCCAACATTATTTGCTATTTTTGCCCCACGTGTTTATTTAAGTCAACAAGTCGAGGTCGAAGGTACTTTAAAATATTTAGACACATATAGCGTTCTTCCTTGTTTATATTTCATTGAATGTGGATTACTTATTACTTTAGGAATTATATTCTTAACTGAGTTTAGTTCTTATGATATTAAAAAACATTCTATTTCATTAGTATTTGCACTTGCTATTTATGTTGTTTATACAGGAATTAGCATTGGAACAAAATTTACTTGGGAAATTGAATATAACTTTGATCTTAACTTTTATCTTTCTGTTTTCATTCCAGTTTTATCAATGTTTATTATTTACATTATTTCAATATTACTTTCTAAGAAAAAAGCATCAAAAGAGACTAAAACGGAGACAATCTAATGCAATATTCTTATAGATTGGTCTTCTTCGTTTGCAATCTATTAGGGACTATTATTGGTGCTTTATTCTTAACTTTATCTTTGAAATTTTGCAAGGATAAAGATTATAGTAAAAAAGTAATTCCCATAAAAGTCGCATTCTTTTTCTTAGTAATATTAGAAATTATTAAAATTTATTATTTGATATCTACTCATGGAACATTTAATCCTAAATCTTATCCTCTTATCTATTGCTCATCTGCTATGTATTTTTATGCTATTATTGGATTTAGCAAAAAGGAAAATGTTATTGTTAGAACTGCTAAAGGGAATATGATTTTTGTCTTCCTTGTAATGGGAATTTTATATCATATAAGTTTTCCTCGATTAAATAGTTCTACTAATCTAGAAGGTTTTATTTTAAATGTGCATTCACGTGTTTATCATATTTTACTAATGTATGTAGCTATTTATATGATAGCTAATAAAATGTATGATTTTAGATTTAAAGATTCGATAGCAGTTGCCGTATTTAATTGTTCTTACTTTGCTTTTTGTACAATTATGAGTATCTTCATAGGTGGAGAAATGTCTAATTTTGGTCCAGAAAGTGTAGAACTTTATTGGTTCTATGATAAAGTTGGTTATGCGACGGGTAATCTAATATTATGTATCTTAGCTACAATAGTTAGTTTATTATGTTATTTAATTGCAAATTTAATTATTAATACAAGAAACAAAAATATAAAAGAAAAGCATCAAAATATATCAAATGAAAATGCATAATTTTTATGCATTTTTTAGTTATTATAAATCAAAATAAATTTAATAAGACCATATAGTGCTAAAGCAAAATTTGTACTTACTATTATAAAGTAAATCCAGAAAACTAAACCATCTTCTTTAATATTATCAACATATGATTTAATAGCTAGTTTAAAGGAAATATTTAATGTTTCAAAAAATTCTTTAATCCTTTTAAATATAACCTTCAATGTACCTTTAAATAAACCTGAAATAATACAAGCTAAATGAAAAACGAAACCTAAACCGAATCCTAATGCTAAACTTGAAAATTCTTTAATATCAGTTGATAAAGAAGATTGAAACTTAAAAATAGTTAAACGAGTAATTAGATAAAATACTACTGGAACAATTACTAGTAAAAAACTAATTAGTAAAACTCCTTTATAAGGAGATACTTTTCTCCCATTTTCTTCCATATTCTCACTTCCTAACTGATTTTTATAATATTAAATTATCTAAAACACAATGTAAAGAAATTCTAATAATTTCTTCATTACACCTTTAAATGGATGTCAAAAAGTACAAACGTATAATTGTTCTTTATAGATTTTAATATGGTATAATTTAATAAAGGAGATATTTAAAGAAATGGAAATAAAAGATATTGTTCAAAATCAACGGAATTATTTTAATTCTAAAATTACATACGACGTATCATTCAGAATTCAAAGATTACAAGAAATTAAGTCATTGTTATTTAAGTATCAAGAAAAATTTATTAAAGCTTTTAAAAAAGATTATAACAAATGCGCGTTCGATGTTATCACTACAGAATTTGGATTAGTAATTCAAGAAATTAACTATATGTTGAAACATATAAAAAAATTAACTAAGACTAAAAAAGTAAAAACATCTATCGTTAACTTTCCTTCAAAAGGATATATTATACAAGAACCATATGGTGTTGTTTTGATTATGGCACCTTGGAACTATCCTCTTCAACTATCTTTAGAACCACTAATTGGCGCTATTGCTGCAGGTAACACAGTTGTATTAAAACCAGCAAGTTATACAGCCAATGTTTCACAAGTAATTTATGATATGTTTAAAGAATTTAATAGGCCAGAACTAATTCATGTTGTTTTAGGTGGAAGACAACAAAACCAAGAATTATTAGACCAAAAATTTGATTACATCTTCTTTACAGGAGGAGAAACTGTTGGAAAATTAGTTTTACAAAAAGCAAGTGTACATTTAACTCCAGTTACTCTTGAACTTGGTGGTAAGTCACCTTGTATAGTTGATGAAGATGCTGATATTGAATTAGCAGCTAAAAGAATTACTTGGGGTAAATACTTAAATGCTGGTCAAACTTGTGTTGCTCCTGATTATATATGTGTTCATAAATCAATTCACGAAAAATTCTTAAAATTAGTCCAAGAAAATATTAAAAAATATTTCTATCCAAATGGAAAATTATCAAAAGACTTCCCACACTTAATAAATGAAAAACACCTCGATAAAGTAACATCATTTATTGATAAAGATAAACTTGTTATCGGTGGAAAAGTAAAGGGAACTTGTTTAGAACCAACAGTTTTAGATAATGTCACATTTGAAGACAAAGTCATGGAAGAAGAAATTTTTGGTCCGATTATGCCAATTATTGAATTTGATAATCTTCATGATTTAATTGAAACTATTTCATTAAAGGAAAAACCTTTAGCATTCTATTACTTTTCAAAAGATAAAAATAAAGCTAAAGAAGTTACTAAATATGCTTTCTATGGTGGGGGTTGTGTTAACGATGTTATTATGCATCTAACTAATGATGAACTTCCTTTTGGTGGAGTTGGTAGAAGTGGTATGGGATCATATCATGGTAAAAAATCTTTTGAGACTTTCTCCCATGCAAAAAGTTTACTTGTAAAAGGAAAACTAGAACTCAATACAAAATATCCACCTTATAATAATAAAAAAATTAAAATGGTTAAAATGATTTATAAATAGAATAAAATCCATACGACAAGCGTATGGATTTTTAATTTTTTTGTAATTACTACTTATTTAATAAGCATAATGTTTCTTCTGGATTTTTAGAAGCATTTACTTTTCTTTTAATATCCATAATATAACCTTTTTCATCAATAACAAATGTAGATCTAACTACACCCATATATTTTTTACCATACATTGATTTTTCTTCATAAACATTATAAGCATTAATAGCTTCTAAGTTAGTATCACTTAATATAATAAATGGTAGTTCATATTTTGATTTAAAATTTAAGTGAGACTTAATAGAGTCTTTTGAAATTCCAATAATAACAGTATTTGTATTTTTAAAATCTTCAAATAGACGTTTAAATTCTAATGCTTGCATTGTACAACCTGATGTATTATCTTTTGGATAAAAATATAAAACGACTCTTTTACCTAAATAAGAACTTAACTTATGCATAATACCATTTTCATCTGGTAATTCAAAGTCAGGGGCTTTAGTATTAACTTCTAACATAGTATTATCCTCCCTTTATTCTATAACTATTTTAACACTATTCTTTAATTAATGAATGCTTCATCCATTTATTTGATAGCCACCTTATAAAGGAAACAACTCCTCTAACAAATTCATCTAAACTTTGTGCAAGAATTATACCTATTAGACCTAATCCCAATGTTTGAGAAAAAAACCAAGAACCTCCAGCCATAACAATGGACATAGATAGTAAACCTAATATTAAAGGGAATATAACATCTCCAGCACTTTTTTGAGCACTAATAACTATAATATTTGTACATCTACCAATTTCAAGGATATATAATAATGGTAAAATTTTAACAATAATATCCACATAAATTTGATCCTGAGTTATTAACATAAAAAGTGGTCTACCAAAAATATTTAATAAAGAAATTAAGGTAACCATAATTCCAAGACCTACTAAGCATACACGAAGAGTAAGCTTCTTAGCTTTTTCATAATCATGAGCACCAACATAATAAGCAACAAGAATCGAATTAGAATTACCTAATGAACTAGAGAAAACAACAGTGTATCCTAGAACCATATTTATAAAAACTCTTGATCCGATCTCAACATCACTTAATAAATTTAAAGCTGCAAGTAATACAAAAGAAAACAAAGTATAAGAAATATTTTCTAATGCACTAGGACCACCAATTTTTAAAATACTACCTAAAATGTTTTTATCTATTTTAAAAGTAAATAACTTATCTTTGATAATTATAATTTCAAGAATTAAAATACTAACTGTTTTAAAGACTAAAGACACAACTGTAGCAATTGCAGCCCCTTTTATTCCTAACTCAGGAAAAATACCAATTCCATAAATTAGAAGATAATTTAATAGAACATTTATTAAATTAGAAATAATAGAAATAATCGTTAGATACATAGGTTTTCCATGAGCTCTAAAATCAGCTCCAACAACTTGAGTAATTGCTTGGAATGGTAAGGCAATTGCATAAATTCTTATATATGTTTTCGCATACTCAAAAAAGGTATCACTAGTATTAACTAATTTTAATAAATAGTCACATAGAAAGAAAAAAATCAAAAACAAAATTAAGCCTAAAAAAAAGTTAAAAATAACTCCTTGAGCTAAAACAGATTTTGCTTCTTTTTCTTTTTTTGCACCTAAAAACTGACCAACAATTATAGCAACACCATTTGAACATATAATAATAAGTGAAGTTAATAAAGATATTGTTGATTGAGCAGTACCAACAGCATTAACGCATAATTTATTGTAGTTAGATAACATTAATGTATCGACACTTGATAATAAATTTATTAATAATAGTTCTAAAAAAATTGGAATAAATAATTTAATTAATTTTTTAAATATTGATTCTTCTTTTTCATTATTTTGAACACTCTTTGATTCCATTTGTAATAATCACTGCACCATTTCCATCTATATCTCCATCAAAAGGAGAATTAGTTATTAAATTAGTATATCCATTATAATCGCTTATATGAATTTTCTTATTCTTCAAATTTAAGATAACATAGACACTATCTTCTCCCATAAATCTTTTAAATTTTAGATACGTCTTTGTTTCATAAAACTTTATATCTCCATATTTTAAACATGGTAATTTTTTGAGTTTTATTAGATGCTTAACCATATTAAAACTTTCTTTATTATAATCATCATCAAAAATCATCCCTCTTCGACAATCAGGATCTTTTCCTCCATCCATCATTTTTTCATCACCATAATACAAAATAGGTGATCCTGGTAATGTAAATAATAATGTCATCGCTTGCAAAAATTTACTAGTATTATGATCTAATGCATTATAAATTCTATCAGTATCATGAGAACCGACTAGAATATTTGAATTATGATAATAAGTTAATGAACTTTCTCCACGTTCTCTTTCTATAATTGCAATAAATTCATCGACGCTAAACTTATTTGTCAAAAGGCCTCTGATTGCATCAAAATATGTATAATTCATAATCGAATCAAATTCATCTCCACGTAAGTAAGTTGATGAATCATACCAAATCTCACCCATAATTAAACAATCTGGATTTATACTTTTACATAATTTTCTAAATTCCTTCCAAAAATCATGAGTTACTTCGTTTGCAACATCTAGACGATAACCATCAATGTGAAATTCTTCTAAATAATAACGACTAACGTTAAATAAATATTTTCGACAATCTATATTACTTGTATTCAATTTTGGCATACCTGGAAAATATGAAAAACTCAAATAATCAGATGGTAATTTTAATTCAACAGGAAACTTATTTATGAAATACCAATCTTTATATTTAGACTTATCTTGTTTTTGTAGAATATCCTTAAATGCAAAAAAATGAATTGATGTATGGTTGAAAACTAAATCTAAAATTATTTTTATATTATTTTCATGTAACTTATCTACTAAAGATTTAAATTCATCTTTTGAACCCAACAATGGGTCTATTACCATATAATCCACTGAATCGTATCTATGTGATGAGTTAGCTAAAAATATTGGAGTCAAATAAATAGCATCAACACCTAATTCTTTTAAATAAGGAATTTGTTGTTCAATGCCTTTAATACTTCCATTGGTTCGTGTATTAGATTGCATTGGCACTTGATTCCATGATAAAGAATAATCAAGGTTCAATGGAGCAAACCGTTCAGGAAATATTTGATAGATAATTGCTCCTTTTGCCCAAGAAGGGGTTTTAAAATATGAAGCATTTTCTTGATGCAAAACCATAATAAACATAGACATCGTATCAGTTGGTTCGTGATCATAAAACTTATAATTACCATAATATTTCTTTTCATTTTCATTTTCTAATAAAAAGAAATATGCACAAGCAGTCATATCTACTTCTTGATTTTCTAAATATCTCATTGAATTAAAATGTTTAGCAATTTCTGCATTATCACATATATTTAGAAAATCATCTATTTTTTTATTTACACCATGTAATGTTATCTTATCTGGAATAATTCCTTCATAATAATCGTTTCGTGATGTTGAAGCAACTTTTTTACAATCAACATAAAAAACTTCACTTGGTATTCCAGGTAAATTCTTTTCACGGAAATATTTTTCCATAAATGCGATACGCACTTTTGTACAATCATTTTTCTTAGTAATTATTTTTAAAACATAATGGTGGTCATCCACTTTATAGTGAAACGTTTCATTTAGATAATGAATAATAGAACTTAATTCCATAAACTCACCCACTTTTTGATTATAATATAATTATATTGACAAAATTGAGACTATAATATAAAAATAAAGATATATTTTATCAATATTATGAGGTTTTATATGGGGCAATATGTTGATGGTAAACTACACGAATTAACTAAGCACGGTGAAGATGATTTTCCTATAGTAATTTATGGAGATTCGTATTCATTATATGGTAATCGTTTTTATTATTCTCATTATCATGAAGAAATAGAAATTTTATTTGTATTAAATGGGGCAATTAGTATTGATGTTAATGATACGACTTATCGTATTTCAGAAGGAGAAATATTATTTATAAATTCAAATAATCTACATTTAATTAAACATGATTTAGATGAAGATGCTAAAATTGTTCCGTTTTTGTTCTCTCCAAAACTTTTCAGAAATAATATTATTTCATATAAAACTGATGAAATCATAAATAATATTTTAAATACAAATTTTGAAGCTTTCATTATTAAAGATGAAAAGATTTTTAGCGATTTATGCAATCTTAAAATACGTAAAAATAATAATGAAAAGCTAATAGAATTAGATTACATAATTGTTATCTACGAAATCATGAATTATATATATAAAAATAACAAATTAGTTGAAACTAAACCTCAAACAAGAAAAAATGAAAATTTATTAAAAGCTCTCAATTATATTTATGAAAATTATTCAACTCAAATAAAAGTAGAAACAATAGCTTCGATTATGGGATTATCAGA
The DNA here is from genome assembly GCA_051872335.1 of Bacilli bacterium. Lineage (GTDB taxonomy): Bacteria > Bacillota_I > Bacilli_A > RFN20 > CAG-826 > SUG2458. Next base: position 13,290 of record JBJEDT010000052.1, on the reverse strand, counting down.
AGGTGAAGCTTCTAGAACTTTTAAAAAATTAACAGGCCAATCTCCAATAGAATATCTAATTCATTATCGAATAAATATGGCTATTATTCTATTAAAAAATACAACAAAATCAATAACTGATATTGCATTTGAAGTAGGTTTTTTATCCTCAAATTATTTTACAATTTCTTTTAAAAAAATTACCGGATTAACCCCATCTAAATATAAAAAGAAAGAATTAATATATTTATAAACTGAATATAATAATTAACACTATTCCTATTGTTAGAAGTCCTAGACCAAATAAAGACTTTTTTGAAAATTTCTCTTTTAAAACTATAAATGAAAATAACATTGTAAGTAATATAGCTAACTTTCCAATAGCATTAACAGCAAGAGGATTTGTATGTTCCATATTTAATGCGTAATATTCAAGTAACCACGCTGCTCCAGTTGCTAATCCTGAAAGTGTTAGAAAAAGCCAACTTTTACCATTAATTTCTTTAACACCTTGATAATCTTTTTTTGCTATAACAATTGCACCAGCGAATATGAAAACAATAATAGATCTTATTAAAGTGCCTAAATCAGAAGGTATTCCTTTTAAACCAATCTTAGCAAATAAAGCAACAATACTAGCAAACACTGCTGACAAAATAGCATATATTAACCATGTTTTAGATTTACTACCTTCACTTTCTTTTTTATCTATCATTAAGAAAGTACCCACTAACATTAAAATGATGGATAAAGCTAACATACAAATAGTTAAGATATTTCCACCTTTAGTGGTATCATCAAAAAAGAAAATAACAAATAAAATACTAGTTAAAACAAAACTTGATTTATCAATAGGGGCAACCTTATTAATATCTCCAAGTTTTAATGCTTTATAGTAACATAACCAAGAACTTCCTGTTGCAATACCTGATAAAACTAGAAAGATCCAATTTTGTTTCGTTAAAGCATTAAAACTTGAAAAACTTCCAGTTATTAAGCATAAAACGACACAACAAATAATAACTATACCAGTACGATAAAATGTTGCAAAATTAGATTTAACATTTTGAATACCTATCTTAGCAAAAATAGTTGTAAATGATGTTGCGACTGCTGCTAAAAGAGCAAAAATTAACCAAAGCATTATTATCCTCTTTTCAAACAAAAACTCCCATTAAATTATGGGAGTTATTTTAAATTCCCATTGTACAAGTTTTAGCACCGTTTCATAAAGATGGTTGCTGAAGAGTCATAGAGCTTGTCTCTCGTCTTCTCTTAATGGTAATTCAATTATATTTAATATTATAGAATATGTAAAGAATAATGACTGTATATTAATCAATAATACCATGGCGATAATCTATTTTAAATGCTTGAGCGATTTCGATTAAATTTTCATTTGTTATTGATTGATATATATGCTTATCATAAATTTTCATATAAATTTCAGCAGCTTTCTCTATAGTCTCAATAAGTCCGAAAACTTCATCTAATGTTTTTCCTGTACAGAAAAGACCGTGTTGAGCCCATATGACACTTCGATAATCTTTTATTAATTTAGCAGTTTCAATTCCTATTTGAACTCCACCACAAAGAATCCAAGGTAATACACCTACTCCTTCTGGAAAAACTACTATACTTTCAGTTTGCATTTTCCATAGTTTTTCAGTAATAAAATTAGAATCAAGTGGACAAACATGAGTCATACAAATCACATTGGTTGGGTGACAATGAATTACTAATCTATGATTGGAATCTTGTTTTAATCTTTCAATATGACATTGAAGATGAGTTGGAGTTTCACTGGTTGGTTTTCCACCATCTTCATAACCCCATAATAAACCTAATGTATTTTTATTAAGTACTTTTACTAATCCTAAATTTTGTTCAGGATTTTTTTCCATATTTTTAAAATAAGTTCCAGTTCCTGTAATAATAAAGTATTTCCCAATAAGAAAACTCATGTCAAAATCATATGAAAAACTTCTGATAACTTCTCTATTTTTAGTTATAGATTTTGCTTCTTCTTCATTGACTATATAAGATAGATTTCCACCATTTCTTTCATCCCAACCGTGTTTATATAACAAATCTAAAATACTTGTTACTTCTTTAATTACATTCATAAATTATCCCCTTTTTGCTAATACTTTTCTTTCGTATATTAAAATCTCATTTAGCCATTCATCTTCTTTTTTACAATTCTCTAAAATACAATATTCTTCCCAAACTTCATTCCAAGGAAGTGTTTTGATTTCTTCTTGTAAAGCAAGGACTTTTGTATGATCTAAACAATCTTGATATTGCTTTAATAAATCCCATGGAGTTAATAGAGCCTTTAGTAAAGCTTTTTGCATATTTCTAGCACCTATAACTAGAGCTGCTACTCTATTAATTGATGCATCAAAATAATCTAAAGCAATATATGTTCTATCAAGAGCATCGCACTTAACTAACTCATCACATACTTCTTGTAGTTCATCATTTAATTTTAAAACATGGTCACTATCCCATCTTACAGGACGTGATACATGAAGAGCTAATTTATCATTAAATAAAAGCAATGATGAAATCTTATCGGCTACATTTTCTGTAGGATGAAAATGACCTGTATCAAGTAAACATAAGATGTTATTTTGTGATGCAAAGTTCATATAGAATTCATGGGAACCTACTGTATATGATTCCATACCTATACCAAATACTTTTGATTCAACAGCTACATCCATAACAGATTTATCATAGTCATAACCATTTAATACTTTTTCTAATGAATCTTTTAATCTCAAACGAGGCCCTAATCTATCACTTGGAACATCTTTTAATCCGTCAGGAATCCATATATTCATCAAAGATTTGCAATTCAATTGTTTTGCAAAATATTCAGTAATCTTTAATGAATTAATACAATGTTCAATCCAATAATCTCTAACATCTTTTCTAGGACTTGATAAAGTCATATTATCAACTAACATAGGACTAGAAAACATAGTTGGATTAAAATCTAAACCTAAATTTCTTTTCTTAGCATACTTCACCCATGGTTCAAATTGATGAGGTGTAATATCTTTTCTATCGACTACATCTTGAGCTTGATAATTCGCATGTAAATTAATTTTTTTGGTACCAGGAATATATTTTAATGCAACATCTAAATCATTAGTTAATTCTTTAAAATTGCGTGCTTTTCCTAAATAATTCCCGGTAGCTTGAATCCCACCACTTAGTGAAGTAGATTTCTCAAACCCGTTTACATCATCTAATTGCCAACAATGAATACTTACTGGAATATTGTGTAGTGTTTTCATAACTTCAATTACATTGATTCCATATTTTGCATATTTTTCAATAACTTCTTTTCTCATATTATTTCTCCATTTGCGATAATAAATTTCCAATAGCAGTTGCTTCAATTGGTAAAGCAATTACTTTTTTATTTGTGAATTCCTCTGTTAGTGCATTTAAATATTTATTCTTAGCACCACCACCAACTATATATAATTCTTGATATGTATGATTTGTAATTTTTTCTAATTTTTTTAAGGCTATCGAATAAGAATAAGCTAAACTTCTATATGTTGAATTTATGATATCAATATCTTCTTTTGGAGGAATTATATTATGACTTAAAAACCAATTTATAATATCTTTTTTCATATCTAATGATGATAAAAATAAATTATCATTCACATCAAATGTTTCTTTATATTGGCTCTTTTTTGATAATTCAACCATTTCAGTAAAAGAAAGATTCATTTGTTTAGCCAGTGATTGGATTATCCATAAGCCCATAATATTTTTTTGAAACCTAATATAATTAGGTCCATATTCGTTTGAAAAATTAGCTTCTCTAGCTTCACTAGAATTAATAATTTTATCTACTTTCAATCCTAGTAAACTCCAAGTTCCTGAAGAAATATAAGGAGCATTTTCTTTCATGTTTATACCTTCAACAGCGGATGCTGTATCGTGAGTTGGACAAAGTGTTACCTTAATATTTCCACCAACTTCATCTTGTATTTCTTTTAATAAACTTCCAACAACATACCTTGGTTTTTCTAATTTAGAAAATAAATCTTTCTTTAAACCTAATTTATTAATAATCGTATCAGAATAAAAATTAGTATCTCCATCAAGCATACCAGTTGTTGAAGCGTTGGTGTATTCTTTTACCATCTTACCAGTTAATCTGTATATGAGATATTCTGGTATGTGTAAGAAAGTAGTCGCATCATCTAATCTACCTAGTTTCTTATCAGCATATAATTGATAAATGGTATTAAATTCTTGAAATTGACACCCTGTAATTTTATACAAATCCTCAAATGAAATTAGATTATGCACTTCTTCTATTATAGATTTAGTACGATTATCACGATATGAATAACAAGGTAAAATTTCTTTTTCGTGATTCATTAATACATAATCAACTCCCCAAGTATCAATTGAAAGCGACTCAATGTTACTAAACATTTCAAGAGCTTTTTTTATACCTAATTTTACTTGAGTAAATAAATAATCTAAATTCCAAACTAAATGTCCATTTTCTTTTTCGATACTATTTGGAAATCTAAATACTTCGATGGTTTTTAATCCATTATCATAATATCCAATAATGTGTCTACCAGAAGATGCACCAATATCTATTGCTAAAAAATATTTCATCGTGCTATCCTCTAAAACTCAAAATGATGATTTCCTGGTGCTAATACTTTTTTAAATGTTCCATATTCAAATAATGCTTTAGTATTAGAAGGAACATCTATATCTATAAAAATTTGATCATCTTCTTTTTTCCAGGAAGATTTAATCTCACCATATATACTTTGATATGTGCAAGTAGCAAATTTTTCCTTACCACCTATTATTGGTTTAATTAAAAATTCATTTTCTTTTACAACGTTTATTCCACACATACCATTAAATAGCCACTCAACTAAAGCACCTTTAGAATAGTGATTTAGAGAAGATATACCTAATTGAGATTTAGGCCCTTCCCAACCTTCCCAGATTGTTCCAGTACTATTTTTAGCCATATATAACCATCCAGGCATTTCTTCATTTTCAAGTAGTTTATAAGCCACTTCAACATCAATACTAGATAAAACATTTAAAATAAATGGAGTTGACAAAAAGCCTGTGCCAAGACGATAATTGTAAAATTTTAAAGCTTCTAGTAATCTTGTTTTTGCAAATGATTCTTGTTCTTGATTTAGAAGTTTTAAATATAATGGTCTTACAAGTTTTGCTTGTCTATTTGTATCAAGATTAAAACGTTTCTTGTCTACTAATTCTTGATAAGCGTTTGTAATTCCTTTTTCATATAATTCATATTTTTCTAGATTTTCTGTTTTACCTAAAATAGAAGATATTTCTATAATTAGTCTTAACATCCAAATAGTATATGCCATTGATTCTTCTGGATGAGGTTCAGCAAAATCTAGCCAAGTAATAGCTTGAACATCATTTGGTTCTGCCCACTCACCATATGATTGCCCACTGTTGACTCCGAATTTTTTATTTTTCCAAGATAAATGAAGTGGCTTTGCATAGAAAGCATATATTCCTTTTGGTCGACCACAACGTTTAAGCATAAAATTAATATACTTAATCATATTATCGTAGTTGTTTTCTAAGATACGAATATCGCCATATTTTTTATAGAATCGATATGGTGTTAAAATTCCTACATCAGCCCAACCTACTGATCCGTTCATTACACCCATAAACCAGTCTTCAGCAGAATATGGAGCAATTTGAGGTAGACAACCATTTTTCTCTTGTCTATCAAAAACATCAATTAAATGTTTTCTTGTAAAACTTGCATAATTAGTCAAAAATGTAGCAGATTCAAAGAAAACTTGTGAATCACCTGTCCAACCCATTCTTTCTCTAGTAGGACAATCCGTAGGAATATCAATAGAATTACTTTTTAAACTTCTCAATGTATTCTCGTAAAAAATATTAATTAATTTATTTGAACATTTAAAAGCTGAAGTCTCATCTAATTCAGTTTGTATTTGAATTTGAGTAAAGTCCTTTTTATCAAATTCAATATCTGTTTCTATTGAAAGATATTTGAATCCACCATAATAGAATTTAGAGTGATATTCATTTATACCTTCTTTACAAATAAATGTTACTTCTTGTAATGGTGTTCTTTTCCCTTTACGTACACATTGAACATTTTTTAAAGTAACTTCATTGTTTTCATCAAGCATTTCTCCCATTACAATGTGGAGTTTTTGTCCCTCATGAGCATTTACTTTAAAAGCAATATATCCAGCTATATTATTTTTAAATTCAAGTATGTGCTTTCCAGAAGGGCTTGTATATGAATTAATTGGTTTTGATTTATTAGTTTCTATAACAAAACTATTATTTGATGCTTTTAAATTACCAACAAAAGAAGTTACAAGTGCTTTATTTTTATAAGAAGGAACTAGTCTATTATCAACAATTTCTCCATCTTTTAAATCAGCAAAAGTAATAGGACCATCATTAGACCATGACCAACTTTCATCAGTAGAAATAACACTTATTTTTCCGTTAACATCTTCTATTTCTAATTGAGCAATTACTTTTGTTTGAGTACCAAAAACATTTGTAAAACCCTTCGCTCCAATGGATCCTCGATACCATCCATCAGCTAATAAAATATGTATTTCATTTTCATTATTTTTAATAAGTGAAGTTACATCATATGTTTGATATTGGATTCTTTTTTTGTAATCTGTGCTTCCTGGAGCAAGAACAAAATCTCCAACACGACGATTATTAATAAATGCTTCATATAAACCACAACTTGATATATATAATCTAGCCTTTTTAATGTGGTTAGCATTAAATTCTTTTTTAAAATAATCAACAGGATATCTTTTCTTTTTAGATACTTTATAATTTCCACTTATCCATTTTGCATGCCAATCATTTTTTTCTAAAAGACCAAACTCAAAATGGTGCCATGAAGAAAAATCACTACATTCTTTATTCTTATTATAAATTTTGATTCTAAATTCAACTCTATCTCTGCTCTTAAAATTATTATTAAAAACATAGTTCATTGAAGATGATTTGACATGTATATTTTTTTGAGTTTCCCCATTAATAGAATATTCAATTTCAAAAGCACTTTGCTTGTCACAATCAAAATCATTCCATGTAATGCGAGGATGTTCAATATCAATACCAATAGGGTCTTTTAAATACTCAACTAGAATATTATCTACTTTCATATTGGTTTAACTCCTTTTGGAATTGTAAATATGAAAGTTCGCCACGTTCTTTCTCAACACTCCATATTTTCTCTAATTGTTGTTCTTTTAATGCTTTTGTTTTTTCTATTTTTGCTTTCTTTTCGCTAGATAATTTATCGTATTTTGCTTGAATCTTTTCTTCTTTAGCTTTTTGTTTAGCTAAAGCTTTTGCTTGTTGTTCTTCTTGTTTCTTTGCTTTTAAAGATTTTTTAGCTAAATGTTCGTTATATAATTCTTCAAAATTCAAATTATGTTTTTCACAACGAGCCTTAAGTTCATCAATAAATACTTGTTCAGCTTCTTCTTCTTGCTTTTTAATTTCAAGAGCACTTCTAACATCTGCAGGTTGCCATTCTAAACCTTCATTAGCATATTTAATTTTTTCTCTTTCAACTAAAATTTCTTGTTTCTTTGCAATTGTTTTTTCAATATTAACAAAGAATAATAAGAAAGCACATAGAATACCTGTAATAACTTCTAAACCAACAAAAGCAAATGTAATAAAATGATTTACACCACTAGGTTGAACAAAAGCAATAGAATCTGTCAAATTAGTTAACGCAGCAATTTGTTCAGCACTTAATTGTGTTGTCAAACCTTCATATAATGAAGAATTATTAATAAATTCTTGTAAAGTAACTGGATTAATATATCCATTCTTAGATAAGAAGAAATTGAATAAGCCTGTACATATACCACCCATAGCAACAGTAATAATACTATAAATAGACATCGCACAACCATCTACTCTAAATCCAGTACGCCATTCTGCATTATCCAAAGCATCAGCAAATAAAGCCATAAATACGTAGGCACAAGGTAAACCTCCAATGTTTTTAATAAATTGACCAACTAAAACTACAATTAAATTACTAGGAGCTATAAAACAAATTAAACTACCAATTGCATAAATTATAAAACCAACTAATGTAACATTTTTCTTACCAAATTTTTTTGCAAGTGGCCATACTAGGAAAATACCAATTCCCATAGGAATGCCACCAAGAACTGAAACTAAAGTTTGTGTTATTCCATCATTATAGGTTCCTAATACATAATTACAATAATAAACTAAAGCAATGTTTTTTAAAGTTCCACCAACAGTATAAACTAGAAAATAAATTAATAATAAAACAATAAACTTATCTGTAAATACAGCTTTTAATTGTAATCTAAAAGGTACTTTCTTAGTTTCCTCATTATTAGTTTCTTCTGAAATTCTTTCCTTTGTAAAATAATATTCTATCAGTGTTAATGGTAAAGCTATACCTGATAATACACTCATCAAAACGATCCATGAAGATTTATCTACACCAATAATTGGCATAATAACCATAGGAAAAATTAATGCTACAACTATACCCGAAATCATAATTGTCGTAATTTGGTTAAAAACTGACAATTCTCCTCTTTGAGTTGTATTTCTAGTGGATAGAGGTACCATTAATCCATGTGACATATTATAAATTGTATATGCAAATGAATAGAATAGATTATATGAAATCATTACCCAAATCACTTGTAATGTTTGATTACCACTAGGAACAATAAATAATAATATTCCAAATATTGTAAGAAGAGGGGCGCTTAATAACAACCAAGGTCTTGCTTTTCCTTGTTTTGTTTTTGTTCTATCAATTATATAACCCATCAAAACATTTGTAAGAGCATCAATAATTTTTGAAATAATAGGGAATAATGCTAAAAATAATCCACCCCATACAGTCGTTAATTTCAATACATCAGTATAAAATACATTTAAGTATGTAGCTAAAACAGCATTTAGCAAAATAGCACCTGCAGGGCCAAACAAATAGCCAAGCCATTTTTCTTTACTAGTAACATTTTTACTTTTAATTTTAGAATTGAATGTTTTTGTTTCTAATGCTTTCATATTACTTTTCCTTCCTTACTAATTTTTTAATACCTCTTATATAGTGACCATTAATAAATTCAATAAGAGCTTGAGCAACTTTATAAGATAATCCACCACTCGATGAATAACACAAAGACCGAAGTGAATTACAAGGCATAAGTTTATACACAAATAAACCAGTTTTCTTTTCACGTTCTTTTTCAGGTCCATCTTTCATTTTACAACCTTTTTTATATTGCCTTAATCCAACTCCACAAACAGCTGATCTAAAGATTTTTCCAACAAAACTTTTATATTCACCAATAGGTGTTTCAAATGTATATGGTTTTTTATTAAATACATAAGGAGTTATACTACAATGAGTTATTTCTATAAAATCTGCATCTGATAAAGAAATTAAATTATCTAAATTCCAATAGTATTTTTTTGTTAATTCATTATCCTCTTTAATTTTATCACCAACTATTTCTAGTGTGTTTGAGAGTAATTCTTCTCTAGCATTTTTACCTATGATAAATTTATAATTTCCATCTTCAAGAATAAACTTTTTCTTGTGAACATCATATACTTTTAAATCTTCCTTAGGTATAGTAATTTGAACAATCTTCTTTTCAAATGGTTTAAATTCAACTTTTTTAAAACCTTTAAGTTCTTTAAATGGTCGATAAATAGAACTATCTTTTTTTGAAACATATACTTGAACAACCTCTGAAGCATAAATATCTTTTAAATTTTCTATTGTGCAAGAAACTACTATTTCATTTTCTCTCTCTCCTAAAATTAATGAAGAATATTTAAAATCTGAATAGGACATACCAAATCCAAATGGGAATCGTACATCATGATTTCTAGTTTCGTAATATCTATATCCAACAAAAATTGATTCTTTATACACTTCATTAGGAGATGAAGTGAACTTATCACCGAATGGTACATCGTCATAAGTTAGTGGCCAAGTTTCTATTAATCTTCCACTTGGGCAAGCTTCACCAAACAATAATTGCGTTGTAGCTTCTCCACAACCTTCACCTGCTAAACCCATATATAAAATTGCTTCTACATTTTCTATAAACGGTAGCTCAATCATGCTACCACCAAATAATACCAATATTATTTTTTTACCTAAATTAATAATCTTATTTAGTAAAGAAATTTGATTGTCAGGTAAAGTCACTACTTCTCTATCAAACCCTTCTGATTCTACATAGTCGTTTTGTCCGCAATAGAATAATATAGTGTCATATTCATTAATGCTATTTAGAACTTCTTTTTCTAATTTTTTATTAGCATTTAATTCACTAGCATTATATCCTTGAATGAAACTATAATTAATATTTCTAATATCAAAAGCATCTTTATGATATGAGAGTTTATGAGGATTTAATAAAGAAGAACCAGATCCTTGATATCTCATTTCATTAAATAATCCACCGATAATAGCTATTTTCTCTTCTTTATTAAGAGGCAAGATATTATTATTATTTCTTAATAATACTGCTCCTTCTTTTGCAGCTTTTATTGCCATTCTATAATGTTCATCAAAATCGCAAGTATTTGGATGATCCTTAGTCCTAGAAATAGTTTTTATTATATTATCAACTGATTTATTTACAATACTTTCATTAATTCGACCACTCTTAGTAGCCTTTATTATTTCTTGAATATTATGTTCTACCATACCAGGCATTTCTAAATCGGTTCCGGCTTTTAATCCTTCAACACGATCTACAATGCCACCCCAGTCAGTCATTACAATACCATTAAATCCCCATTTCTTCTTTAATACTTCATCCAACACATAACTATTCTGGGAAGCATTTATTCCGTTAATCTTATTATACGAATTCATTATTGCCCATGGGGAAGACTTTTTAACAACTATTTCAAATGGTTTCAAATAAATTTCATGTAATGCTCTTTGATCAACAATTGAATCTCCGGTAAATCGATATTTTTCATTATTATTACATGCATAATGTTTAGGGCATGCTGCAACATTTTTACTTTGTACTCCTTTAACAAATGCGCTTCCTAAGTATCCACTTAATAATGGATCTTCTGAATAATATTCAAAGTTTCGACCACATTTAGGATTTCTTTTAATATTAATAGCAGGTCCAAGCAATACATTAATGTTATAATAATTGCACTCTTCACCTATTGCTCCACCAATTTCATTTAATAGATTTTCATTCCATGATGATGCTAAACTAACTCCTGAAGGGAAACAAGTTGCTGGTAAAGAAGAAGAAACTCCATTTAAAGAGTCACCATTTTTATCTTCCATTCTTACACCATTTGGTCCATCAGAAAGTTGAAGGGAAGGGACATTGAGACTTTCGATAGGGTATGTGTTCATTGTTTTGTAACCACATAGCATTTTAGCTTTATCTTCCAAACAAATTTTTTTTATCACTTTATCCATCACTTTTCTCCTTATTATAATTTAATAATATAAAAGAAAACCCTTACATTCTTTTATTATCTTCCGAAATTTGATATTATATTCCTAAGGTGAAATTATGCAAACATTAGATTTAGAATTCTTATGCACTTCATTATCTCAATTATCTGGTATCCCGGTTAGAATCTACAATAACAAAAAGCAAACCTTCTTTTATTCTTTAGTTTATCTTCCAAAAGATCCAATTATATTACTAGGAAATAAAATATTTGAAAACAAAGAAAACATCGGTTACATTGCTACAAACGATTTTTTTTATTATGGTTATTTAAATTTTAAGAATAACTTAATTATTATAGGACCATCACGTCAGATAAAACCAAATGATTCTTTATTACAAAAAATTGCTTTTGAACTTGAAGTCGAAAAAGATGATCTAGACGCTTTTAAATCTTCGGTAAAGTCAATTGTTTCTATGCCATTAGAAAGTTTATTACAGTCACTTTGTATGTTCAATTATGTATTAAATAAGGAAAAGAAAAATGTTAAAGACCTTTTAATAAATGATACCACTTTTGAAAATATGAATAAAATAATCAACAAAGAAATTTTAAATAATCAAGTTGAATTTGAAAATGTAATGAACTATGAGCACAATACTAAATTAATAGAAGATGAACTCTGTCGAATGGTTGAACATGGTGATATTGTAGAACTTAAAGAATGGATTAAAAAAGCACCTGCTGTTAGATCTGGGCAAATGTCAAATGACTCACTAAGGCAAATTAAAAACATTTTTATTGCAAGCACAACTCTTATAAGTAGATCAGCTATCAAAGGTATGTTAGATGTTAATGAAGCATTATCACTAAGTGATCTTTATATTCAAAAAATGGAACTAATGCAAAAAGAAACAGATGTAGCAACTTTACAATTAAATATGGTTATCGATTTTACAGAAAGAGTCGCAAGAATCAAAGGTAAAAAAGATGCTTCTTCATTTTTAATCAGCCTTAATAAATATATTTATAATCATCTTTCTGATCCTATAAAATCGCAAGATATTTGTAATGCATTATTCATAAGTAAAAGCGTATTATTTGATAAAATAAAAAAAGAAACTGGTAAAACATTAAGCCAATATATTTTAAATGTAAAAATAAACGAAGCCAAAGGATTATTAAAATATACAAATAAAAATTTTGCTTCTATTAGTCTATATTTAGGTTTTTCATCACAAAGCCATTTCAATAAAACATTTAAATTAATTACTGGATATACTCCTCTAGAATACAAAGTAAAACATGTAAAATAATTATTTTAGATGGAATCTTTATATTCAATAATATACAATATAATATAAGAATATTTATTATTTTAAAAGTGAAAGAGAAATATGATAGAAGTACAACATTTAAAAAAGACTTACACTGGAAAGAAAAAAGAAAAATCTCGTGGGTTAACCGACGTTTCTTTTGTATTGCCTTCAACTGGTTTTGTTTTTGTTTTAGGAAAATCTGGTAGTGGAAAGTCTACCCTTTTAAATCTACTTGGAAACTTAGATGACAAAACTGAAGGAAAAATTATTATTGATGGTAAAGATCTAGATACATTTACTGAAAAAGAAATTGATTTTTATCGTTCTTCTTATTGTGGATTTATTTTTCAAGATTACCAATTAATTAATGAATTAACTGTTCAAGAAAATATTGCTTTATCTTTAGAATTAATAGATGATCTTGAAGATAAAGAAAATAGAATTAGTAATATAATTG
>JBJEDT010000051.1:0-59255 GCA_051872335.1 Bacilli bacterium | reverse complement strand
TTTAAATTCATCTTTTAGTGTTATCGAGGTTGAATTTACTTTTGCAATTAATAATTTCTTATAAAATTGGTCTTTTATATAAATTTATATTGAAATGATGGCTAAATTTTGCTAATATAATAAGGCATTGGAGCAATACCCAAGTTGGTGAAGGGGCTTCCCTGCTAAGGAAGTAGATCGGGTAACTGGTGCGAGAGTTCGAGTCTCTCTTGCTCCGCCATCGTGCAAAACAGCCTGATTAATCAGGCTTTTATTTTTTTTGGAAGTAGGGTTTTATATTATGGAACGTGATAGAGTAAAAGATATTTGTTATATAGGATTGTTTGCTGCTGTTATTTGTATTTGTTCATGGATTTCAGTACCATTTGTAGTTCCATTTACTCTACAAACATTTGGTGTATTTTTAACATTAATGGTACTTGGTGGTAAAAGAGGAACATTTTCAATAATCTTATATGTTTTATTAGGTGCTTTAGGACTACCTGTTTTTGCTTCTTTTAATGGAGGATTAGCTTATATTTTAGGGCCTACAGGTGGCTTTATTGTTGGATTTATATTTGCTGGAATAATTTATTGGATTTTTGAAAAACTATTTGCTAAGAGAAATATTCATTATCTATTTTTAATGTTAATAGGAACTTTAGTAATTTATTTAATAGGAACTTTATGGTTCTATGTTGTTTATGTTTCTAGAGGTACATCTATAACTTTTGGTAAAATATTGATGTCTTGTGTTGTTCCTTTTGTTTTAATAGATGCTTTAAAAATTTATTTAGTAACAATTATTGGAAAAAGATTAAAACCAGTTCTTTATAAATAAAAAGTTGAAAAATAGAATATAATTTAAAATTAATAACTTGTTGACTTTACAACAAGTTGATGATAATGTAGTAATATCTTGCAAAAAGGAGTTAACTGTTATGAGTGAAAGATATGCATTGTTTACTACATTAATTACTAGTATTAATCGTCTAATTAAAAAAATTAAATTTGTTGAGATGACCAAATATGATTTATTAGCACCCCATGTATCATGTCTTTTTTATTTAAATAAGTTTAATGGATTAACAGCGTCACAACTAGTAGATTTATCTAAAGATGATAAAGGATTAGTTTCAAGATCCTTAACATATCTAGAGGAAAAAAAGTATATCGTTTATGATGATACAAATAAAAAACGTTATAATGCCGAAATAAAATTAACTACTTTAGGTCAAGAAGTTTCTAATATTATTGTTGATAAAATTGATGCTATATTTGAAGAAGCTAGTAAAGGTATTGATGATAATAAAAGAACTATACTATATGAATGCTTGAATATAGTTAATGATAATTTAGAAACAATTGTTAGTCGTATGGAGGAAAATTAATGTCGATTAAAATATTAGTAGATTCTGCTTCCGATATTAGTGAGGTTGAAGCTAAACAATTAGGAATTTGTATGATTCCTATGGTAATTAATTTTGGAGAAGAAGAATACCTTGACGGAGTAAATTTATCTCCTAGTGATTTTTATAAATTATTAGTTGAATCTAAAGTATTTCCAAAAACTAGTCAAATTGGTATTTATCGTTTTGAAGAAAAGTATAAAGAATTATTAGAAAACAATGATGATGAATTAATAGTTATCACTATTTCTACAAAATTATCAGGAACTTATAATAATGCTGTTATTGCTAGTGAGTTATTTGAAAACAGAATACATGTTATTGAAAGTTCAACAGTTTGTGCCGGTGAAAGATTACTTGTTGAATATGCCTTATCTTTAATCTCACAAGGAATGAATGTAAATGATATTGTTGATTTACTAAATAAAAATAAGAAAAGAATTAAATTAATGGCAACATTAAATACACTTGAATATTTAAAAAAAGGTGGAAGAATATCAGCAACAGTTGCTATTGCTGGAGATATTTTAGGAATTAAACCATTAGTTGGAATAATTGATGGAGAAGTTAAATTAATTGGAAAAGCAATAGGTAGTAAAAGAGCTAATAATACTTTGTCAAAATTTATACAAGAGTCGAATGGTATTGATTTTTCTTTACCTTTTGCATTTATCTACTCGGGTAATGATGATAATCAAATTAAAAATTACTATCAAAATAATTTATCATTGTTTGAAAATAAAGAATCTTTATCAATATGTCAATTAGGTGGTACTATTGGTACTCATATAGGGCCTGGTGGAATAGGTGTTGCTTTTTTTGAAAAATAAATTTTATGCTACTGAAATTAAAAATAGTTTCAGTAGCATTTTCATTTATATTGTGTAGAATTATTTATTTAGATGTTTTAAAATAAATATAGAAGTTTGAAGATTAATAATATTAATCTGAATAATAAAAGGAGATTCAAGTATGACTAAAGAACATTTGATTATTTTGTTACTTATTATTTTTGCTTCAGTAATTACCTTAGCTTACATTTTTGTAATCTTTCATAGGATAAAGAAAATTAAAGTTGAGAATAAAAAGGTCGAAGATATTTCTAAATATATTCATGATGGAGCTCTTGCTTTTTTGAAAAGGGAATATCGTGTTATTATACCTTTTATTATTGGAGTAGCAGCTATTTTAACTTTATTAGGCTTTATTCCTACACTTCAAGGTAAAGCTGAAGGTGTTGGTTGGGAATCAGCTATATGTTTTATAATAGGTGCTTTATTCTCTGGTATTTCTGGATGGCTTGGAATGTTTGCTGCAACAAAAGCTAATTCGAGAACAGCTATGAAAGCTACTACTGAAAAAATGAGTGGAGCATTAAATGTTGCTTTCACGGGTGGTGCTATTTTAGGACTTACAGTTGCTAGTTTAGGCTTATTAGGTTTAGCTGGAATTTTACTTGTAAGCTACGCAATTTGTGGTAATTTAGAATATCCAATTAAAATCATTTCTGGATATGGATTAGGTTGTTCAATGATTGCATTATTCTCTCGTGTTGGTGGTGGAATTTATACAAAAGCTGCTGATGTTGGTGCTGATTTAGTCGGTAAAGTAGAAGCTGGTATTCCAGAAGATGATCCTCGTAATCCTGCAACTATCGCTGATAATGTTGGTGACAATGTTGGTGATATTGCTGGTATGGGTAGTGACTTGACTGAATCATATGTTGGTTCAATTATTTCTTCATTAACAATGGCATTATTTACTTTGGGTGGAGATTTATCAGCAATAAGTGAATCAAGTTATTTAAAAATATTGATGTTCCCACTTTTAATATGTGGGGTAGGAGTTTTAGCTTCATTAATTAGTACAATGATTGTTAAAGCTCGTAAATGGAAAAATCCTCATTTAGCTTTAAATGTTGCAACTTATATTGCAACAGTAATTGTAGCAGTATGTACATTATTATTCTCATTATTATATGTAAAAGAATATTCTGTTGCTAGTGATGGTGTGTTTGTTACTAAGAAAGGAATTACTTTATTTATCGCAGTATTAGTTGGTTTAATTGCTGGTATTGCTGTAGGATTTATTGCTGAATTATATACTTCATCTGATTATAAAGAAGTTAAAAAGATAGCAAAAGAATCAGAAACTGGACATGCAACAAATATTATTGCTGGTCTTGGAACTGGTATGAAATCAACTGCTTTAACAATTGCTGTTTTGGCAGTTGCAATTGTTATTTCTTATATTTGTGCTGGAGGTTACGGAATTTCTCTAGCAGCAGTTGGTATGTTATCAACAGCTGGTATTACAGTATCTGTTGATGCATATGGTCCAATTGCTGATAATGCTGGCGGTATTGCACAAATGGCTGAACTACCTCATGAAACAAGAGAAATTACTGATAAATTAGATTCAGTTGGTAATACGACTGCTGCTATTGGAAAAGGATTTTGTATTGGTTCTGCTACATTGACTTCTTTAGCATTGATTGTTTCATTTGCTCATGCTGTTGGTTTAGAAAATTTATCTCTAGTTGAAAATCCAGAATTTATTGTTGGTTTATTAGTTGGAGGTATGTTACCTTATCTATTCTCTTCTTTGACAATTGGAGCTGTAGGAAGAGCTGCAAATCAAATGGTTGAAGAAGTAAGAAGACAATTTAAAGAAGATAAAGGAATTTTAGAAGGAACATCATTACCTGATTACAATAAATGTATTGATATTTCGACAAAAGCTTCCTTGAAAGAAATGATTGTGCCTGGATTAATTGCCGTTTTATCTCCAATTATCGGTGGCTTCCTTTTAGGAGGTATTGGTTTAGCAGGTATTTTAATTGGTGGATTACTAAGCGCTATTATGCTAGCAGTCTTTATGGCTAATGCTGGTGGTGCTTGGGATAATGCAAAGAAATATATCGAAGAAGGAAACTTTGGTGGTAAGGGTAGTGATACTCATAAAGCAGCTGTTACTGGTGATACAGTAGGAGATCCTTTAAAAGATACAGCTGGACCAGCAATGGATATTTTAATTAAATTAATGTCTATTATTTCACTTATCATTGCTCCTGTAATTCAAGAAGTTGGTTCTTTATGGGAAGTAATAATGAATTTAATTTAGTTAATTGCAAAGTATAAAAATGATAAAGTATGTCTATTATTGACATACTTTATTTTTCTATATATAAATAATGATTTCATTTTACTAATAAATATTTTGATAATAACTATTATAATACTGACAAAATATTGCTATCATAAAATACAAGGAGCATATTAATGAACAAACATTGTAAATTAATTTTAGTAAATTTATTTATATCTATATTACTTTCATGTACACCAAAATCTATCTCAATCGAAAATATGATTAAAATAATGCATGCGGGTGGTACAACTACTAATGAAACTTATTTAAATGCAATGGAACCATTTGAATATTTTTATAACAAAGGATTTAGGTATTTTGAATATGATCTTAAATTATCCAATGATGGACGTCTAATAGGAACTCATTCATGGGATTACTTAGAAGTTGAATCAGATGATATTTCATATGATGAATTTAAAGGATTAAAATTAAGTAATGGTATGACTCCAATAAATGAAGAATGGATAATAGATACTCTTAGTGAATATAACGATGTTAAATTTGTAATAGATTCAAAAATGGATATTACAGAAAAAGATGCTGAAGTATTAATACGACTTGATATAGTTTGTAAGGAAAATAACATTGATGTACAAAATCGAATATTACCAGAAATTTTTTCTGTAGAAATGTGGGATTTATTAAAGGATGTTACTTCATATAATCAATGTATTTTTTCACACTATAAAGTCAATTATTCTGTTAAACAAATTTTGGAGTACTTTAGTTCATCACGTTTTATTGCTATTGGAATGGATTTTAATACTAGTTCATATTTTAAAAAAGCAATACCTAAGTTTCACAAAAATGAAAAAAAAGTATTTTTCTTTACACCTGAAACATATGAAGAAGTAGAAGAATGTGCCTCTTTAGGAGCGGATGGTATTTATATAGATAATGAAATTATATTGAAACAAAATTAATATAATTTATTTTAGTTGCCATAATAATAATGGTGAATAAAATGAAAGAGCAATCTATTTGGAGTGAAGTAGAATTAAAATCTTTTCCATCATTAGAAAAGGATATTGAAACTCATGTTCTAATTGTAGGAGGAGGAATAGCTGGTATATTAACAGCATATCAATTACAAGAAAATAACATTCCTTACGTTTTAGTTGAACAAG
This sequence comes from Bacilli bacterium, assembly GCA_051872335.1. Lineage (GTDB taxonomy): Bacteria > Bacillota_I > Bacilli_A > RFN20 > CAG-826 > SUG2458. Next base: position 53,587 of record JBJEDT010000051.1, on the reverse strand, counting down.
ATACAATTGGTAATGGAATAAGTAAAAATACAACATCCTTTTTAACAATAAGTCATGATTATTTATATCAAGATATGATCAGAGATTTGGGTATTTTAAAAGCTAGTGAATTTCTAAATTTAAATGCTAAAGCAATTGAAGAATATAAAAAATTATCATATAAATATGACTTTGATTTCTATGAATGTGCAAATATACTTTATTCAAATTATTCAACCTCAATTATTAAAAAAGAAATTGAGGCTTTTAATACTTTATTAGTAGATACTAAAGTAGTTAATAAATTGCCTTTTGATTTTAATATAAAAATGGGTTGTAAAATTAGTAATCAAGCACTTATTCATCCTATAAAATTTATTGATTGTATTAGTAGAGAATTAAACATTTTTGAACATACACGTATCGAAAATGTTAAAGAAAATACTGCTTTTACTAAATACCATAAGATTACTTTTAATAAAATAATTTTTGCAACTAATTTTCCATGCATTAATAAATTTGGTTTTTATTTTACAAAATTAACACAAAGAAGATCATACGTTGTTGCTTTAAAAAATAATAAAAAAGTTAATGATATGTACACATGCCTTGATAATAATGGATTATATATAAGGAAATATAAAGATTATTTAATCGTTGGTGGAAATGATAGAGATACAAAGAAAAGATGTTTAGTTGATTTTGTTAACTTAGTAAAAGACAAATTTCCAAACATGGAAATAGTCTATTCTTGGAGTAATCAAGATTGTGTAACTCTTGATAAAATACCTTATATTGGTAGATTAGATAAAAAACATAAAGATTATTATGTTATAACTGGTTTTAATCTATATGGCTTTACTTGGGCAATGAGTGGATCATTATTACTTCTTGATATGTTGCAAGGAAAAGAAGCTAATTTACTAGTTAATCCTTTAAGAAGAGTAAAATTGAAGCCTTTATTTACAAATTTATCGAATTATTTAAAAAATCTGATTTGTTTTAAAAAACCTCGTTGTTCGCATATGGGCAGTGCATTAATTTATAATGATATAGATCATGTTTATGAATGTCCTTGTCATGGTAGTAGGTTTTTAAAAAATGGAAAAGTAATAAATGGACCTGCTAAAAAGAATATCAATAAATAATTGTAGAGAGATCTACAATTTTTTATTATTACGATAACAATTATCTTTTGTTTATATATTCATTGTGATAAATTAAAAATGAAGGTACTTTTATGAAAAATATATTACTTATAACAACTGGTGGAACTATTGCTTCTAAACCTACAACTGATGGCTATATGCCTAAAATCAATAGTAAAGAATTATTATCCTATTTAGATGATTTATCTAACATATGTCATATTGATACTATTGAACTCTTTAATTTTGATAGTACTAATATTAATTATGTGCATTGGTTAAAAATGGTTGAGACTATTAAAGAAAATTACGATAAATATGATGGTTTTGTCATTACTCATGGGACTGACACGATGGCTTTTACAGCATCAGCATTATCATATTTAATTCAAAATTCTATAAAACCAATTGTTTTAACTGGATCACAAAAATCAATTTTTATGAGAGATAGTGATGCGCGTAGTAATTTATTTGATGCATTTATTTATGCAAGTCATCCAAAGGGACATGGTGTTACTATTGTTTTTGATGGGAAAGTCATCCTTGGAACACGTGCTAAGAAAAATAGAACCAAATCATACAACGCATTTACAAGTATTAATTATCCAGCAATAGCAAATATTCAAGATGGAAAAGTTATAGATTATATAGAAGTTGCAGTTAACACTCAAGAAAAAGTTAAATTTTATGATTCGATTAATCCAAAAGTTTTTGTATTGAAATTAATCCCTGGTATGAGTCTAGATATTTTTGACTATGTTAGCGAGCATTATGATGCATGTATTATTGAATCATTTGGTGTTGGTGGAATACCAATGTATGATGAAAAACTTTTTTCTGATGCTCTCGAAAGATTTATTCTCTCAAATAAAACATTAATTATTACAACACAAGTTCCATATGAAGGAAGCAATTTAGGCTTATATAAAGTAGGAAAGAAAATTAAAGATAAATATGAAGTTCTTGAAGCTTACGATATGACTCTAGAGAGTTTAGTTTGTAAAGTCATGTGGATATTAGGTCAAACTGATGAGAAGAATTTAGTAAAAAAATTACTTTATAAGAAAATAAACAATGATATTAATATATAAATTTTTAAAAGAATATCACAAAATTGAAAAAAGTGTTTACAATTTTGTAGACAAACAAATCAAATGTTGATATAATTTTCTTGTAATATAGAGGAGGCATTATTTATGATTACTCAATTAGGTAAAGTTCTTCGAATTATTCGTATTAATTCTGGAGACAGTATGAGAACTATGGCTGACAAATTGGAATTATCTTCTTCTTATTTATCTGCTATTGAAAATGGAAAACGAAATGTTCCTAAAAACTTTGATGCTATTGTTTGCAAAAATTATGATTTAACAGAAAAAGAAGTGAAATCATTACGTGATGCAATTGCTGCTACTTCTGATTCTGTAAAAGTTGATTTATCTGAATTAAGTGAAACTCAAAAGAAATTAATTTTTGCTTTAACAAAGGATGATCTTAGTGAGGCAACATTAAATCAACTTTGTGAAATTATTGAAAAGAAATAGGGAGGATAATTTAAATGAAAACTAATGAATTAGCACCTAGTAGCTATTTAACTGATTGTGTTGTTCAATTTACTCCATCAGCTAAAATTGATAAAAGTGTGTTTCTTACAGTTCCTAATGGTTATAAGGGATTTGTTTATATCAATGAAAAATTGAGCTTTAGAGTTGATAATTGTAATCATGTAAATTTATTAAAAGAATATGGCAAAGATTTATTGGGACAAAATGTTAAAGTATGTTTTATTTTAATTAATTCATTACCTTTACTTGCTTGGGGATTTGGTAATATTGAAATTAAAAATGATCATCAAAATGAATTATATAAAGCTGGAGCAAATGGAAAATATGCACTTGAAATTGAAGACTTTGGTCGTTTAATTGCTGCATATTCCGGATTTAATGTTGTTACTATTGATGACTTAAGAGAAAAGACAATTTCAGTAATTAAATCTATTGGTGCTCCTATATTAAATAATCTTTTAGTTGATAAAGATGTTTCTGTCTTTAATGCAACTTTGAAGGCTAAAGAATTACAAGAAAAATTATTTAGTGCTTTATGTGAAGAAAAATCATTCAAATCAATGGGTCTTAAATTAAATTCTTTAACAGTTGAAGGAATTCATATTAATAGTGATGACCTTGAAAGAATTAGAAGCAAAGTAGCTTAATGGAGGAAGAAATTATGAAAAAGTATAGTCCATCAATTAAAAATAATAATACAATTAAAGATAAAGTTTTAAAAGATTTAAAAAAGGTATGCTTTAAACTTGAAACACATAAAGTTAATAGTTATCTAGATAAAGAAGCTGTCGACGAATTAGCTCTTGAATTAAAAGATGCTATAGCTGGTCTTGATACTTGTGTAGGCACTGGAAAAGAAGATATTTCTAGTATTGCTGAAACAGTTGCAAAGCAAGTTGTTGAATTAAATGATTTGACTAACCAAGATTTAGTTTCAAGACTTGAAGAAGGTGTATCAAACTTAACATATTCTGTTGATGTATGGAAATCTGTACTTCAAGGAGATATGAGTAGTGAAGAAATTGGCACTACTGAAAAAGAAAAAATGACATGGTCTAGAAAAAAACTACAAAGTAGACTTGATGAGTTAGCAACAATTAAAAATCAATTTGTAGCAAATGAACAAAGATTAGAAAAAGATATTTATTCATTAGAAAAAGATTTAAATGAATTAGATAGCTTAATGGTAAAAGAAGAAAATGAACGTCGTATCAATGAACTATATCGTAAGATTTCTTCTCTAAAAAGCAAATTAGATATGCTAAATGTTAGAAAAGCTAATTATTCTGCTTGTTTCAATTTACTAGACTTAATTTATAGTAATGCTAATGAAATTGTTGTTGAAAGTGATTACTCTTTAGAAGATTTAGGAAAAGCTAGAGCTCTTCTAAATATGTCTAGATTAAAAGCTGTTATTTCAGAACCTGAGAAAGCTATTTCTATTTTAAAGAGAATGGAAAAAGATACTCAATTAATTGCTGAAAGAACAAAAAATATGGATGAAAAAGTATTTGGTGTTAACACATCAACAATATCAGTTTCTCAAGATGCTTTAGCATATAAAGAACAACTCCTTCGTAAGAAAAAAGAAAAAGAAGAGTTGAAAAGTAATCAAAAAGAAATGGATCTAGGAATCGAAGATAGTGAAGAAGTAGAAGTCGGGGGTACAAAATAATGGCATTCTTTAAAACAAAAGCAGAAAAAGAAATTATGGCTCAAATGCAACGTGATGAGCAAATGCAAATTTTTAATGATCAAATTAATGAATTAAAAGCAAAAAGACAAGAATATGCACATATTGCTGCTGAGGCAGAGGTAAATGGTGACCAAGGAAGTTATGATGTTGCATTAAGTGCTTTAATGGAATTAAATGATGTCATTTCAAGTTTAACTCAAACTAAAGCAAACTTTGATATTATTAATGTTTCTAATTCTATTGCAACAAATATGGCTATGGCAGTCAATGCTTTAAATAACATGGCAAATAACAAAAATAAAATGCCTAACATTGCTAAAATTCAAAAGGCAAATGTTAAAATTGCTAAATATATGAGACAAATTAAAATTTCTCAAAAAGCAATGGGTAGTGTTATGAAATCATCAAATCCAGCTAATAGAGTTCGCTCTCAAGCAGAAATTGCTTCAGTACGTCCAATGATTGATGCTGCTAGAGCTCAATTAACAGGACAAAATGCTGCAATGCCAAAAGTAAGTGACATTGACTTAACAAAAGAAATTGAAGCAGAAAAAAATAAATTATTATAATTGCACTAATGGAGATTCTCTATGAATAATGGATCAGTAGTAGAGGCGTATAAAAGTTTTTATCAACAAGGTAAAGAATATTATGCTAGAGGTGATATTGAAAGTGCTAGAAGTGCATTTTTAAAAGCAGCTGAATTAGCAAATAAAATTTCAATAGATGCAACTAGTTATGATGTAAGAACTGAATATCATAAAGTGGCAGAAAAAATTCTTACTTTTGTTAGGGAAAACTGTGTAAAAAAACGTCCAGTTAAAAATATAACAAATAAACAAAAAGGTGATTCAGAAGAGGAAACTAAAACATTTGAAGCTGTTGAAATTCCTAAAGAAGATAAGGTTACATTTAATGATGTCGCAGGTTTACAAGATGTAAAAGATCAAATTATTTATAATGTTATTGAACCTTTAAAGAATCCTGAATTAGCAAAAAAATATAACATTAAAGCTGGTGGCAAAGTTATTTTATATGGCCCACCAGGTACAGGTAAAACATTTATTGCTCGAGCAATTGCTGGTGAAGTTGATGCAAAATTTTATTCAATAAAATGTTCTGACTTAATTTCAAAATATATGGGTGAAAGCTCAAAGCAATTAGATGCCCTTTTTGAAGAAGCTCAAAAGAATGAACGTGCAATTATTTTCTTTGATGAAATGGATGCCGTTGCATCGAAAAGAGAAGATTCAACTGGTGGAGTAGATGCCGAAATGGCTCGATTTGTAGCAACATTTTTAACTAAAGTTGACGGATTTAAAAAGTCTAAAACTTGTAAAATGCTTTTATTAATTGGTGCTACTAATAGGCCATGGGCTTTAGATCCTGCGATGTGTCGTGGTGGTCGATTTGATACACACATTTATGTAGGCTTACCTGATTTTGAAGCTCGTTTATTTATGATCAAAAAAGCTATGAAGGGTGTTCCTATGGCTGAAGATTTTGATTTTAATTTATTAGCTGAAAAAACAGAAGGATACAATGGTGGTGATATAGTTTCAATGTGCGATAAGATTCGTGCAGAGGCTTATAAAAAATCAGTTAAAACTGGAAAAGAAGTATTAGTTTCACAAAACGATTGTGATTTAATTATTGCAAAAAATAAACCAAAAACTTCTAAAGAAGATTTAGAAAAATTTGAACTCTATAAAAATGGTTTAATGTAGGAGGTGTGTAGGTATGGACAAAAATATTTGTAATATTTGTGGTGGTACATATGTATATAAAAATGGTAAATGGGTCTGTGAAGCATGTGGTGCCTATAAACCTGAAGAATTATCAAATGAAGAAGACACACTTTATTACAATGCTTCTCAAGCATTAAGATTATGTAATTTTGAAGAAGCTGAAAATTTATTTTCAGATATAGTTGTTAAATACCCACATTCATCTCGTAATTACTGGGGATTATTACTTTCCAAGTATGGTATCAAGTATGAAACAGATTATGATGGAAAGAAAATTCCTACATGCTATGCAACTAGTTATGCTTCATTATATGAAGATAAAAATTATAAATTAGCTTTACGTTATGGTAGTAAAGATGAAAAAGACTATTATGAAAAGCAAGCTGAAATAATTGAAAAGAATCGTATTGAATGGGTTGAAAAAGCTTCAAAACTTCCACCTTATGATATTTTCATTTCTTATAAAGATACGGAAACAGAAAATGGAATTGAAAGAACACGTGATAGTTATGAAGCACAAGAAGTTTATCATTTCTTAAAATCAAAAGGATATAACGTTTTCTTTTCTCGAATTTCATTAAATTGTTATGGTGAAAAATATGAACCATATATTTTTAATGCTTTAAACACAGCAAAGATTATGATCATTTATGGTTCCAAAGAAGAATATATTACCGCTACGTGGGTTAAAAATGAATGGTCTAGATTTGCAAAACGAATAACAAATAAAGAAAAAGCAAGTAATTCATTAATTCTTTTATATAAAGGATTAAATCCAGGAACCTTGCCTAATCCTTTAAAATCATTACAAGCAATTGATGTAAGTAATATTACTTGGATGGATTCGCTTGAGACTTATGTATCTAGTGTATTAAAAAATACACCTAGCGGAAAAAAAGGGTTAAAGAAAGCCGTTATTCAACAAGAAATTGGCAAAAAAGCTACTAAATTATCCAATGCACATGATGTTTCAAATCGAATTATTGGAGCTGAAGCAATCGAAGGTAAAGCATATACTGTAAATGAAAAACTTAATATAGCAGATAAATTTATTGATAATGGTGTCTTTGATTTAGGATTAGATCATATTAATAAAATTCTTGAAAATGAGCCACTTGATGGAGATGCTATTTTTAGAAAATTCTTATGTATTAATAAATTAAAAGGACTTAATGCAGTTTTAACAATGAATCTTGCAAAAGTTACAGATATTGAAATAATTGAGCAAGCATTGCGCCATTGTAGTGAGGATTATGCCCTTTCTATTATTGAGACATTTTATAAATTTTTTGAAAGATTATTAGAAAATCCACTTGGTGCTAATGCTCAAAAAGCTTATAAATTATGTGATATCATTTTCGTTTATGAATATAGTAAAAGAAATGAATATTTAGAACAATTTATACAAAAAGCTATTGAATATTTTGATTTTACTTTGTTTGAATTATTAGTAAAAATTATTTCAATTGATGATATTGATAAATATATTTATTGGTTAACTAAGTTGTTATCTCACGAAGTAACATGTGGTAATTTCTCAAAAGCGAGTGAAATTGCAAGTTCTTTAATTAATGTTGATGAAGGTAATAATGTTGCTCGACGTGCTTTAATTAGGGTTGCAACATGTTCAACTCTTGACCCATCTTTAGTTGAATATGATTCAACTATTGATAAATTAAAAACTTATGAAAGTTTAAAGGATTTACTAAAATATCAAAATCAAGAACAACAAAAACAAGAAATAGAAGCAATTCTTAAGGCTATTCCTTATGATTCATTGAATCTTGATTTTTATACTGAGTTATTAAAATTCTATCCTGAAAATATTAAATGCTTTAGCAGTGAAATATTCAAAAAAGGAAATATGTATTTAGAAAACGGCAAGTTCTCTGCTGCTAAATATTTATTTGAATTATTGTCATCAATTGATCCAACAGAGGCTACATTTTATTATTACATTATAATGGCTAAATGTGAGGTCAAAAATGAGAAAGAACTTATTTATTCACGTGATATTTTATCATTTGATGAATACATTCCAATGTTAAATCACGCTGATGATGAACAAACAAAATTCTTTATGGATATTGTTAAAAGACAACGTAAATATCATGAAGAAGATATGGAATTTAAACAAGAACGCGATAAAATTTTAGATGTCTATTCTACACAAAATTCTATTCATTCTGAAATGAAAAAATGTGAGAAGAAATTTAATAAAGCTAATAAAAAGAAAAAGATTAACTCTTTTCCAAAAGCACTTCTTTTCTTTGTTGCATTATTTACTGGCTTATTCTTTGTTTTCAAAGATTTCTTAAATTCACCTATTATTGCTCAAGAAATTTTAGGAAAAGTATTCTTAGGTATAGCTATTTTCTTTGATTTTGTATTTGTTTTACGATTACTACTATTTATTGGAAATAAGATTACTTCAAAATCAATGTTTAGAAAATATGCTGATTTAAGAAGAAAAGAAAAGAAATTACTTCAAGAACTAGCTGTTTATAAAAATAAATATGAATACTTTGATCATTTAGTAGCTGAGTATTCGCCTAAAAAATAAGAGGTGTTTAAAATGGATTTCATGTATGATATTTGTCCAATATGTGGATCAAAGAACATTAAAGTTGTTTCAAAAGAAAATATAGAAGATGACACAGTTTTTACCTATGTATGTAACTCATGTAATGAAACTTTTTCTTCTTTACCTAAAAGAAACAAATATATTCAAAAATCTAAGGTAGTTGAAGTATCTAAAGTTAATACTGAATCTTATAAAAAAGATGCAAAAGATATTTTTAAAGACAATATTGATAGTGTTGTAGCCATTTATTGTAATTTTGCAAATAAAGCTTCAACAGGTACTGGTTTTATTGTAAATTCTAATTATGTTATTACAAATGCACATGTAGTATTTGATAGTGAAGATCCTGAAAATACGACTTTATGTGACAACGTATTTGCTAAATTTAATGATAGTGACACCTTATATGAATTAGAATTTGTATTTGCTTCTAAAGAATTAGATATTTGTATTTTACATTTTGTTTATGAAAGCAATTATAAATCTTGTGTATTTGCTAGTGAAGAATGTGTTACTGGCGAAAAAGTATTTACTATTGGAAATAGTAGAGGTAAAGGCTTAGCAATTCTTGATGGAATTGTTGCTGATAATGTTCGTGAAATAGGTGAGCATGAATTTATAATGATTACTGCTTTAGTTACTAATGGCAATTCTGGTGGACCTGTATTTAATGAATGTGGCGAACTACTTGGCATGGTTACAAGTGGAAGTAGTGAAGCTATTGTTATGAATTATGCAATTCCTTTAAAAGTAATTGTTAAATTTATTAAAGAAGTCGAACAGAATGAAGAAGTGACAATTTTATAATTATTTAAGCAAAGACTATATTGAAACTTTATTAAGTGGATGAAGTCTTTGCTTTTATTTATGTTTATATGTATAATCTAAAAGGAAATGAGGTATGTCTATGAATAAACTTGAATTACTTGCTCCGGCTGGAAATATCGAAAGTTTTTATGCAGCAATCAACGCTGGTGCTGACGCAATTTACTTAGGACTTGATGATTTTAATGCACGTATAAAAGCAGAGAATTTTTCAGTTGATAATATTAAAGAAGTAGTAGATTATGCTCATTTAAGAGATGTTAAGGTATATGTTACAGTTAATATCATTATAAAAGATTCTGAATATGATAAACTTTTTAATATGATACAAAAAACAATGGAAGCACATGTTGATGCTTATCTAATTCAAGATTTGGGTGTTGCTGAATTTTTAAAAAAGCACTTTCCTTTGCTTGTTTTACATGCTTCTACTCAAATGGGAATACATAATTTATATGGAGCACAAGTAGCGGAAAAACTAGGCTTTAGTCGTATTGTTTTATCAAGAGAAACCAAATTGGAAGACATTAAACTTATTAAAGAAAATACTTCATTAGAAATTGAATATTTTATTCAAGGTGCACTTTGTGTTTCTTTTTCAGGTAATTGCTATTTATCTTCATTTTCTTCTTTAAATAGTGGAAATAGAGGAAGATGTCAGCAACTTTGTCGTTTAAAATACCAATCATTTGGAAATGATAAATTTTTGAAATCAGGTTATTTATTGTCAGCACGTGATTTATCATTAATCAAAAATATAAAACTATTAAAAGACGTAGGGGTTGATTCTTTTAAAATTGAGGGTCGATTAAGAAGAAAAGGTTATGTTAGTGTAGTAACTTCTACTTATAGAAAGTTAATTGATCTTATTGAAAATGATAAATATATAAGTAATGAATTAATTATTGACTCAATTATTGATTTAAAAAAAGAATTTTCACGTGGAGATTTTTTATATGATGCCTATTTGAAGAATGGTAATATTTCAAATGTTATTAATGAAAATGTTCAAAATCATATGGGTGTAAAAATTGGAAAAAGTATTTCTTGTAAAGCTTTTAAAGATATTTATGAAATTGAAGTTTATTCAACTCATAATATTAAAAAAGGCGATGGCTTAAAATTTGTTAAAGATAATAAAGAAATAGTCTCTCTAGGTGTTGGTAATGTTAATGTTTTAAAGGATAACAAATATCGGATATTTAGTAAGAATAAAGTACTTAATGGGTTAGATATGTATTTGACTTTAGATGAAAAATTAGAATCTAGTAGTTTAAGTAATATAATTAAAAAACCAATTGATATTTATGTCTATGCTTATCCAAGTTCACCTTTAGTAATTACTATAAATTATAATAAGTTAAGTGTTACTGAATCATCTGATTTCATTATTGAAGAAGCTAAAAATGTATCTACTACAAAAGAAGAAATCATTACTCAGATTTCAAAATTAAATGATACACCTTTTTATATTAACAATATAAATGTTGAAATAGAAAATTGTTTCATTCCTAAAAGTGTTGTTAATCAAGCTAGAAGAAATGCTCTAAAACTATTAGAAGAAGAAATTTTAAAAAATCATAAAAAAGACATTTTGATAAATGAAAATATAGAAGAAAAAGATTATATTCCTTCGTATACAAAAAATATATTTATAATTAATGAGAAAATTAAATTATCATCATTAGCAAACTTTGATTTGACTGATAAATTAATAACTTTTGTTTTTTCTGATTATTCTCAAGCAGATGCTTATATAAAATATATTAAAGATGCATATCCAAATAATGACTATGCCATAAATTTGCCTATTATAAGTAATAATAAAGATATAGCAATTATTGATAAAATTATTAAAACTTATGACTTTATTTTAATAGCAAATAATATTTCTCATATAAAATATATTAAAGAAAATAAAGTTATTGCTGGATTGGGTCTTAACATATGTTCAAAACAATCGTTTAACACATATATGAAATTAGGTTGTATTAACGCTATTCTTTCATTAGAAACAGAAAAGAAGATTTTAGATGAATTGCATCATTGTTATTATTATTCTATCGGTTACAATACATTAATGAATTTTTCTCATTGCCCATATCAAGTAAACTACAATACGACATGCGGTAAGTGTTCATTTAATGATTCTTTATTATATCAAGATGATTCACATAAAAAAATGAAAATCAGAAGAACTCGTATATGTAATTGTTACTTTGAACTCTTAAATAGTCATTTATTAAATACTTATAAAGATACCAATAATGTTAAAGTGATTGATTTACGTAATCTTGATGAGACGAATATTCAAAATGTTTCTTTGTTAATTAACGGTGAAATAGAAAATATTACTGGAATTGATTCTAAAGGTCTTTTATTTAAAAAAGTGAAGTAAGCATAAAAGCTTACTTCTTCTATTTTGTGGTTTATTGCAAGTAATAATTTAATAATATATAATTAATTCATAATTAATATTTTTGAATATATCAAATAATATTATTGAGTAATTTGGAGGATTAAGTTCATGAAGCTACTTATTATAAACGGACCAAATTTAAATATGTTAGGCATAAGAGAAAAAAATATTTATGGCTCAAAAACAATAAAAGATTTAAAAAAATATATTCGCTCTTTTGCTAAAGATAATAATATTCATGTTTCTTTTTATTTTTCAAATAGTGAAGGAAAATTAGTTAGTAGAATTCAAAAAGCTTATCAAAAAGTTGATGGAATTGTTATTAATCCAGGTGCATATACTCATTATTCAATTGCGATTTTAGATGCTTTAAAAGCTATAAATGTACCTTATGTTGAAGTTCATTTAAGTGATATAGATAATCGAGAAGAATTTAGAAAACATTCTATTACAGGATTAAATAGTTTAAAAATTATTAAAGGATTACAATTTGATTCTTATATAGAAGGTATTAAAGTATTAAAGAAACATTTGGAGAAATAAATTATGATGTTTATAAGAGTTAAAGATACAAAAAGTGAAGCTTATATTGAATTTGAAAATTTTTTAAAAGCAAATAATTTTAAGTACTCTAAAGCTAGTTATGATCAATTTATTGTTGATTCTCTTTATTATAAAAATATTTATAAAGAGTTTCCAAAATATGAATATGCAGAACTTAGTTCGTATAAATTAATTTCTCGAGTAAATCATCCTTTAGATTTAGTTATTAATGTTAGAAGTACAAAAATAGGTGGAAATAGTCCACTATTTATTGCTGCTAGTCCTTGTGTTAGTGATGATAATGAGATTTTGACTACAATTGCTTTATCAAGTAAACGTAGTGGTGCTCGTGGATTACACGGTGGTACTTATAAATCAAAGAACTCAAATCTTATTACTCATGGTATAAGTAGAGATAATTTGAAATTATTTAATCAATGTTCATCAAAAAATTCTTTGTTATCAATAGTAGAAATATCAAGTGTTAATGAAGTCGATTTCTTTAAAGATAATGTTGATATCATACAAGTTGGTACTAGAAATATGCAAAATTTTGAATTACTAAAAGCTTTAGGGAAAATTAAAAATCCTATTCTTTTAAAAAGAGGTTTTGGTAATACTATTGATGAATTACTAAAGTCTGCTGATTATATTGTTGCAAATGGCAATCCTAATGTTATTTTATGTGAATGTGGAATTAGAACATTTGAAGAAATGACAAATGAAACTTTAGATTTATCAGCTGTTGTTTTACTAAAAAGATTAACCAATCTACCAGTTTTTGTTGATCCAACAGACTCATTAGGAGATAAAGAACTTATAAAAGATACACTTGCTAGTATAGTTGTTACTGGTTGTGATGGAATTATTTTAAATGTTAATAATTATTCTTTAAATGTTTTACCTGAAGAACATGTTTCTTTGAATTTAAAAGAATTCCAAGAGGCAATTACTAATTTAAAATTATTGAGTTATTATATAAAAAGAGAAATATAATATAGTTTATTCTATATAAACTTACTTTAGTCCAGATTGGAGATATTTATGTTGTTTTTATTAGAAATTTCATCGTTAAAACAAATTGAGAAAAATATTTCAAAAGTAGATGGTTTTATTATGGGGTATGAATCATTTACTTCTTTTAGTGCATACAAATTTTCTTTCGATGAAATTGAAGAAGCTACAAAATTATCTAAAAATATTTATGTTAATTTAAATGAAATGCTTCATAATTCAAAGCAAGATGAATTTAAAAAAGTAATTTTCAAACTTGCTTCATTATGTGTTCATTTTATAGTTCAAGATTTTGGAGCAGCATTATTAATTAAAGACATTATCGAATTAAATAAAGTTATTTTTAATCCTGTTACTTTAATTACAAATGAAATGGATGCTCAAGAATATAATAAATTAGGTTTTGAAGGAATTATTTGTTCAAGTGAAATAACTTGCCAAGATTTAAGAACTATTTCTTTAGCGAATAATAATATTGGTTGTGTTGGTTTTGGTTATCATCCAATGTATCAATCTTATCGTCATATTATAGATTTATATACTAAGACTTTAGGTATTAAAAATAAAAATAGAGATGCACTATTTTTAAAAGAATGGACCAGAGATAAAAAATATCACGTTCTAGATACTAGTGCTGGTTCTGTTATTTTTAGGCCTTATGTTTTAAGTTTATTTAAAGAATTTAATTTACTAACTAATGTTAAAATTTTTATATTAAACACTATCTTTTTAAGTGATGAACAAATTAATTATGTTTGTGATTTAATAAATGATTTCAAATCCAATATTATTGACGCAAATACCATAAATCAAAAACTTGAAGAAAAATTTGATATTGAAGATGGATTTATCTATGAGGATTCAATTTATAATCCGGAGGAGTTTTAATATGAAAAAGAATATAGAATTATTAGCTCCTGCTGGAGATTTAATGAAATTAAAAGTAGCTCTTATTTATGGAGCTAATGCTGTGTTTATTGGTGGACATAAATTTTCTTTAAGATCAAGAGCAAGTAATTTTACTATAGATGATATTAAAGAAGGTTGTACTTTTGCGCATAAATTAAATAAAAAAGTTTATGTAACTTGTAATATTGTCATGCATCAAAAAGATTTATCGGGTTTAAAAGATTATCTTATTAGTTTAAAAGAAGCTGGTGTTGATGCTATTATCACTTCTTCTTTATATATGGCAATGCTATCAATTAATGAAGTTAATTTACAAGCACATATCTCAACTCAAGATTCTATTTTAAATACTAGTGCAATTAAATATTTTAAAAGTTTAGGTATTGAAAGAGTTGTACTTGCAAGAGAATGTTCTTTAGAAGATATTAAAAATATTTGTAGTCAAAATATTACCCAAATTGAAGTCTTTGTTCACGGTGGTATGTGTTCTTCATATTCTGGAAAATGTATGTTATCTAATTGTATGACTAATAGAGATGCAAATAGAGGTGGATGTGCTCATTCATGCCGTTGGAAGTATGATTTATATGACAACAATAATAAATTAAATAAAGATGACGAATATTTTTCAATGGCATCAAAAGATTTAAATGCCTTATCTTTCATTCCTGATTTTATTGAAGCAGGTGTTGATTCTTTAAAGATTGAAGGAAGAATGAAATCTTTAAATTATATTGCTTGTGTTTGTAAAGCATATCGCAATTGTATAGATGATTATCTAAGTGGTAAAGAACTAGATTATGAATCATATAATGATATTATTAAGTATTGTGAAAACCGTGAAACAGGTATTGGATTTTTAAAAGGAAATGTAACAAAAGAAGAACAACTATTCCAATTAGATAATGAATGTCGTCGTTCTGGTGAGTTTGTTGGCATTATTACAAATTATGATAAAGAAACTAAAATTGCTAAAATGATTTTAAGAAATAAAATTACAAAAAATGCTGATTATAGCGTCTTTTCAGCATATGAAAATGATAAGTTAATACATATCAATGAATTTGAAGTTAAAGGCAATAAACTTGAAACTTATTCAGTTGCAAATGATATTATTAGTTTTATTAGCGAAGATGAATTACATGAGTTTGATATTATTAGGGCACTCGAATACTAATCAATAAAATTTTTATTTATAAATTCGAGTAATAAAGAAAATGCTCTACCACGGTGAGATATAGTATTTTTTTCTTCCTCTGTTGCATCACCAAATGTTTTGTTTAAAGAAGTTGAGAAAAAGATAGGATCATAACCAAATCCATTCTCTCCTTCTATTTTTTCAGTAATATAACCCTTTTCTATTCCTTCAAAAGAGTAAGTTTCTTTTTTTGGAGTGATGAAAGTAATAGCACAATGGAATTGTGCTTTTTTATTTTCTTTGTCTTTTAACATTTCTAAAATAGCTGCCCACTTTTCTTTATATGGTCTACCTTCCATGAAACGAGCACTATAAATTCCTGGGAAATTATTGAGAGCTTCTATTTCTAATCCGGAATCATCAGCTAATACAAATTTATCAGTATATTTTGCAATAGTTGAAGCTTTGATTAGTGAATTTTCTTTAAATGTATTTCCATTTTCTTCAATATCAATATTAATATTTTCATCTTTTAAAGATGTTAATTTAATATTTTGAGTATGTCCAAACATTTGTCTATATTCTTCGACTTTATGTGGATTGTTTGTTGCTATAACTATTTCAAGAATTTTCATTTTTACACCTACTTTATTTTAAATTTTAATGATTTACAAATATATTTTTAAATTATAAAATTTATACGTGTTTATTTTATCACATTTGGTTAAAATAAAAATATGTAAATTATGAAAGGAGTATTATGATGGATAAAGAAAAAGAGCAATATGAAAAAATGGTTAATACTCCAATTAGAAAACTAGTATTAAAATTAGCTATACCTACGATTATTAGTATGCTTGTTACATCTATTTATAATCTTGCAGATACTCTTTTTGTTTCTTCTCTTGGTGAATCAGTATCAGGAGCAATTTCAGTTGTTTTTCCTATAATGACGATTATTCAAGCAGTTGGTTTTACACTAGGTATGGGTGCTGGATCTTTAATTTCAGCTAAATTAGGTAAAGAAGAAAATGGCGAAGCTAAATCAATTGGTTCTATTTCTTTTTATACATCAATAGTTTTAGGATTTCTAATTTTAATGTTTGGATTAATATTTTTAGTTCCACTTTTAAATAATATTTTAGGTGCAACTGAAACAATTTTTCCTCATGCTAAACAATATGCATTTTATATATTATTAGGTTCTCCTATCATGACTGCTTCTTTTGTTCTAAATAATATTTTAAGGTCAGAAGGAAAATCTAAATTTGCAATGATTGGATTAGTTACTGGTGGAATAATAAATATTTTATTAGACCCTCTTTTTATCTTTGCTTTTAATATGGGAATTAGTGGTGCAGCGATTGCTACAATAACTTCACAAACTATTAGTTTTATCTTATTATTAATACCATTTTTAAGAGGAAAAACAATTGTTGATTTATCTTTTAAGAAAATCACAAAATATTTTTCTTCTTTATTTGAAATTGTTAGAACAGGATTTCCTTCACTTGCTAGACAAGGATTAGCAACATTATCAACTATTTTAATGAATAATGTCGCTGGCAATATTGGAAATGATGCAGGTGTATCTGCAATGGGTATTGTTACAAAAGTCTTTATGGTCATTTTTGCAATTACTTTAGGGATTGGACAAGGATATCAACCAGTATGTGGTTATAATTATTTTTCCAAAAATTATAAAAGAGTTAAGGAAGCAATGATATTTACCTTTGTGTTTTCTCTTGTGTGTATGAGCGGTATTGCAGTTATTGTTTATTTTACTGCTCCATACCTTATTGATATATTTATCGATAGTGGTCAAGTAGTTGAGATTGGTAAAATAGCTTTAAGGTATCAATGTTTAGTAATGCCTCTTATTCCATTTAATGTTATTTGTAATATGACTTATCAAGCTACAAGAAAAAAAGTAAGAGCAACTTTACTTTCAATATGTAGACAAGGAATATTCTATATTCCGTTAATTCTCTTGCTTCCTAAATATTTTGGTCTATTAGGGTTAGAAATTAGTCAACCAATTGCAGATGTTTTAACATCTTTATTTAGTGTACCATTTTTTATTTCTATTATTAAAAGATTAAATAAAGAAATAGAAATTTAACTAGCGTAAAATTAAATCTTTTACTTTTTTAAAATCTCCATCCATAATTTTATATGTGCTATTAATGATATTTTTATTATCATCTTTAGGTGAAATATCTGAATATATATAGAGCGAATCGATACCAAATGCATTAGCTCCTTTTATATCACTTGTTGAATCATTACCTATCATAATTGATTCATCTTTTTTAAGATGATATTTTTTAAATAATTTATCATAAAAGTGAACATCTGGTTTACAGCATCCTTCTTTAGAAGATATAACTATACCATCGAAATACTTAACAATATCTAAAGCAATCATTTCATAATATGTAAATTCGTATTGTGCATTGGATAATAAAAATATTTTTTTATTATTAACTTTTAGTGATGTTAACAAATCAATGACTCCATCATATAATTTTAAGAATTTTGTAGATTGTATTCTAAAAAATTGACAAGTTGCAATTACTAATTGTTTAGAAGGTTTAACATTTTTATATAAGTACAATTGCTTAAATACTTTTTCAATTGGAATATCGTAAATTTCATAATTATACTTTTTCATTAATTTTTCTTTTTCAAGAGCACATAGTTCTTCATATTTTTCTTTGAGTTCTTTAACTTTATAATTTGCTCCATTAAAGTTTATAAAAGAAGTTACTTTTTTCCAAAATGATAGTTTTGATTCATCTGTATTAATATCGATCAAGGTTCCATATAAATCAAAAATATAATTTTTATACATAATAATGTCCTCCTGGATTTATTAGTTTTTTGCTTTTTTATTTTACCATACTTTAATTTTGTTTTGTTAAGATATTAATGTTTATTATACAAATAAATAAATTAGCAAAAAATAAGGATGTAAATAAAAATCTATGAAGAAGTTAATTGAGAAATTAAAGAAATATTTACGTCCATTTTTAAATTTAAGATTTTTATTATGCTTTAGTATTTCATGGATGATAACAAATGGTTGGGCTTATATATTTATTATAATAGGAACAAAATTCGAAATAAGTTGGATGGCTTATGTTGGAACATCTTATATCGCTATACTATGGTTACCTATAACTCCTGAAAAACTTATAACAATTCCATTAGCAATGGTTTTTCAAAAAGTATTTTTTAAGAAAGATGAAAAAACAAAGAAAATATTGAATGAAATGTCATTAGAATTAAAAAAAGATATTAATCATATAAAAAACAAATTAAAAATAGGTAAGAATAATAAAGATAGTAAAAAAGATGATGAATAAAACATATTTTTTACATTCAAAAATAAAAAAGTACGATTCAATCGTACTTTTAAATACAATGGAGCAGATGACGAGAATCGAACCCGCGTAGTCAGCTTGGAAGGCTGAAGTTCTACCATTGAACTACATCTGCATATTAGATGGCGGACCAGACGAGAATCGAACTCGCGATCTCCTCCGTGACAGGGAGGCATGTTAACCGCTACACCACTGGTCCACAGGCTTCTCTGGTGATGCCTTAATAATAATATCAAAATATAATTTCTTAATCAAGTATTTTTTTAAACTTTTTAAGTAAAGCAGGTAAAACCTGCTCTACTTACTTAAAATAATTCTTTTATTTTAGCTTCTAAAGCTTCTTTTGAAGAAAAACCAATTTGAGTTTCTACTAGAGTACCATCTTTAAAGAAAAGTAAAGTAGGAATTGAAGCAATCATATATCTACTTGCAACTTGAGATACTTCATCAACATCAATTTTTGCAAATGTTATGTTTGTATTTTCCTCACTTAATTCTTCCATAATTGGTGCTAGCATACGGCAAGGGCCACACCATGTAGCGTAAAAGTCAACAATTACATTTCCTTCATCAGTAACTTTGTTAAATTCTTCTTCACTTAATAAATTTTTAATCATTTATAGTTCCTCCTAAAGTATTAATGATAATAAAAATAAGATAATTAAATGTAATGGATAATATACATATGTACCAATTTTAAACCATTTTTTATTATATCCAAGTTTTCCGTTATAAAACAAAATAAATATAAATGCAAATATAGAGAAAATATGAATACTATAATAAATATTATCCAATGTTGGAAATACCTTAAATATCATCCAACACAATAAATTTACTATAATCAATGCCAAAGATGCAAATATATTGCTCAAGAATTGACTATTATCTGTTAAAGCAAAACCTTCATAATCAATTTGGTAATTCTCACAATAATTTTTTGAATAAATTTTATATAATTTTTTAATAAAATAGAAAACTAAAATTAAAATTACTCCGTAAAAAGAATATTGCGTATTAAATGCTGATGTTGGAAGATAATCCAAATATCCATTTGTTAGTGAAAGAATAAATATTCCTAATGGAATTAATGCATAAAATTTTTTAAATTTGTTAAGTTCTAAGCAAGTAACTAAAGAAGCACCCAAACAAAGATCGACAAAAATATTATTTAAAGGAATAACTGTTGTAGAAACATTTTCAATAACTATAATCGATACACCAATTATTAAAGCCATAATACTTAAGCGAAATATGTATTTTAATCTATTTGATGTATGTGTTAATCCTTCACTAATTAAAAATGCAAAAAGAGGAAATGAAAATCTTCCTAATATTCGAAGTATCCAATATAAAATACCTAAAGAACTATTTGTTGATGCATAAGGAGTTAAAAACAATAATCCTATATGATCAAATGTCATAAAGAAAATTGCTAATATTTTTAAAACCAAAGAGGATAAAAAAGTTTTATTTTTCATTTTTATTACCTCTTAAAAGACGATATAGAGTTGGGTTTATTGAAAATTGTTCAGTGAATTTATCAATTTTTGTCCAATCATTTTTTGGAGAACCAGTTTTTATAGCTCTAATTAAAAGATTTTTGGGTGTGTGTTCAATATCAATAAATTCTAATATTTGAGTACGATAGCCTTGTAATTCTAATAAATTAGCTCTTAATGCATCAGTAATTAAAGAAGAAGTTCTTTCTTGTATTATTCCATACTTGAAAATTGAAGAAAAATCTTCATTTTTGATTTGTTTATTAATTTCGTGTTGGCAACACGGAACTGATAAAATTACTTTTGCATTCCATTTAATAGCATTATACAATGCGTAATCTGTAGCTGTGTCACAAGCATGTAATGTCATAACCATATCAACATCATAAGGACATTTATATGTTGATATATCTCCAATTTCAAAGAATAAATTATTGTAGTTTAATTTTTTTGCTAATGCATTGCAATCTTTAATAACTTGTTCTTTTAAATCTAAACCATGAATATAAATATCTTTTTTTAACATATTATGTAAATAATGGTATACAGCAAATGTAAGGTATGATTTACCACAACCAAAGTCAATTATGTGAATTGACCTATCATTTGGTAGATATGTTTCAATATCTTTAATAAATTCTAAAAAACGATTTATTTGTCTAAACTTATGTTGCATGTCGGCTTTAACACGATAATTTGATGACATAACACCTTGCTCTACAAGAAAGTCCAAATTATCACCATCATTAAGAATGTAATTTTTTTGTCTATTATTTTGAACATTTATATGGCACGGACCATCATTATTTTCAATACTTATTTTTAATTTATTACCATTTTTTATCCCATGAATAATATTAGATTTTGTCTTAATTAAATATTGGCGATATAAAACTTGTTTATTTAAAAGATAATCGTGAAGTTTATTTTGTTCAATATTAATATGTTTAACTTGTGTTTTTGTGTATTCAGCAGCTTGATAACCAGAAAAAGAGTTATCTAAAATAACTCTTTTAAGAACAATTTTATTAATATCTGTTTTATTAATTTTTTCTTTATCTGAGATGATAGCTTCTATAAAGTTTTCATCTTCAAAATACATAAATAATTTACTAATCATATATTTATTTTATGCTGGTAAGAGCATTATAAGCATTGATAACATATTATTCATTGCGTGAGCAATAATAGAATCAGAAAGTCTTCCTTCTCTACTATATGCTAATGCTAAAATAACACCTGAATAAATGTAAGTTGGTAAGTTCCATAGTTCATTAATCATATCATCACCTGTTGCTGTGAAATCAAAATGCAAGAATGCAAATATTAAGGCACTTACAATTAATGCTAACCATTTATTTTTCTTATTTAAAAATCCAAAAACGCAAAGTCTATAAGTTACTTCTTCAACAATAGGAGCACAAAAAACTGTGACAATAAACATAGGAATATAATAATTGTCTGTTAAAAGTCTAATCATTGATTCATTAGCATTGACATCAGATGATCCTCTAATTAAGTTGATAATTATACCTATAAATGAACCACCTGCAATTAAAAGAGCTCCAAAAGTAAAACCATTAATCCAACTCTTTTTATTTTTAAAATCTTTAGCAATATTTACTAAATCATTCATAAGTAATGATAATACACAACCTATAGCAACAATAACATATGAAATAACTTGTACATTTATTGCATAAGTCAAATAAGGGCTTAATATTGAGGCATTGTAAGTTTCTCCAGCTAAGTACTTATTAAGTTCAATAAGTGAACTCTGTAAGTCATATCCTTTACCTGTTAAAACAGATGCTACAATAATACCAACCAAGAATGAAATAATTTGTAATCCTGCAAATCCTAATAAAAAGATAGCAATATGTTTAATTGGTGACATATTGTAATGTTTACATTCAAAATGGTATGACTCTTTTGTAATTTCTTCTGTTGAATTTTCCATAATGACCTCCAGTAGTGCTTCTTTTATTATATATTAAATAAATTATATATAATAACTTTTTTTTAGTAAATATTTTGTGTATAATTTTAATGTAAGAATTTTATTCCATAATTAAACAGGGGGCGATGACATATGTCATTAAATTTAATTTCTTTAGTGGATTTTTCATTAGTAACTACTATTGCAAATGTGTTGTTTTTTGTTATTCTAGGCTTAACTTTGTTAGGTGCGTTACTTGGTATGCGTAAAGGCATAATTCGAAACACTTATAAACTAGTTTGGAACTGTGTTTTTATTATAATTGGAATATTTGTAACGGCGGGAATTTCAGGAACAATTGGAAACATCGATATATCTAGTTATAACATATCATTAACAGTTGGCGAAAATGTTATTGTTGGTACAACTGTTCATGAAACTCTTACTAATGTAGCAATGGCTATGGCAGGAGAAGATCCTGCAACAATTCAATATTGGTTGTTAAATGAGCCATCTATTATTTCACTATTTGAACAACTTGTTGCAATGTTTATATCATTATTTGTTTTCTTAATTTGGATGTTATTAGTTGTAACAATTTTCAAATTAATTGGATTTATTTTATATAAATTATTAATCGGTCCTTTATTTGAAAAAAGTAAGTCAAAGAAAGAAAATGCAGGAGAAGAAAAGAAAAAGAAAAAATCACTTCTTAATAAATTAGGAAGTCTTGGAATTGGTTTTGTTAATTCAATTATAGTAATAAGTATGTTTATTTCTCCCTTATCATCTTTAATTAATACTGTTGATAATGTTGGCCAAAAACACAATAAAGAAGATGGTACACCATTATCAGATGATACATATAATAATTTAATGAGTTTTATTGAAGCATATGATAATAGTATTTTAGCTCAAACATTCTTTATTACTGCTGATAAAGATGGAAAAACTATTGATGCTAAGTTAATGGATCTTTTTGCTAATGGTGAACTTAATGGAGAGAAGATATATTTCTATGATGAAGTAACTACTCTTCTTGATATAGGGTTTTCATTGATTGAAGAAGGTGTTATTAATAGTGATGGCACATTTAA
The DNA here is from genome assembly GCA_051872335.1 of Bacilli bacterium. Taxonomy (GTDB): domain Bacteria; phylum Bacillota_I; class Bacilli_A; order RFN20; family CAG-826; genus SUG2458. The sequence goes on along the minus strand of JBJEDT010000051.1, from coordinate 30,095 downwards.
TCAAGCTGCTTTATTTGGAAAAGATTTTATGAGTTATTTCTTAACCGTATTAATTGATTCCTCATTATTTACAAATTTACTTTCTATTATTGGAAACCTAGCAATGAATTACCTTGATGCTATTAAGGTTCTTGACATAAATAAAATTGATCTATCTTCTGTTTCATGGAGTGGAGAATTAAAAAATATTAAAGACATTTATAATTGTTTGTATGATTCAGGTATTATTACTTCCTTAACAGATGGTACTTCTACTTTTGGTTTACCAGTTGAGAATTTAGAAGAACGCGCTGCATTTAGAAATGCATTTGAATTAATTGATAAATCTGATTTCTTAGCAAATATTGTCCCTGCAATTATTCATAATTATGCATCTCAAGTTGATGAAGAAGGAAATCCTACTGGATTAGGAGTATATTTAACTTCAAAATGGGACGATTATAAAACGATTAAATGGGGTAAAGAATTATGTATTATATATGATTTCGTTACAGGTTTATATGATGTTGCTGATGTTAATATTAATGATTTATTATTTAGTAGTTCGTCAAGTGAAGAAACTGAAGAATCTAGTGAAAAGAAACATTTAAACAATATCACTAGAAAAGAAGCTGAAAGTTCTAGCATTATTGATGATTTATTAAAGGGTGAAAATTTTACAAAAGTAATTTCTTTAATTACTGGAATTCAAGAAAGTGGATTAACTTACGATAGAGACTCTTTCTTACTAGATAGTGATATTATTTTCTGTTCATTTGATAAATTAATGGATCAAGTCTATGACTTATTAGCTTCTATGCAAGAAGGAGCATTTAGCGAAACTGATAGAAATAATTATGATGAAGTGATAAAGTCGTTAAATACAAAAAGTAGTGTATGTACAGAATTCAATTCATTGTTGTATGCTACAAAGTATTTAGTTGTTGATAGTGGATTAACTGAAGGTTCACTTGATTTAAATAATGATACTCAAAAAGAAGCTTTAAAAAAGAGTGGTACTTATATTGACCAATCAAAAATCTTATCTACTGTTGTTCCTTCTTTATTAGAAAAAATGACAAGTACTTTAGATTTTGGTTCAGAAATACCTATTAGTGGCTCAGATTTGAATTTTAGAAATATTAAATATGGTGAAGAATTAGGTTTATTACTTGATTGCTATAGTGATATTCTAGATTTAAGTGATTCTTTATCGGGTGAAACTGCAAGCGATATTATTAGTGGATTAAAAGTTGATAAACTCGAAAATGTATTAAAAACATTTTATAAATCAAAAATTTTGAATCCTGCTGTTACTGGTTCAGAAAAGTGTAATTTCTATAAAATATTAGATGTTATATTTGATAATGACTCATTTGATAGTATTGGCTTCTATCCCGGAGAATCAAAACCGGATTATGATATGGTTGACAATTGGGATTTAGAAATCGAAGGAATTGCAAATATATTTGGCACTATTAAAGAGCAAGATTTAATTGATATGATTGTTACTTCAACTTCTCTTGAGTCTGTTGATGGTACAAAAATTGAAACATTACTTGGAACAATCGATGGTTCTACACTTATTTCAAAAACATTTGGATCAGTTTTAGATAATGCTTTAGGATCAATTGTTAATGGCCATGACAATGTATCATTTACATATGTAACTTCATGGGCTGATGAAGGTGCAACTCTAAATGACATTATTAGTAAATTTAAAGAAGGTTTTAGTGGTGAGTTGGAAAACATTGATTGGCTAAATAGTGATGTGGAAAAAGTCGGTAATTTATTAAAAGCTTTCTCTTCTTCTCAAATGTTTGGTAGTGAAGATGCATTTGGACTTTATTTACATGATTTACTAAAAGGAATCAGTGCACTTGAAACATATATGAAAGATTATGGAGATGCTAGTGATACTGAATATGCAATGTCTAAAACAGATTTCACAAATACAAATTGGAAAGATACAATTTGTGCTAATGAAGAAATTGATGCTATTTGTGGAGTAATTAACGCAATACAAGGCTTAACTGGTGGCTTAGATGGTATTAATTCTGGTTCATTTACTTCAGCTCAATTAGAAACATTAATTATTGCTTTGTGTGACTCAACATCGTTTAAAACTATTACAATTAATGCGATTGATAATGCTATTAAAGGTGGTTCATCTCCTATATCAATTGAAGGTGTTACACTATCAGATGCAAACACAAAATTCTTAACTGAAATTGATAATAGAGATGAATTCAAAAAACAATTGTTATATATTCCTACTATACTTGGTTATGTTGAAAGTATGAGTATTAACTTTGAAGATATTTCAACTTTCGATACAGGAAATTTAGATGGATTATTAAGAGCACTTGAAGAAAGTGATATATTTAATACTTTGACTGATGTTTCTAAAGCTGATACATATAGAATTGATCTAACATGTTTTGAACAATTAGTTTCTTATTTTATTGGGAAAACTGGTTTATCTTCTTATTATCAAGAAGGAACTACAGTAAATGGCAGAATATTAGCTGTAACATTTAATAATAGTTATGGATGGAATAAAGAAGAATCTAATAATGATGAAATCGATATGCTAATTAATCTAGTAAATGCCTTTAAGAATAGTGGCTTAGATAATTTCGCTAGTGGTGATATTTCAGGATTAAGTGAAGAACAAATTAAAGATTTATTAGGATCTGTTAATCATTCATATATATTACATCCAAGTATTGGTGGCTTGATTAAAGATGGTTATGTATCATTAAATTCTACTGTTAAAAATGATATGTTTGGCGGAGCTGTTCCTAATTATTATTTAACTAATATTACAGATGGTACTATTACAAATGAAATAACATTATATGATACTGAAATTTCATATGTAGCAAAATTGATTCCATTTATTAATGGTGATAATAACTTCACTAATATTCGACTTATTAATACAGATAGGTTGAAAGAAATATTTGATATGTTAGCAGCTTCTAAAGTATTTAATACTAGTGCTGATTATGCAGAAGGTGAAACTTCAAGAACTATTAAAACACCATTTGAAAACTTAATATTCTATTCTATTAATTCTACTGGATTGACTTCATATTATGATAAGTCTGCTTCTGATGAAGATAATGAAGTTACTTTATCATCGAGAATATTAGAGGTAACATTTGATACATTAGATACTGGTAAACAATGGATTTCAGATGAAAGTCTCAGTATTGTTGGAGAAAATGATAGAATTATCAACATTATTAAGGTCTACCAAGATTTAGATGTTTCAACAATCAATGATGCAACATTAATTAATTTATACAAAACAAATAATACAAAGTATAATAAGTTAATAGGTGTAATTGAAGCATCATATGTTTTAAATCCAATTGCTGTTCAAATTAATTCAATTGTTGGTTTAATTTAAAGTTTAAATTTGTAAAGGTGGTCTTTTGATCACCTTTGCTTAAGTTAGAAAGGAGAACGTAATGTATACAGTCAATCAAGAGTATAAAAATGAAATTGAAGTGGAACGTTCTTCTTTTATTTCTTATTTAATTCCTTGTTGTAATGAGAGTGATGCTAAGAATATTCTTTTAGCAATGAGAAAAGAGCATCCAAAAGCAAGACATGTTTGCTATAGCTACTGTATTAATGGTAATTATAAGAGTTCTGACGATGGTGAACCAAAAGGTACTGCTGGTAGACCAATACAAGATTTACTACAAAAGAGGCAATTAAATAATGTTTTATTAATTGTTGTACGTTATTTCGGTGGAATTTTATTAGGTGCTTCAAGATTATTAAGGACTTATGTAGATTCTTCTTTATCAGTTATTAATAAAGCTAAATTATTAGAAATAAAAACTTGCAATATTTATAGAGTTGAAATTCAGCATTCGGATTTTGATACTTTTAAGAAATATTGTCAATATAATAATATTACAATTAAAAATATTGAATTTTTTGAGTGTATTTCTTTAGAAATTTATAGTGAAAGTGATATTATAGAAGATGTAAATTCTTTTTTTAATGGTAAACTTAATATTACATTTTTAAAAAAGGACGAAGTATTAGTTTGAGGTAAAAGTTATGAGTGAAAGTTGTAATCACGACTGCAGTAGTTGTAGTGCTAATTGCAGTTCTAGAAAAATAGAAAAAGCTAAGCTTAATGAAAACAGTAGTGTACGTCATGTAATCGGGATTGTTTCTGGTAAAGGTGGAGTAGGTAAATCATTAGTTACCTCTTTACTAGCGGTTGGATTAAATAAAAGTGAAGTTAGAGTAGGTATTATTGATGCTGATATTACTGGCCCTTCAATTCCACAATGTTTTGGAATTCATGAGCGTGCAATGGGAGAGAATAATTTTATTTATCCAGCAATTAGTAATGATGGTGTTGAAGTTATTTCATCAAATATGTTTTTAGAAAATGATGATGATCCAATTATTTGGAGAGGCAGTATGATTTCAACAATGGTAACTCAGTTTTACACAGATGTTTTATGGACTGATATTGATTATTTATTATGTGATATGCCACCAGGAACTGGAGATGTACCATTAACTATTTTTCAACAATTACCAGTTGATGGAATTGTAATTGTAACTTCACCACAAGAACTTGTTTCAATGATTGTAAAAAAAGCTGTCAAAATGGCTAATACTATGAATGTTCCTGTATTAGGTATTGTTGAAAATATGTCATACGTAGAATGTCCAAACTGTAATGAAAAAATAGAAATCTATGGAAAGTCTCATATTGATGAAATTGCAAAAGAATTTAATTTAGAAGTTCTAGGAAGAATTCCATTAAATCCTTCTATTGCTAAAGCTGTTGATGAAGGTAAAATTGAAGAACTAGATTCTTATAAATATATTGAAAGATTAATATCAAAAGTTAAAAATCTTTAGGAGGGTTTATTATGATTAGTGCAAAAGAATTTGCTAAACGCAGAAGTCAATTACTTACAAAAATGAATGCTAATTCATGTATGGTTTTATTTGCTGGATGTGATTTAAAAGCATCTGAAGATCAAACTCATGAATTCTGGGTAAATCGTAATTTTTACTATTTGACAGGTATAACACAACAAAATTCTGTATTAGTTTTAGTAAAGTATTCTAATACAAGAGCACGTAGTATTTTATTAGTTGATGAAGTTAATGAACATCGTGTTAAGTGGATGGGAAGAATGATTCATAAAGACCAAGCAAAGAAAATTAGTGGCTGCGAATCGGTCTTTTATAAAGATCCTTCGAAAGAGTTTTACGAAAGTAATGATTTAAATAAATTATGGAATATCTTTAATTCTCATTATGTTTATCTTGATTTATCCGACCATAATTTTATTAAACAAGAATATACTACTCAACAATTTGGTACTTCATTAAGTGATCAAAAAATTAAAGTTAAAAATATTTATGAAGAAATTGTTAAGATGCGTATGATTAAAAGTCCAGCAGAAATTGAAGAAATCAAAAAATCTATTCATGTAACTAATGTTGGATTACAATCAGTCTTAAAAAATCTTGCCCCAGGGAAATATGAATATCAAATGTCTTCTTTATTTGAATACACAATTAAAGACCATAATTTTTCTGGTTTATCTTTCCCTACGATTGCTGCTAGTGGAGAAAACGCTGTAATTTTACATTACCCAACTCCTACAGCTGTCATGGAAGATAAAACATTATTACTTTTAGATTTAGGTGCGGAAAAGGATATGTATCGTGCAGATATCTCTCGTACTTATCCAGTTAATGGAAAATTCACTGAGCAACAAAAAGATATTTATGAAATGGTTTTAAGATGTAACAAGGCTGTTCAACAATATATTAAACCTGGCGTAACTTTAAAAGGATGTCAAGAATTTGCTTTTGATTATTTAAAAGGAGAGTTAATTACAAGAGGTTATATTTCTACTATTAAAGCTCATGAAGATGCTAATACTGAAATTGCTGAGTTACTAAAGAAAGAACCAAATAAAGTTTTATCAGATAGTGAAAAAAGTGATATATATCTAAAGAAACTTAATGAACAAGTATTTAAATATTACTATCACTCCGTAGGACATCATTTGGGATTAGATGTTCATGATGCTTGTATTCGTGAGTTACCATTAAAACCTGGTATGGTTATCACCGATGAACCTGGTTTATATATGAAAGAATATGGTATTGGGGTTCGTATTGAAGATGATATTTTAGTAACAGAAGATGGATCAATTAATTTATCTTCTGAAATTATTAAAGAAGTTGAAGATATAGAAAATTTTATGAAATAAAATAACTTAATAAATTTTTAAAAAAAAACACATTAGAAATTTAATCTAATGTGTTTTTTAATTTACATATCTAAATAGTTAGCACTTGGAGTCCAAATATATGTTTCAAGATTTTCATAATCGATAAATGGATTACGATTACCTTGTAGAGCATAAACAGCATTATTACGCGCTATTTCTTTTTCAGATACTGGATCATTGTGGGCCCATTTTAAAAGTAAATCAATTCCATGTTGGCTCAAATCTATTCCAGTGCTTGAAACACTATAAACTTTTGAATCACAATTACCATTCCAAGCAGTTGAATTCATATAGCATGTTGCCATATAAAAATATGAACGTGCTATATCTCCTTTATATTCATCAGCAATCTCAAAGACGGTAGCAGCATTATCACTGCGTTTTGAAACACCAATTTTTGAACCATTACTTGAGGTAATTGTTGCATTTCCAACTTCGCCATAATCCATGTTTCCTCTTTTACCATTTATATATTTATCAGTAGGATATACATTATATAAATCAGTATATTCAGGACCAGTGCTTCCGAACCAACTTTTAGGAGATGTATGTTCTCTATTATAAAATTGACCTTCAGCTGTTCCACCAGTTCCTTGATCTTGTTGACCACCATCTGTAGTTCCATAATTAAAAGTTAATCCAGTATAGATACAATATACTTTACCTTCAGCATTTGTATCAGTGGTTTTATAGGCATTCCATACACCAGGTTTGTAAGACAAAGCTGTATGATAATTAATTTTCGAACATAAATTTTTTCTTAATTCACTGTTGTCTTTAGATATATTGATAGAACTATAATAATTTTGTGTATTAGTATCACTAAAAGTTTTCTTTACAATAATTTCATCTGATGTATTTATTGGGTCATCACTAGGATCATCATTAATATCAGGATCTTCACTTGATTCATCGGAATCACTTATTGTTTTATCTGGGTCGTCTATTGTAGAATCTTCTTTGTCACTAGTATTATTGTTTAAAAGATCGTTTATATCGCATCCAGTGATAACAACAGAACTGAGAATAAAAGGCATCAAGAGTAATAATTTATTTTTTTTCATATACTTCTCCTTAATTATTATTAATTTAACATAAAAAAAACATTTTTTATATACTTTATTAATTATTTTTATTACATTCAAAATTAGACATAATATTTGTAAAATTCATACTATATTTGTTATATAAGGAATAATTATGAAATTTGGATTAGAAGTTTTATCTTTTAAAGATTATAGAAGTATAACAAAAAAAATGAGAATGTGTGGAGTAAAGTATTTTGTAATTTCTTTATCATCAATACTTGATTTAAAAAATTTAACACCTCATTTTTTAGAAAAAACATTAGGTCTTAAAGCTAATAAAATTGATGATTTATATAGCTATTATATTTATCAAGAATGTGAAACATTCACTAAAGATAAGGATATTGCTCATTCATTAAAAACATGTTTCTCGACAAACGCTAGTTTTAATGTTTGGTTAACAAAGTTAGTTTTATTACAACTTAAATCTGTTTATAAATATCTAAAATACAAAAATATTTATATGGTTTTAATTGTTGATAATTATAATAAAAAAATAAATCAATTAAATAAATATTGCGATTATTTTTATGAATATAAATCAAAATTATTATTAGATAAAAAAGGTAAATATCTATTAAAGGGTGTTCTTTTTCAAAATTTAAATATGATAAGTAGTGAAAATTTTCTTTATATTATTGATTATCAAATATTTAATAAATTATCTATGGAAGAAATGGAAAATCTTTATGTTGCTTCATGTAAATAAAAAAAGACCTAATGGTCTTTTTTAGATGTTTTGAACTAATTTATTATATGGAACATTAGTATCTTTTGGGAGCTCACCTGCTTCTTTAATGATTTCTATTAGTCTATTAAAACTAGATTCATTAAATGAAATATTTGTTGGCCAAGCTTCTATATTTAAATAATTATTCATTACATTTTTAATCTCAATTTCGTCACTTGAAACAAAGTGATCTTTTAGATGTGGTATTATTTCTTCAATAGTATGTGTATGAACAAAAGTAAGAGCTCTTTCAATAGCATTAGAGAATTTAATAATTATATCTTTATTTTTTTCTCTATATGATTTTAATGTTGAATAACAAGTGTAAGGTACTTCCCCAGATGCTTCTCCAATTGAAGTCACAATATGACCAATACCATTACGTACAACTTGAGAGGCACTCGGTTCAAATAAAGTTACAAAATCACTTTGACCTGCAGTAAAGACTCCTGCCATAACATCAAAAGCTACATCGGTTCTAATATTAACTTCTTTACTAGGATCATTTTGACCTATATTTAAGCCATGCTTTTTTAAAACATATTCTAGTGTCATTTCCGGCATTCCACCTTTACGTCCACCAATGATTGTTTTTCCTTTTAGCATATCGAAAGTAAAGTTTTCAATCGGATCACGTGCTAAAAGAAAACTACCATCTTTTTGAGTTAATTGTGCAAAATTTATTGCATAATCTTCTTGTCCATTTTGATATACATAAACACTAGCTTCGGGCCCCATTAAACCAATTTGAGCTTCTTTTGAAAGAAGAGCTGCCATCGTTTTATCGGCTCCACTAGTGGTAATAATATTTATATCGATACCTTCTTCTTCAAAGTAACCAAGTGATTTAGCAATGTATTGTGGAGCATAGAATATAGAATGAGTTACTTCTGCAACTGTTAACTTAATTAAATTAGAATCTTTACATGATTCTAAGGGAATTGTATTTAATAATAGCCCACCTAGAAGAAATATTTTCTTAATTTTATTTTTCATTTATTTACCTTAACAAATTAAAATATGCTGTGCATAAAAAAGTGTGCTTTTATCTCGGCTTAAAATGTGTAATTTTATAGAAGATTCTTTCGATAATGCTTAATAATAAATACATTAATAAAGATAATAAACATAAGATTAATACTCCCATCATAACAATATCCATCCTAAATACTTGACTACCATAAATTACTAAATAACCTATACCAGATCTTGAAACTAAGAATTCACCAACAATTACTCCTATCCATGCTAAACCAATATTTATTTTTATAATATTAAAAATGTTACCAACATTTGAAGGCAATACTAGTTTAAAAAGTAGTTGAAATTTATTAGCATTTAAAATTTTCATCATTTTATATTTATTGGAATCTACATTATTAAAATAGTTAATTGCTGAGATTATTGTTATAGCTAATGATAATGAAATTGAAACAACAATTATCCCTTTCATACCTGTACCAGCCCATATTATTAAAATAGGTGCAATAGCTGTTTTAGGTAGAGCGTTAAGCATGACTAAAAAAGGATCAAATATTTTTACAAGTATTGGAGAAAACCAAAGTAATATTGCACAAATAATTCCTAATGCTGTACCAATTATTAAACCTATTGTAGTTTCTAACAATGAAATATGAATGTGTTCTAGTAAATTACCATTTTTAAGATATTCAAAAGTAAGTTTTATAATTTCAGATGGACTACTTATTAAGAAACTATTAATTATTTTTAGACGTGAAAATAATTCCCATAGTCCAATAAAAAGTATAATAACTAAACATTGCATTAAGAGAATAAAATTTTTATTATTAAGTTTCATTACTTGTTAAATCCTCTAAAACAGTAGAAAAAAATGACGGAAATAAAGGTGAACTTCGACATAATAGAGGAGTGTTTGTGGTATCATCTTTAATATTAATTTTATGTATTGATTTAATTTTTGTTGGTTTGCCACTTAAAACAATTATTCGATCTGCAATTGATATTGCTTCACTTATATCATGTGTAACGATTATAGCAGCCTTTTTTTCTTCCTTTATAATTCTAAATACATCATCAATTACATATAATCTAGTTTGATAATCGAGTGAAGCAAATGGTTCATCTAAAAGTAAAATATCAGGATTATTAACTAGTGTTCTAATAAGTGCAACGCGTTGACGCATACCACCACTTAATTCACTAGGATAACTTTTTTCGTAATCATTGAGTTCATATTTTTTTAGTAAATCTTTAACTCTAGAAATATTTTCAGGTGTCCTTTGATGTTCTATTTCTAATGGTAAAAGACAATTTCCTAATATGTTACGCCATTCAAATAAAGAATCATTTTGAAACATATACCCTATTTTACCAGTAACATTTATATTACCTTTTGATTGAGTTTCTAATGAAGATATTAAATTTAAAATTGTTGACTTACCACATCCAGATGGTCCAACAATAGCAATTATTTCATTTTCTTTTAATTGAAAACTTATATCTTTCAAGACTTCAACCTCTGTGTTGTCAGTTTTAAAAGTTTTACTAATATTTCTAACTTCTAGAAGATTTCTCATCAATATCTCCGCATTATTATTTTATTTTTAGTTTTGTAAAATGTGCTAAAAATTATAGCATATAGCGTAAAATATGAGATAATGATAAAATAAAAAAGAAAGAGGCGATGATATGAATAATGATTTAGAAATATTTAATAATTTGTATGGTGAAGACGATGAATTAGTTTTTAAAGCATTAAGTGCAAAAAAAGATTGGATGTTTTTGAAGCCTCTTTATGCAAAAGGTCATATTAATACTAAACTAGATAGTAAAGGATTATTACACTATCCTTTTATTGAATCAATGCTTGATGATACTTTATTATTTGAAGATTTTAAAGTCAGTGATGAGGAAGTTAAGGTTCTTAATAATAGTGATCAAATCGAACAGATTTTAAATGAGCGTTTTGCATATTTAAATCTTTATGAAAAAGTGGACGATAGTGCTCCTTTTTTTGTAGAGTATGATTTTAATTTAATTGATAATAATATGTTTAATATGTTATTTCCAAATTTTTTTAGAAAACATAATATAAAATCATGGGAAGTAGATTTTGAAAAAATTAATAATTTAACATTTGATAGTTTAATTGAATATTTAAAACTCTCTTTAGTTGGAAAAGAAGGAGAGCATGTTATTGTAATGGAAAAAACCAATTTAATTAATGGTGTTTTCTTTGCTCCTATAGCAAAAAAAATAATAGCATATAAGGATATTGATGAAGAGTTAAAGCTTGAATTAAAAACTATAGCTGAAGAAAAAGAAATGGAATACGAGGAAAGAGATTATGATAGATGAAAATAAGTTTATATCATTGGATTTTTTTAATACTTTATTAAGATTAAGCCCAGTAAAGCCAAATAGTAATCTTGAATTTATTTTTAAAGTTTACAGAAATTCTATTCATAACATATTAATTATTTTGGATAATAGAAAACAAAATGAAGAGTTATTTTTAAATCCACTTGCTATTTTTAAATATGTGACTTCTGAGTATGATTATGTTATTGAAAAAATGAATGATGAGGAAAAGAATAATTTATTAAATAATCAACCTTTATTTATTGCTCTATGTAATACAGTTGTTGATAAATATTTAACACTTGAACATTTCTATTTCCGGATGGAAAAAGTAAATAATAAGTATTATCCTCCTTTAAGTAGTATTGATTTGTATACTAATTTTATTCTTCATAAATTAAGAAGTTTAAATCGTCAGTCGTTACCTGAGACATTGATGAATGATATGTTTTATAAATTTTTCTCAATGGTTCATTGTGTTGTCGATCTTCTTTCAAATGGTTATGAAACTGAAGCTTTATCAACATGGAGAACGATTCACGAAACTGAATGTAATATTATTATCTTGTATAATCACCCTGAGACTGTTCAATCTTACTTAAGACATATAACTTATAATCTTGCTTTTAGGAACACTATTGAAAATAAAGAAGAGCAAGATAAAATCTTTGTTGAATTAAAAGAAAAAATGCGAAATCTTGGGTTAAAAAGCAAAGATATGAAAAGATATATTGAAGTGGGATGGATTTTTGCAATTAAAGATATTGAAAATGATCCTAATGTTAAATTAAATTTTAGAAATGGTATTGAGTATGTTGCTGGATTAGAAAAAGAAAATATGTGGTATGAAATGAGCAGTGAAATAGCACACTCATCGCCTTTATTAATTTATTCAAATAATATTTTCTTTTTTGATACAACTTTAGTAGCACTATTTAAATCCTTTTTGAATGTTGAGCAAATCTTCCATACTTTATATTTACCACTAATTAAAGATAATAAAGAATTACAAAATTATTTATCTACAAGAGAATTACGTTTACCAGAAATTAAACGTATACTTGACATCGAAAATAAAAAATTTGAAGATGAGCAAGAAGAAGATTCAAATAAAAAAGATGTAGAGTAAAATCTACATCTTATTTTTTATACGTCTTGATAACAAGAATCACCTATGAATTCACGAAGTAATGAATTACAAGGTACCCATTTATCATCCATATCGCTAAAGTATTTTAAGAATTTAATTAATCTATTTGCTAATGGATAATATTCTGAATCACGGTCAATTGCTTGAAGTAATGGAAGAGCGTATTTTTTCATAACACATAATTCATATGATAGTAATGAATTGAAGACAAAATCTGCTCCTTCTTGTGTGTCATAAATCCAAGTGAATTCACCTTTTCTAACTGAAGGCCACATACTAAATGTTAATTCAGCAGGTGCATTTCTAAATTTTTTATCTCTGACAAGTCTTCTTAACAATCTTAAATCAGTTAATGAAATTGGATTGTGATTGTCTAAGTTAATTTGAGCTTGTGGAGCAATAAAAATTTTAAATTTTTGGTGACGAGGAATAGATGGTGTTAGGGTATCATTAAGTGCATGAATTCCTTCAATAATAATTGGTTCATTTGGTCCAACTTGAAGTGTACGACCTTCAACTCGTTTACCTAATTGGAAGTCGAATTTTGGTAGTTGAACAACTTCACCGTTAATTAAATCTGACATATTTTGATTAAATAATTCAATATCTAATGCATAAATACTTTCTAAATCAGGATTTCCATCTTCATCTTTTGGTGCTTGTGATCTAGGTAAATAATAGTCATCAATTGAGATACGAATAGGTTTTATACCTCTACCTAATAGTTCTGTTCTTAATCTATTTGCGAATGTTGTCTTACCTGAACTAGAAGGACCTGCAATACAAATTAATCTAACATCATCAATATTTGTTTCAATGATATTACCAAGTTCACATAGCATATCAGCATGTTTTGCTTCACATAAGTTAATAAAATCAACTATATCATTGTTTCTAATATAATTATTAATTCCAGCAATAGAATCAGCACCAATTGCTTTTGCCCACTTATGTGATGCTTTCAATGTTTTTCCAAATGTAGGCGCATCCTTGAAATCAGGGATTTCTCCATTACATTCACTACGAGGATATTGAACAATAATACCAGGTGAATATAAACGAATACGATAGCTAGTTAAATAACCTGTTGAAGGGACCATATGTCCATACATATAGTTTAAATAACCATCACATTCATATAAATGAACAGTTTTTTCTGGGCGATATTGAAGAATAGCATTTTTATCATCATAACCTTTTTCTTCAAATAATTTTTGAGCTTCCTCGTTAGAAACAATTTTTCTAGTTAGAGGGAGATCTTGGTCAATAATTTTATCCATTTCCTCTTTAATTTTCTTTACAAGAGCAGAATCAACACGAATGTTCTTGTCAAGAATTTCAATGAATATCGAACGTGAAATATTATAGCTGAAACGGAATTGAATTCCAGGAGCAACTCTTTCAATTGCCATAGCAATAACATAACGTAGAGATGTTTCATAGATACGAATAGCTTGTTGGTCCTTTGCAGTTAAAAATTTGATTTCAGCATCGTAATAGACTTCATAATTCAATTCACGAACTCTATTGTTTACAAGAGCACAAATAATGTCTTTACGATTTTCTTCAATAAGAGATAATAAACTTACTTTTTTTGGACAAACAATCTCTTTTCCATCGAATTTTATTGTAAATTCCATGTTAAACAACCTCCTTACGCGCATACTTGCGTGCTTTATTATAATAAAGAAAAAGGACATAAAATGCAAGCGCTTCCACTTTTTTGCGAGCATTTTGAAAAAAATTTTACTTTAAAAGAAAAATTTCGCGAAAATTATATTGCAATTGTGTTAAAAGCATAAAATTTGGACAAAATACATTGTAATGTAGAAATATGCGTTTTTCTTATGTATTTCTTTAAAAAATGTAGTAAAATTATGATACCGATGCTAAGGATAGGAAGGTTTGAAATGGCAAAGATATTAAGTAAGGAATATTTGAAAAAAGAACAAAACATTATTAAATTAGTTTCCTTATTTGTTACAATCGGTTTATTTATTTGTCTATCACCTTTTTTCTTTTTTGAGCATATGGACTTACCATTAGGTATATTATTAGGTGGATTAGTAGGCTTATTGTCTTATCAAATGTTAATTTATCAAATTAATTCAACTTTAAGATATAAGCATCCACGTTTAAGAGGTATTTTTAATTACTTATTAAGATGGCTCTTTTATTTAATTGGACTACTAGCATGTTTAATACCTTATCATTTTGGTTATTACATCTTTAATGTTTTCACCACTTGTGGAGGATATTTTATTGTTAAAATCGTTATGGTAATTGTATCTTTAAAAACAAAAAAGGAGGTTAATCGCAATGAAGAAAATTTATAAAATCTTTTCATTAATTTTTTGTGTTTTATGTTTGACTTCATGTAGTATTGCACTTCCTTCATCAACTGTTAAAGGATTACCAGGAGAAATTTATTCATCTATTATTGTTTGTATTATTGGAATTATCTTATTCTTCATAATATTTTTAATGGCTAGAAAGGCTGATCCATTAAAAAAGCCTAAAGGTTTATTAAATATTGCAGAGCTATGTGTATCTAAAATTGATGGAATGGTAGAAGATAATATGGGCAAAAGATTTAGTAAATTAGCCCCATATATTATGGTTCTATATTTTTATATAATGGCTTGTTTTTTAATTGGTCTAATTGGTGTTCCTTCGCCGATGACCTATTATATGGTACCTTTTTCTTTAGCATTAATTACTTTTTTAATGATACATATTACAAATATGAAATATGCAAAATGGGGATATTTTAAAAGATATATTTCTCCATTTCCAATTTTCTTACCAATTAATTTATTATCTATGTGGGCTCCACTTTTATCTATGTCTTTCCGTTTATTAGGTAATGCTGTTGCTGGTATGGTCTTAATGAATCTTTTCTATAGTGTATTAGAAATGTTATCGGAATCTTTATTTGGTTGGATGGGAGTTTTACCACCATTAATTACGCCTTTATTCCATGCGTATTTTGATCTATTTTCAGGGTTTATTCAAACTACAGTATTCTGTATGTTAACTATGTTGTTAGTTGCTCAAGAAGGTCCTCAAGATGATGAACTTTCTACAGAATTAACTGAAGTTGGAAATAAAAAATAAAAAAAGGAGAGTTAAAAAATGTTAGAAAATGTTTTAAGAGTATTAGCTGATACTGTAGCTAATGAATTCACAGTCCAAGCATGGGCTGCTATGGGTGCTGCTATTGCTGTTTTAGGTGGTGCTGGTTGTGCTATTGGTGAAGGTTTAACAACAGCAAAAGCTATTGAAGCAATTGGCCGTAATCCAGAGGCTTCAAGTACAATTAGAAGTACAATGATTATTTCTTGTGCTTTAGTTGAAACAACAGGTATTTATGCTTTGTTAATTTCATTATTATTGTTATTCTTAGTAGCTTTATAGTATAAGAGAGGTAAATTTCTATGTCGAATTTATTAAATATTTCGGCAATGGTTGTACTATTTGATCTTGGACTAGATGCTCAAGATTTCATTAATAAACTCTTTCCTAATGGATGGGAACCATTAGTCGTTCAATTATTATCTTTTGGAGTACTAGTTTTAGCTGGTGTGTTTTTAGCATACAAACCAGTTAAAAAATTATTGAACGAACGTGCTTCTTATGTTGAAAAAAATATTAAAGAAGCTGAGGAAAAAAATTCTACTGCTTTTAAACTTCAACAAGAGGCAGAAGATAATATTGTCAAAAGTCAAAAAGAAGCACGTAACATTATTAATGAAGCAAAAAAAGATGCTATTCGTGAGCATGATGATATGATTGCTCAAACAAAATTAGAAATTCAAAATTCAAAACTTCAAGCTGATAATGAAATTGCAAAAAGTAAGGAAAAAGCCTTGGATGACATTCATAATGAAATTGTGAATGTTGCACTTGATGCATCAAAAGCAATTTTAAGTCGTGAAATAAATGAAGAAGATAATTCTAAATTAATTGAAGATTTTATAAAGGAAGTCGATAAATAATGGATAGCCTAGCAAGTCGTTATAGTAGTGCATTATTCTCTATTGCCGAAGAAGAAAATAAAATTAAAGAATATCAAGAAGCATGTAAAGTATTTTCGCAATGTATAGAAGAAAATCCAAAATATATGCAGATTATTTCGTCATACTTTATTAAGAAAGATGAAAAAAAACAAATAGTAAATGAGGTCGTAAATAAATTTAAGTTACCGATGCTCACTTCTTTTGTTGATGTTGTTTTTGATAACAATAGAGAAAATTGTTTATTAGAAATATTAAGCGATTTTAATACAAAATGTAACGATAAGCAAAATATTTTAGAAGGCATTATCTATTCAGTTATTGAGCTAGATAAAAATCAAATTTCTAGAATTGAAGAAGTTATTTCCAAGAAGCTAGGAAAAAAAGTCGAATTAAAAAATGAAATTAATTCTAATTTAATAGGTGGAGTTAAAGTCGTTATTAACGATACGGTATTTGATGGTTCTATTACACATCGTATTGAATCACTCAAACATTCATTAACTAAAGGAGGTCATTAGTATGAAAATTAATACAAACGAAATTAGTGCATTAATTAAAGAACAAATCAAGAATTACGAACATCGCGTGGAAAGCAATGATATCGGAACTGTTATTACTGTTGGTGATGGTATTGCTTTAGTATATGGTCTAGATAAAGCGATGTTGAATGAATTATTAATTTTCCCTGGTGATGTTTATGGTATGGTCCTAAATCTTGAAGAAGATCATGTTGGTGCTGTTCTTTTAGGTAATGATCGTAATATTAAAGAAGGAGATACAGTAAAAAGAACTGGTAGAGTAGTTGAGGTTCCAGTTGGTGATGCTTTACTTGGCCGTGTAGTTAATGCTTTAGGTCAACCAATAGATGGTTTGGGTGAAATTAAATCAACAAAATTTAGACCTGTTGAAAGAATAGCTCCTGGTGTTATGACTAGAAAATCAGTCAATGTTCCTTTACAAACAGGTATTACATCTATTGACTCAATGATTCCTATTGGTAGAGGTCAACGTGAACTTATTATTGGTGATAGACAAACTGGTAAAACTGCTATAGCAATTGATACAATTATGAACCAAAAAGGTAAAGATTGTTTATGTATTTATGTTGCTATTGGACAAAAGAATTCTACCGTTGCTCAAATTGTTGAAACTTTAAGAACTCACGGAGCATTAGAATATACAGTTATTGTTTCTGCTACTGCTAGTGAACTTGCTCCATTACAATATATTGCACCTTATGCTGGTGTTACTATTGGTGAAGAGTGGATGGAACAAGGAAAGGATGTCTTAATTGTTTATGATGATTTAAGTAAGCATGCAGTTGCTTATCGTACTTTATCTTTACTATTAAAAAGATCTCCTGGTCGAGAAGCTTATCCTGGTGATGTCTTTTATTTACACTCTCGTTTATTGGAACGTGCTTGTAGATTAGCACCGGAATATGGTGGTGGTTCTATTACTGCTTTACCAATTATTGAAACACAAGCTGGTGATATTTCTGCATATATTCCTACAAATGTTATTTCAATTACTGATGGACAAATTTTCTTAATGAGTGAGCTATTTAATTCTGGACAAAGACCTGCTGTTGATTCTGGCTTATCAGTTTCTCGTGTCGGTAGTAGTGCACAAATCAAAGCTATGAAACAAGTTGCTGGCTCATTAAAAATTGAATTAGCAAACTTCCGTGAATTACAATCATTCTCTCAATTTGGAAGTGATTTAGATCAAAATACAAAAAATATATTAAATCACGGTGAAGTTTTGATGGAAGTTTTAAGACAACCTCAATATGTAAATAAAGATGTTAACCAACAAATTATAGAATTATTTACTGCTAAAAATAGATATTTAGAAAATATAGGAATTTCGAATATTAGACCTTGCTTAGATGAATTATATTCTCATATTCAAAAGAAATATCCTGATATATTAGAAACTTTAGCTAATGAAAAAGTAATTTCTTTAAAACTAGAGGAGAAAATGAAAAAAGTAATTAGCAAATTTATAACATCATTTGAAAATTCTCTTAAAAAATAAATTAAAGGAGGTGACAAGGGATGTCACTTGGACTTCAAGCAACTAAACGTCGTATTCAGTCGGTAAGTTCAACAAAAAAAATAACAAAAGCGATGGAACTTGTCGCAACTGCTAAACTAAAAGCCTTAAAAGATAAGATGCAAGAAAATATGTCTTATACAGCTTCAATGATTGATATTGCAAGTGATGTATTTTCTTCAGTTGAAGACTGTGATTCAGTTTTTGTTAAAGGAAATAAATCGAACAAGACATTATTTATTGTCGTAACATCGAATCTAGGTTTGTGTGCTGGTTATAATTATGAAATATTTAAAGTTGTTGATTCTTTGGTTGGTCAAGATGATAAAGTGATTATGATTGGTACAAAAGGTTATACTCATTACAATAATTTATTGAATAATATAGATGATAGATTTGTTGATATATTATCGCATATTAATTATCAAGATATTGATTTACTTTGTAATGAAATCATTGCTATGTATTCAAAAGGTGAAATTGGCTGTATTAAATTGATTTATACAAAATATGTTAATTCTTTAACTTTCACTCCAGAAGCATTGCAGTTATTGCCTGTAGATATGAAAAAACAAAAAATAACTAAGAAATATACTATAATGGAGCCAACTCCATTAGATATTATAGATGCACTTTTACCAATGTATGTAAAAAGTGTAATGTATGGAAAATTAATTGAATCGGTAGTTTCTGAACAAGCATCAAGAAGAACTGCTATGGAAACAGCAACCGATAATTCTCAAGAAATTATTGATAAATTACAGATTTTATACAATAAGGAACGTCAAGCAGCTATTACTCAGGAAATTACTGAAGTAGTAGGTGGCTCACTAAATAAGTAAGGAGGACGACAAGCATGTTAAAAAACAATGAATTAGAATATGGTGAGGTAATTCAAATTATAGGACCAGTTGTTGATGTTCGTTTTAAAGAATTACATTTACCAAATTTATTAACTGCACTAGAAATAAAAAGAGAAGATGGAACTTCTTTGACTGTTGAAGTTGCTCAACATATTGGTGATGATGTTGTTAGATGTATTGCAATGGGACCAACTGAAGGTCTTGTAAGAGGAATGCAAGCAAGAAACACTTTTGGACCTATATCTGTTCCAGTTGGCAAAGAAACTTTAGGAAGAATGTTCAATGTTTTAGGTGAACCTATTGATAATTTATCATCTAAAGAATCATTTGATAAAGTTAAACATATGCCTATTCATAGAAATCCACCTTCATATGAAGAACAAAAAACTTCTAGAGAAATTTTGGAAACAGGCATTAAAGTAATTGACTTATTATGTCCTTATGTTAAAGGTGGAAAAATCGGATTATTTGGTGGAGCTGGCGTTGGTAAAACAGTTTTGATTCAAGAATTGATTAATAACATAGCTACCGAAAAAGGTGGTATTTCTGTTTTTGCTGGTGTAGGTGAAAGAACACGTGAAGGTAATGATTTATATCATGAAATGAAAGAATCTGGTGTTTTATCAAAAACAGCTCTTGTCTTTGGACAAATGAATGAACCACCAGGAGCTCGTATGAGAGTTGGTCTAACAGGTCTTACTATGGCTGAGCATTTCCGTGATACTGAACACCAAGATGTATTATTATTTATTGACAATATTTTCAGATTTACTCAAGCTGGTTCAGAAGTTTCTGCTCTTCTTGGACGTATGCCTTCTGCAGTTGGTTATCAACCTACTTTAGCTACTGAAATGGGGCAACTTCAAGAAAGAATTACTTCAACCAAAGATGGCTCTATTACATCAGTTCAAGCTATTTATGTTCCAGCTGATGACTTAACCGACCCAGCACCTGCGACAACTTTCTCACATCTTGATGCTAAAACAGTTTTAGATCGTAGTACTGCTGCTTTAGGTATATATCCAGCAGTTGACCCTTTAGATTCTTCTTCGCAAATATTAGATCCAAATATTGTAGGAAAAGAGCATTATGAAGTAGCTAGAGGAGTTCAAGAAATTTTACAAAGATATAAAGACTTACAAGATATTATTGCTATTTTAGGTATGGATGAATTATCAGAAGAAGATAAAGTTATTGTTAATAGAGCAAGACGTATTCGTAATTTCTTATCCCAACCATTCCATGTTGCTGAGCAATTTAATGGTTTTAAAGGTATTTCTGTTCCTCTAAAAGAAACTATTCATAGTTTCAAATTAATTCTTGAAGGTAAATATGACCATCTTCCTGAGCAAGCATTCCTTTATGTAGGTACTGTAGAAGAAGCTGAAAAAAAGGCTAAAACATTATAAATGGGATTTAAATTAAAGATTGTAACTCCTGAAAAAGTTTTCTTTGAAGGAGAAGTAGATATCTTAAATATAAAACTTACTAAAGGATACACAGGAATTTTACCAAAACATATGCCTCTTGTTAGTATGGTTGAAACAGCACCGATGAATTTTAGGCAAGGGAAAAACGTTAAAGAAATGGCTGTTCATGGAGGCGTACTCAATGTTAAAGAAGATGAAACATTACTTCTTGTAAATGCTATTGAATATAAGGAAGATATTGATATCGAGCGTGCTAAAAAAGCTGAAGAAAGAGCACGACAAAGATTAGAAAGTCATGATCAAGATATTGATATTAAAAGAGCTAAAGCTGCCCTTAATAGAGCATTAGTTCGAAGTCAAGTTTATACTAGAATTAAATAAAAGGCTGTTAAAGCCTTTTTTTCTCGTTTTAAAAACTAGTTTACTAAAAAAATATATTATGTTAAAATTTTGGTAACAAAGAAGGAAGTTTTTATGATAGAAATTAGAGAAATTCAGATGAGTGATAAGAAAATGATGTATAAATTCATTCGTTTTCCTCACAAATTGTTTAAAGGTGTCAATCAATATGTTCCTACTCTAGATATTGATGAATACGCAATGTTAACACCTAAAAAAAATGGTGCCTTTGAATGGTGCGAGGCAAGATATTGGTTAGCTTTTGAAGGAAAAGAAATAGTAGGAAGAATTGGTGCAATTTTAAATCATAAGTATAATACTAAAGTAAACAAAGAAATAATGCGTATTACTCGTTTTGATTTTATTGATAATTATGAAGTTTCTTCAGGATTAGTAAATGAAGTCAAAAAATGGGCAAAAGAAAAAAATTGTGTTGAAATGATTGGCCCTATTGGTTTCTCAGATATGGATAAAGAAGGTATGTTAATCCGTGGTTTTGAAGAAACATCTATGTATATTACATTGTGGAATTTCCCATATTATGTCGAACATATGGAAAAAATGGGATTTGAAAAAGAAAATGACTGGGTTGAATATCGTATTAAAATTCCTGAAAAAATTGATGAACGTGTTGATCGTATTGCAAACATGTCATTAAAAAGATTCGGTTATCAAATAAAATATTTTAAAACTAAAAAAGAAATATATCCTTACATTCACAAAGGTTTAAATATTATGAATGAAGTATATGCTTATTTATTAGGATATACTGAATTAAGTCCTCGCCAAATGGATGAATTTGTTGATAATTTCAAATTAGTATTAAATACTGATTACTTATTCGCTGTTGAATCAAAAGATGGTGATTTAATTGGATATGGTTTCTTTGCTCCTTCATTATCTAGAGCTATGAAAAAATGTGGTGGTAAATTATCATTACCAGGTATTAGTGCAGTTTTGCATGACTTAAAGAAAAATGATACTGTTGATTTATATTCAATTGGTGTTCGTCCAGAATATATGTCACAAGGAGTTAATGCTATCATTTTAAATGAAGGTATTAAGGCATGTATTAAACATGGAATTAAGTATGCAGAAACTGGTCCTGAACTAGATATTAATGAAAAAATCCAATCTCAATGGAAAGGGTTTGAACATGTTCAACATAAACAAAGAAGATGTTGGAGAATTTCTTTAGTTGAAGAAGTAAAAGAAGATCAACCTCAATTAAAGAAAAAAACAGCTACAAAAAAAGTAAATGTACCTGCAAAAAAATCTACAACTAAAAAGACTTGTTCAACCAAAAGAAAACCCAAAGCAAGTCAAGTAGCTTAAATAAGAATAGCACCTATCAAACGATAGGTGCTTTTATATTTAGTTGATATAATAGTCAAATAATTTTTTAATATTTCGATTTGAATGTTCTTCATTATTGAAGCCATTTTTAACATAGAAACATTCGCCATTACTTGTGAAGTATACTCGTGGAAATGCAATAGAAGGGAATTCGTACATAGAATTTAAAACTTCTTCATAATATTCATCACTTAAAGAATAATCATATTCAAGCGAATAAAAAACGTATTGTGATGAAGTTATATAATTTATAATGTACGGTTTTATAGATTTACAAGCTTGACAATTTGAACCGTAAAAAATTAAAACAAAATCATCTTTATTATTTAATTTTTCATTTAAACTTTCTAAAGTTAAAGAAATAGTATAATCTTTGTAATCTTGTTTATTTTCATCATATATAATACTTTCATCTTTAATTACATTTACAGTTACTTTATTTTTAGGACTACAACTAGTTAATAATAATGATGTTATTAATAATGGAAAAAATTTATAGTTCATATCGTCCTCCGTTAATTAATATTAAATAATTTTTAATAAAGTTTCAATAAATAAATACTTATCAATGCAGATAGATAAATTTGTGTTATAATGATAACGCAAAGGAGGTGCATTTATGAATATTTGGCATGATATTTCAAAAGAACGAGTAAAGACTGAAGATTTTGTTGTTTGTATTGAGATTTCTAAAGGTAGTAAAAACAAATATGAATTAGATAAAGAAACAGGCTCTTTAATATTAGATCGTATTTTGTATACCTCAACTCATTATCCACATAATTACGGCTTTATTCCGAAAACTTATGCCGATGATAATGACCCGTTAGATGTTCTAGTAATTTGTTCTGAACCAATTGTCCCTTTAGCATTAGTAAGGTGTTATCCAATTGGTGTCATACATATGATTGATAATGGTGCAGTTGACGATAAGATTATTGCTATATGTCAACATGATCCAATCTATAATAGTTATAAAGATATTTCGGAATTACCTGTACATATATTTGATGAAATTGAACATTTCTTTAATGTTTATAAAACACTTGAAGGAAAGAATACTCAAGTTATGTCTTGTTTAGGAAAAAATGAGGCAGTAAAAATTATAAAAAAAGCAATTGACTCATATCAAGAAAAATTTGAAAGTAAAAAATAGGAGGAAAAATTAATGAAATTATTTATTGATACAGCTAACATTGATGATATTCGTGAAGCTAGCAAATGGGGAGTAATATCTGGAGTTACAACTAACCCTTCTTTAATAGCAAAAGAAGGACGTAAATTAGAAGATGTTATTAAAGAAATTACAGAATTAGTAGATGGACCAATTAGTGCTGAAGTAGATGAATCTACAAGCGAAGTAATGGTTGCTCAAGCTAAAGAATTAGTTAAAATTCATAAAAATATTGTTATTAAATTACCAATGACACCTGATGGTATTAAGGCTTGTAGTGAATTGACAAGTTTAGGAATTAAAACTAATGTAACTTTAGTTTTCTCTGTACCTCAAGCACTTATGGCATGTGAAGCTGGTGCAACTTATATTTCACCATTTATGGGTCGTGTTGATGATTTTGGTGAAAGTGGAGCAGATTTAATTGAAAGAATTATGGTTATGATCAATAACTATGGTTATGAAAGCCAAGTAATTGCAGCATCTGTTCGTAATTTAGCTCATGTTGAACAAGCTTCTTTAGCAGGAGCAGATATTGCTACTATTCCATTTGCAGTATTAAAGAAAATGTTTTGCCATCCTTTAACAGATGCAGGACTTGATATATTTGCTAAAGCAAAAAATAAATAATTTATATTTAAATTAATATTTAATTGATAAAAAAACGAGTGTATGATTAGTACAATCAAAACTCGTTTTTATTTTTGTTTATTTTTTAAATCTTGAATAATCATTTTTAGATGAGCTATTTCAGTATCGGATAGTCCAGAAACATTTAAAGTCTTTGAATTATCAATATCAAGAAGATAATCAGTACTGACATTAAAATATTTTGCAATTTTTATTAGCATAAAAATAGATGGTAATATATTATCATTTTCCCAGTTTGAAACACATTGCTTTGTTACTCCTAAAGCGTTAGCTAATTCAACCTGACTTATATTAAAATCTTTACGTAATTTTTTAATTTTATCGCTTATCATTTAATACCTCCTTGTCAATATTGTATGTACTAATATACAATTTATAATTGACAAGATAAAAATACTAAAGTACAATTTTAGTAGACAATATTTTAATTTTTTCACTTTATGAAAGTGAATAATTTTGGATAATTTAATTGAAGTGAGGTGCTAATGAAAAAAGTGTAGTATGTAATTTATAAATTTAAATTTATTTGTTAATTTTAAGGGAGTGAGGATTTTAGATGAAAAAAAAGAATGGACGTAATTTATGCATTTCACAATTTATAATTTTTATTTTATTTGGAATTGTATTTATAGCATTAGGTTTCTTTTTAAATGATGAATATAATGATGTAGTTATGTTTAAATATTTTGGTATTTATTATATAATTTTAGGACTTTGCTATTTTATTTATTATTTTAAAGGAAAAGAAACTGCTTACAAATATATTTCAATAATTATTACGTCATTATTATTTACTGGATATTTTGGATTATTTGGAGTTATAGGTGCTGCTATTGATTATAAAAATTTTAAAGAAAATAAAGATAAAGAAAAAGATGCTGTTATTCAAGAAAGCGGTAATACCTCTAATGAAAATAATTTAAAGTATAATCATGATAGTAAAATGTTACAAATGTTATTGGACAAAAATAATACGGAAGATATACCTGTTAGATCTCAAAATGGAGATTTAATAAATATGAAACAAGTATTTACTTGTCCAATTAATGGTAAACTATATTGTATTTTAAAACCTTTAGAGGAGATAGAAGGTGTTAATGAAAATGAAGCAATTGTATTTTCTCTTGAAGAAGATGAAGAAATCGGTGAACATATTTTAAAAGTTGTATTAGATGAGGAATTAGCAGCAAAAGTATTTGATTACTATAATGAGCATTGGGATGCTCTTGAAAATATTGAATCAAGTGATACGGTTTGTACTGCTGATAAAATAGAAGTAAATGATGTAGATGAAAATATTACTAAAAGAAATTATATTTCTTCAACTATTGCTATTTGTATTTTATATCTAGCATTAATTGTTGTAGGTATTCTAGGAGTTACAAATGTATTGTGCAATCCTCTAAATAAGGTTGCATATAATGGTGAAAGTTTAGAAGCAGGTAAAGCACTATCTATGTCGCTTGGTATAATATTCTTTTCTTTTATTCCAACCATTGGATATTTCTTTGCATTTAATCGAATGTATAATATTAAAAATAAATTCCGAGTACTAATATTTATTATAAGTTTAATATTATCTTTGGGAATGGTTGCTTTATTCTTAATTTTATATAATAGTTTAGGTTATTCTGAAACCATTAATACCTTTGACAACTCTAGTTGGGAGCAAATATTAACAATTTGTGTATCACATGTTGGCTTATTATTAATTTATTTATTAACATTCCTCAAAATAGATTATGAAAAACTTGATAGAGCATTAAGTAAAGTTCAAAAAAGTGCATCTGATGAACCAAGCAATTCGCAATTCTTAACAGTGATTGTTGCATATTTAAAACAATTTATGAAATTAATTGCTAGAGTGTTTATTTTACTTCTTAAAGCTATACTCTTATTAAGAGATAAAAATAAAACTTTGTACTATACTTTATTTACTGTTTTCTTTACATTATTATGTTATTTTACATCTTTCATTTCTATTATAGTTTTTATTGGAGTTATTATTGGTTTAGTTTCATTATTAGCACTTGGAAGTTTAAAATTTATGATAGTTCCTACAACACATTATGTATATAGAGTTATTGAAGACGGTTCTGAAAGGGAATTAGTTTATGATTCTTATTATAATGGTCATGAACGTTACAAAGATGATATTGGAAACTATTGGTATACAGATGATAATGGAACAACATTTTATAAAGAATAAGCGTTTAATTTATATAGACAAATAAAATTTTGCTAAAAATGAGTAAAAATTTATCAATTTAATTGCTTTTATCTTTTACTTATCTTGTTTTAATGATAAAATATTACTAACAAGGAGGAGAAATATAATGAAAGATTTTGGTTTACCATGGATTGTACACTGGATTATTGGTTGGATTGGCTGGATTTGGTACGGTATTATACGTATTATTAGAGGTCATGTATTAGGTGGTATTCTTTATCTAATTACTGGTGGATTCTTTGGAATTGGCTGGATAATTGATATTGTTACAGTTTTATTAGGTAAAAAACACAAACCTGTTTACTTGTATTAATCCTTAAAGAGACTTTAATTAGTCTCTTTTTTTATTTTTTTCATATATTTTATAAGGGGCATTGTATGTCAAGAATTCCTTATAATAGCAAAGACATCGAACTACTTGCTCGTATTATGCGAGCAGAGGCAGTAGGTGAAGGTGTTTTTGGAATGAAACTTGTAGGAAATGTTGTAGTCA
The DNA here is from genome assembly GCA_051872335.1 of Bacilli bacterium. Classification (GTDB taxonomy): domain Bacteria; phylum Bacillota_I; class Bacilli_A; order RFN20; family CAG-826; genus SUG2458. The sequence goes on along the minus strand of JBJEDT010000051.1, from coordinate 2,834 downwards.
ATAGAGTTGTTGCAACATGTAAACCATTTAAAAATAAGAAAACCATTAATGAAGTTGTATTTCAAAAAAATGCTTTTGAAGGCACAACATCTTCTCTATTTAATGGTCGACCAAATGAGCAACTTAAAAAAATTGCCAAAGATTGTATAACTTTCTGGAGAGCTGAGCCAGCATATAAAGCTTTATATTTTTATGCACCAGGAAAAAATAACAAATGTAAAAGTTATTTCTGGGGAGATTATACAGGAAAATATAAAAACCATTGTTTCTATGAAGCAGAAAACAATGGTGACTGTAATTTATAATTATTTAAATTCAAAGCCATTTAGCAATCTTTCTTTTTTTGTCTCGGCAATTTCTAAATATATATCTTTACCTATTTTGCGATACATCATCATAGCCCAATAGTACCAGAGATAATCCAAAAGAATAAAATAGTCTTTAATTTTTGTTAATAAATAAGGTTTATAATATCCATAAAAATATGTTTTCAAGAATAGTTCTATTGTTTTTAAATCAGTAATATCATTTTCACTTAAAAAAGATGCTAAATCGAAAAATGGATCATTTAAGCTAGCAAATTCATAGTCTATAATTCTTAATTCATTTTCTATGAATAAAATATTTCCTGGGACTAAGTCATTATGACATAGGCAAGTTGTAGAATAGTCAAGATAAGTATGAGCTTTTTGAATAAGTTCTTTTTCTAATTGTTTATCAAGACGAGTTCTTGACATAAATTTATAATAACGTAGTCTTTTAAAGTAATCGAATTTTTGAGTAACTTTTGTTTTTATATGATGCAAAGCTCTTATTGCTTCAGCAATTTTTTCAATTTGTTTATATGTGTACTTTTTAGGATTGAATTGTTTTATTAATGGTTCATAGATAGTAATTTTATTACCTTTTTTATCATGGTTTGTACAATAAATATCAAGATGTAAACTTTTAATATCTTTCATTGCTTGAAATTCAGTTTTAGGGCTGTAAAAATTTTTACCAATATTATTTTTAATACGGAGGACATAACGATCATTAACTAAATAATTTTCATTTGAAAGACCTTTTTCTATTGGAGTAATAGAATATAATTTTTCATTAGATAATTTTTCAAATATTTTTTTAAAATTAGCCATTTTTATTCCTCCTTACTAAATTTTATTATATACTAAATTAGGAAAAGGAGAATACTATTTTTCAAACTATTTATTATGATTAATGTTATTTTATATCACCCAGAAATTCCTCAAAATACTGGAAACATCATGCGTACTTGTGTTTCAATGAATGCACGTTTACATATTATTGGGCCTTTACCATTTTCTATAGATGATAAATCTTTAAGAAGAGCAGGAATGGATTATATTGATTCTTTAGATTTAAATTATTATCACAATTATGAAGAATTTTATGAAAAGTTTCATGATAAAGAGATTTATTATATAACTAGATATGCTAAAAAAACTTATAGTGATGTCCAATATAAAGATTATACAAATGAAGAAGTTTATGTAATGTTTGGTCGAGAATCAACAGGTATAGATCATGATATTTTGCGTGATCATCTAGATAGATGTTTACGTATACCGATGATAGCAAATGCTCGTAGTATGAATTTATCAAATTGCGTTGCAATTGTTGTAAGTGAGATTGCTCGTCAACATGATTTTATAAATCTTGCAAAGCACGAAGTTATAAAAGGTGAAGACTTTTTAGTTGAAGAAAAAAATCAGTCTAATGACTGATTTTTTCTATTATATTAAGTTTACTAACTAGTATAACAAGAGCTATTGAAATAATACTATTAATACAAGCTTGTAATGTATTCATTGGAAGGCCTGAGAGTAATCCACTTAATTCAAAGAAGATACCATCTGGAATAGTGTAAAAAATAGGATTACATAAAGCACCAACAAAAATAAATAGATATTTGAAGAATGGTTGTTTTAGTTTCTTAAAGCCATATCCTGCAATTAAGGCTTCAAGAGCTTTAATTACAATAGTAAATGGAACATACATTCCATAACCAGAAAATAAATCAGCTAATCCAGCTCCAATTGCACCAACTATTGCTCCTGAAACAGGATCAATGATACACGCTGCTAATAAAATAATTGCATCTGATAAATTCAAATATCCAGCACCATTAGAGATAGGTATTTGTAAGAAAAATGTAATGATAAATGTAATAGCTGCAAATAAAGCAACAAGGCACATTTTTTTAATTAGTTGATGAGTAGATAATTTTTTATTATTAGTGTTATCAGTATCTTTCTTTTTTGGTAATAACTCATCAATATCATTCTCTGTAAATACCTTAATTTGATTTTCTTTAAGAAGTTTTGCAGTTACTCCATCACCATCAATTAAAGTAGAAGTAAATGTACCATCATAAATTTTATTTGAACCACAACTTGGACTATTTGATTTTAATAAAGCTTTTGTAATATTCTGTTCTTTACAAATAGATAAAGCAATTTCAGCACCTTTTTTAAAATAACTAGTATTATCTTCATATTCTTTGTTGATGACTTTATCATTACTGATTTCACTTGGAATACGAGGAGTTGGTAAACCTCCATCAACTTCAGGACAAACTGGTACAAGTTCGTAATATTTTTTTAATTCGTTTAATTTTTTAATTTTGTTATTTTTTCCGTCATAACGGCAATTGTTGCCTAGTAAGCAACTACTAATAAGTAATTTTTCCATAATTATTCACCGGTTAAAATTATAGCATAATTTAATCTATAGTAATTATTTTTTTTTACAATTTTCAAATTTGTACTAATTCAAATGATGTGAGACTAAATTTAGGAAAATAAAAGAGTCCT
>JBJEDT010000050.1:0-5823 GCA_051872335.1 Bacilli bacterium | reverse complement strand
AGAAACCTACATTTTCTACCGATGATTTCCGACAATTCCATTATGATATTTACATAGTTTACATCTATTGCTTTAAAACTATTTTTTTTGTACATTAAAGGCAAGAAGTGGGTGACACAATGAATAAAAAGAAAATGAATGAAATAATAGAAAACTTGAGGCATGATAATACAACTCTATATACCGAAGGTGCTTTTAATTATTTTATGGACAATCAAATAAGCGAAGAAGAATTAGCAGAAATATTAAAAGAAGATAATTATATTCTTCCAGAATCTTTTTACTCTTTATCAAGAGGACAAAAGAAATTATATTTTAACCATACCAAATTGATGATTGGATTTGATGTAACTGAACCAACATATGACTATTTTGAAATTTTTAATAAAAATTATTTTTATGATTTAGCAATGCATGCTAAAACCAATAAAGAATTAACTAGAAAATTAATTGATTATGTATTTGCTTTCTCACAATATGATGGTGGAATTAATACAATTTTCTTAGGCATGCAATATGTTAAATTAGATAAAACAAATTTGTTAAGGTTTGATTCTTTAAAAAATTACGCTCAAGCTCATGAAATAACGGATTTATATTCATTATTGATTTCTTTATTTAGTGATAAAAATTCAATAGAAGGAATTAAAGAAATGAGAGAACTAATAGTGAATAGAATCAATAGAGACGATCTTTTTGAATGCGATTTAAACGAACCTTTTTATAAATTTTGCTTACTTCTAGAATGTATTTTAAATACTTTAACTGATAAAGAAGCAAATACATTAAAAGTTGTTTTTGGTATTCTTGATGAAACTCATCTTAGAGATATTGATTATTATCAAGATAGACTACATCAAAATCGCTTAGTTAATACTTTTAAAAAGAATACAAAAGATAGCAACTTATTAAATAGAATTGATATTTTCGTTTCAGACAATCAAGAAACATACGATAATTTTCAACCTAACGGTTACAAAGCTTTATATCAATATTTATTAGGAGAAAAAATAGAATGAGTTATTATAATGAATGTGTTACCTTATTAGATCTATATGAACAAGAAAAATTATCAACGGGAGAGATATTAAAACGTACTATTGAGATTGTAAAACTAAAAAATTACAATCCAGATTTCATGCATGACTTAAATGATGCATTATTAGAATATGGATATCCTTTTCAATATGATATACAAGTAGATCGAAAAGAATTTAATAAAGAAGAATATTATGCTTTATGTGTAAATACTACAAAGAGTATGGACAAAACTATTTCTTTAGTTGACTATTTAAGAGCTGTTTCTGACTCTCGTTTAACAATGGCATCTATTCATATGCTTAAAGTGAAATATCTTATTGAAATTGGAATTATTGAAAATCCTACTCCTTATATTTTAGAACACCCAAACTCTAACCTTCGTGATTTATTATTCAGTTCTTTTTCTGAAAATTTTGCTTCTTCACAAAGTTTGATAGAAGCACTTACTCGTTTAGGTTATATTTATGCTTTGCAAGATTATGCTCTCTTCCGTATTGATTTAGAATACATGCTATGGTTAATCGAGTGTTCAGAACCTAATTATGGATATTTAAAAGTGAATACTTTAAAAGTCTGTTTGAATATTGCACCTAAAGAATTCTTTGAAAGAGGAGAAAAAATATATTATAACGAATCACTTTCCAAGGTTACAAAAGAATATTTACGTTTAATCGATAAAGGCATAATAAAAATGCTAATTGAAAAATGGGGAGAAGATGGTAATCCTTATGATAAAACTGGGTATCAAGTGCTATATAAATTACTAAAAAATAGAATAAATGAAGAATGACTTATATAATACATACGTAGTATGTAATTATATAAAATAAAAGTTAAACTTATTCAAAGGTAGTATCGTTGCTACCTCTTTTTTTATGTTTCTTTTTTTTGTAAAATGCGAGTGTGATTTGAAGGAATCACATGTACATAATCAATTCATTTCACTGGTGGGTGAAGATTTAAAAATCCTTTCTCCTTAGTCGTTAGCCGTTGATATTTCACCCACCACCCTTTCTTTCAATAATTTTCAGGAGGTAGATAATTATGACAAGTAGACCAACAATTAAAGAAATTAAAGAAAACTTAGCTTTTAAAAAACTTAAGGATGTTATGAGTGAACTACATTCTCTATTTGAGGATAGAAAAATCACTTTAAGTGAACTATGCGATCTATATAGAATGTATGGATTTAAAGATATTAAAGAAATCTTATTTAAAGAACGCTTATTAGAAAAAGAAAAGTTCTTTAAGAATTTCAAGATTACAGATCTTCCTAAAGTAGGTTTCTTTTATACAAGACAATACCTTATGTTCCTTATGGAAAAAGGTCTTAGTAAAGAATCAATAAGATTAGAACTTTACAACTTATGGGAGGAGGGCGTATTTAGCGGTTTTGATTATCGTTTTGCGATTGAAGCATTAGGAGAAGAAGTTGATGAAAGTTTTATCGAAGAAGCAAAGAAAATTGGTAGATATGAATAAAGTTATAAATATTGATTGAAAAGGAGCTCAATATTATGAATAGTAAAAACAAAGAAATAGTCATAGACCAAAAAAACACAATAGATGAAAAAGCTGTAAAAAGATGTTTTAAGTGCAAACGAAGAATATTCAATAATGAAAAACATATGACACGAAGTTATATAATCGATGGTAAACGAAAATTAAAACCAATTTGTATGAAGTGTTATGAAAAAACCAAATCTTTTGTTGTAAGCAATAAAGTGGTACCGAGTAATGAAGAACATGCATACGATTATGATTATAATAATGGAAATTTCTATTTAACGATCGGTTGCTTACTTGGAGTATAATTAGGTCCAATTGGAATACTAATTTCTAAATCAATCTTTAATGATGAAAGAGGAATAAAAGGATCTTTTTTCGGATTTGGATTATCTATTTTTATTGTTATCTTTTTAGTGTGTTTTCTATATCCAATGCTATATAAGTAAAAAGAAGAAAGGAAATTCATATGAAACTTTTAGAATTTTTAAAAAAGTTGAACAAAGTATTGTGTTTATTAATTTATTTTATATGGAGCTTTACTATTTGTTTTATTTGGAGTTTTTTTAGTGGACAAGAATACCCTTATTGGTTTATACCATTATTCTTTATATTATTTTGGATAATTTTTAATAATCGTTATAAAAGATTATAGAAGATATTTAAATGTTAAAAAGGAGTGATTAGTTATGGAATATGATATTTTACAAGGCGCATTAGATAATTTCAATGAATTAGATAGAAAGTTAAGTGCAGATAAGAAAGATAGAGTCGCATATGTATACAAAAAGACTAAAGTGATTTCTACAAATGAGGATGAGACTTTTCTTGTTCAATTTAAGAATCTTATTTTAACAGTTAGTCGTGGTCGTGCTTATACACCATTTGATATAATTGATGAAAATACAGGTGAAGTTTTATATAAAGATATGACTCCTGAAATTATTAAGAAAAGAAATAGGGAATTAAGAGAAATATTACTAGATCCATCAATCCATAAGATTGATACAAATGGTGATGGAATTAAATTTGTTGGAAGAGAAGACACTCTAGATATATTAGAAGAATCTTTTCACAAAAAAAGAATGAAAAACACAATCTTAATTGGTAATGCGGGTTGCGGTAAGACCAAGATTATCCAAGAACTTACAAAAAGACTAAGCGATAAATATGTCTTTTTAGAATGGCGTATTGCTAATGTTGTAAGTAATACAGCACTACGTGGAATGTTAGAGGAAAAAGTAGAAAGAACAATTAGTAAAATTTTAAGATACAATGAGAAAAACGAGGCAAAAATCATTTTATTTATCGATGAAATCCATTGTATTATGGGTGGGTTAAGTGTAAACGAAGCATGTCAATCAGTATCAATACAAGATATGCTTAAACCATATTTAACTACACCGAATTTAATCGTCATTGGTGCAACTACTCCTGTTGAATATAAAAAAGCAATTTGCAAAGATAAAGCCTTTAAAAGAAGATTGTGTCCGATATATGTTGAATCATTATCTAAAGAAGTAATCATGAAAATTTTATTGAACTTTAGTGAAAATAAAATCAATGAGTCTTTGGTTGATTATATTTATGAAGAAAGTTTATCTTTCAAAGAGTCAACAAATCCTGATATCTCTTTAGAAATTATTGATAGAGTGCTATCAAAGAAGGAAATTCGAAATATTGAGGTTACTAAAGAAGTTATTGATTCGATTATAAAAATAATGAAAGCTAATGAGAATGTTAATTTAGAAATTGAAGAAGAATAAACACTTCTTCTTTTTTTTCCTATTTGAAAAGTCTTTAGTTTTAATTTCTATTTGGCTATACTTATTTTATAAGATAGTCTTTATTTTGGAGATGATGTGATGAAAAAAAGTTTATATTATTTATTATTATCTTTTTTATTATGCTCATGTTCCAATACACCATTAGAAGAAGAAATTACTCCATATTTAGGTGAAATAGAAAATACAATGTTTGTTACTTCAGATATACATTTATTAGCATCATCTTTAGTTGATAATACGGTTAAATATAGTAAAGATAACTTGATCACTGATGGAAGAGTTCAAGAATATGATTATGAAATAATAACTACACTTATTAATCAAGTTAATATGGATAAACCTTCTTATTTTATAATTACTGGCGATTTAACTTTTAATGGAGAACTTGAATCACATCAAGAAGTAGTGTCTTTACTAAATTTAGTAAATGAAGACACAAAAGTTTTAGTTATTCCAGGAAATCATGATATATATAATTTAAATGCGTCCAGTTATGTAAATGATGAAAAGAAAGAGACTTCTTATATTAACGAAAATCAATTTAAAGAAATGTATAAACAATATGGATATAGTGATGCTTTGAATTATGATGAAAATACATTGAGTTATTTTTATAGATTAGATAATGAAACATATGGTTTATTTATTGATTCTACGTTATCTCGATATAATGAAGAAAATGGTATGAATATCATAGGTGGATATTTATACGATGATACATTAGCGTGGATAGAATCAAATTTAAAAATGGCTCAAGAACAAGGTAAAAAAGTAATTTCTTTTATGCATCACAATTTAATAACACATCATGAAAAATTCAAAAATTTATATACATTATCTAATGCAGAAACTTTAAAAGAATTATTTGTTAATTATGATGTTCAAATTAATTTTTCAGGTCATATGCACATTCAAAGTATTAAAGAAGAAACTATTGATGAGAAAGTAATTTATGATATATGTAATAGTTCGCCACTTGATTATGGTAATCGGTATGGTGTTTTAACAAGATATACAAATGGTTTTTCTTATAGTTCTTTAAAAATTAATGTTAATATTGAACAGTTTGAAGAGTATTCATTTGATACTTTTTATTCAAAATATTATAATAAATACATAAATTCATTTAAAGAAAAATATCCATCTAATTATAAGAAATTATTAGATTTTTGTTCAAAAATTAATTGTTATTACTTTGATGGAAATTATTTAAAAATTAATGAATTATGTAAGGAAAATAAAAGTTTAGTACGTTTTATTAATTCATCTAAATTTGAAAGTGAATATCTAAAAATTATCTGTAATGTAGTAGCAAAAAATCAATATACAATGTATTTACAATTTGGTATACTTTATACAATTTGTGATGAATAGGGAGGAAATTTTATTATGAAAAGAAATGTTAAGTTTAAAGCTGAAGAGATATTTAATATAGAGACTAACTATTAAAAAACAATAGGAAATTTAAGAAATTTCTAAAAAGTAATAA
>JBJEDT010000049.1:0-5978 GCA_051872335.1 Bacilli bacterium | reverse complement strand
GATAGATTTATGCAACTTGCTAAATCAGATAAGAAATATAGTTATGAAGAAGCAAAGGAATTATTTTTTGAATCAGTAAAATGTTTCCCTGAAGATTTCCAAGAGAAAGCTCATGAAGTTTTAAAAGAAGGTTTTGTTGATGTAAACGAAAAACCAGGAAAGAGATCAGGTGCTTATTCATCATCTCAACCAGGTTTACATCCATTTATTTTATTAAATTATGATAGTTCATTAAGTGATGTCTTTACAGTTGCTCATGAAGCAGGACATTCAATACACTCATTATATGCTGGAGAAGCTCAACCTGAATCATTACAAGGATATACCATCTTTGTTGCTGAAATTGCCTCTACATTTAATGAACATAATTTATTAGATTATTTAATGCAATCTAAAGAATTATCAAAAGAAGAAAAAATTATGTTACTTCAAAGAGCAATTGATGATATGACTGGTACTTTCTATCGTCAAGCATTATTTGCTGAATATGAATATGAAGCAACAAAATTAGTTGAAAATAATCAACCTGTCAATTATGAAGTCTTATCAAAGATTATGATTGATTTATATAAAAAGTATTATGATGTTGATATTACAGAAGAAAAAGTTAAACAATATGTATGGGCTTATATTCCTCATCTATTTTATACTCCATTCTATGTCTATCAATATGCAACATCATTCTCTGCATCTTTAAAATTATATAAAAATGTTAAAGAACAAGGGGCACCTGCTTTTGAAAGATATGTAGGATTATTAAAATCAGGTGGATCAAAGTATCCTGTTGACCAAGCTAAAGAAGCAGGGGTTGATTTTGAAGATATTGATACATTCAATGCAGTTGTAGAACGTATGGATTCTTTAGTAAGTCAATTAGAAAAATTATTAGAAGAATAAAATTTAAAAATATTTAAAATAATACTAAAAAAACATCTGGATAACCAGATGTTTTTGTTTTTATTTAGTTCTATTTAGTTGTTTTCTTTTTAGAAGTTGTTTCAGCACTTTCTGTAACTACTTCTTTCATTGATGCAAGTAAACCAGCAACATTTTGAATTTCACTTGGAATGATTAATTTTGTGGATTGACCGTCAGCTACTTTTTCTAATGCTTCAAATCCTTTTAATGTAACATATGCAGAACAAGGTTTTGCATCGTTAATTAATTTAACAGCATCAGCTTGTGCTTTAGCAACTTTTAATAATGCTTCAGCATTACCTTCAGCTTCTTTAACTTTTCTAATTTTTTCAGCATCAGCTTTTAGAATTGCAGCTTCTTTTTCACCTTCAGCTGTTAAAATTGCAGCTTGTTTTAAACCATCAGCAGTTAAGATTTGTTCACGTCTTTGTCTTTCTGCTCTCATTTGTTTTTCCATAGCTTCTTGAATATCTTTTGGTGGAAGAATGTTTTTCAATTCAACACGATTGATTTTAATACCCCATGGATCTGTTGCTTCATCAAGAATTAATCTCATTTGATGATTAATTGTATCTCTTGATGTAAGTGTTTGGTCAAGTTCAAGATCACCAATAATATTACGTAATGTTGTAGCTGTTAAGTTTTCAATAGCTTGTAAAGGACGTTCAACACCATATGTATATAGTTTTGGGTCTGTAATTTGGAAATAGACAACTGTATCAATTTGCATTGTAACGTTATCTTTTGTAATAACTGGTTGAGGTGGGAAGTCTGCAACTTTTTCTTTTAATGAAACTGTTGCAATTTTGCTTTCAATAATAGGAACAATAAAGTGAATACCTGCTGATAAAGTTCTACTATATTTACCTAATTTTTGAACAATAACAGTTGTTGCTTGATGAACAACGACAATAGATTTAATAACTAAAATAAGTATAATTAATGCGATGACGCATAGGGCAACGATTAAAGCAATGAGCCCTGGTGCTAGTGTTAAGTTAACCATAATAATCTAATTTTCCTTTCTTTTTACGATTAAACGATTTCCTGTGATAGATTCGACAATGGCATATTCACCAACATCAAATCCGACAACATCTTCAGTAGAGACAGTCCATTCAACATCTCTAACTTTGCCACTTCCTGGCTTCTTCATTGATACTTTTTCTGTAATAAGAATTTCTTTTCCTATTAAAGAATCAGAATTTGTTCTTTTATCTTCATGTTTTGGTTTGTATAAAACCTTGCTTAGTACTAATGCCGCAATTGAAATAAGAACAAAAGCAACACCTTGCCAAAGAGGATCTACATTACATGCAGCAAGTATTATTGAGATAAAAGAACCACCACAAAACCAAACAGCAACAAGTTGGGTTGTAGTAAGCTCAATAACAAGAGCAATAATAAATACAAGAAGCCAAATAATAACCCATGTGATATTACTTTGGAATATATTTGTTAAAACCATGCTACTAAACTCCTTTCCTAGAGAACATCTCTATACATATATAATATCAAATTACTGATATATTTTATGAAAAATCGTATTTAGATAGCACTAAATTTTGATACACTGTATAAATTTTTAATTTAAAATATGCTATTGAAACTATTTTATATATTAGTTAAAATAAAAATGTGGTTAAACCACATAATTCTTATAGTCTCATATGCATTGCATATGCTAAGTTATTAAAATAACGGCAATCTTAATAACTTACTTTTGGTAATTAGGGAAGTTAAGCATTTATCTTGACCATTAAGACAAATCTACATTCTAAGTACTAAGGAGGCAAATAAGATGAACAAAAAAGATTTCGCGCAAAAATTTCTTGCAGCATTGAACAGTAACAATGATTCTGAAATTAGACAATTCTTCACACCTATTGCAGTTGTGTATTCATTGGATGAATATCATCCTGTGTCTTTAAGTGATTTCATTGAAAAACAAAAAAAATGTAATTCTACAAGACAATTTGTTGAACTTTCTGAATCTCGGGTTGCTTTCAAAGTTCGCTACACTATTGATGGCGCACCAAATTCCTTCAATATTGAACTTGATGGAAAACGCATAACACACTTAGATTATGCAAGTAGATAAAAGCCAGGTTCACTGGCTTTTATTTTCTAAACGGAGATGTATTTATGAAAAATAAGAAATTAATTATTTTACCATTATTATTAGTTTTGGCAAGTTGTGGACCATCTGTTGAAGTTGATAATTCTTTAAGGACAGGTGAAACATCCTTAAAAATAATATCTTGCAACGATTATCATGGAGTTGTAGATCCTGATTATTACCCTGGGGTTGAAAAATGGGGAGCAAAAATTAAAAGTTTATATAATGAAGATAAAGAAAATACAATTGTTCTTTCAGCTGGTGATATGTTCCAAGGTTCAGGAGTTTCAAGTTTAACAAATGGTAAAGTAGTTGTTGATGCAATGAATTATTTAAAATTTGATGCTATGGCTATTGGTAATCACGAATTTGACTGGGGAGTAGATGTATTAAAAAGTGCTCATGATGGTATTGAAAATAATTATTCTTATGAAGAAAATAAAGAAGCAAATCCAGAAGCATCTTTTCCTTATCTAGGTTGTAATATTTACTATAATAATGGAACAGAAGATGAAGATGATGATACTTTTTGTGATTTTGCTGAAAAATATAAAGTTATTGCTCGTGGTGGATTAAGAATTGGTTTAGTTGGTTATATAGGAACTGATCAATTAAGAAGTATTGTTTCAACAATTGGAGGACAATTTTCTTTTCACGAACCTGTAGAAGAAATTAAAGAAACAGTTAAAGAATTAAGAAATAAAGAAAAATGTGATTTAGTTATTGCTATTGGTCACGACGGTCATGATTCTTCTTCTTCATATAATTCAACAAATTCAGAACTTGCTTCTTTAACAGGAAGTTATAAAGATGACTTAATTTTAAATGCGCATACCCATGCATCTTATATTGATAATTTAGGTAATAATGTATATGCTATTCAATCAGGGCAATATGGACAAAAAATAGGTTATACAACTATTAAATATAGTTTTGATAAAAAAAATATTGTTAGTGTTAAATGTGAAAATATCGATATTGATTCTAACGATTCTACATTAATAGATTATGAACTATCAAATATCTATTTTGATCATGTATTATCAGTAGATAAAATACTTAATGAACAAATTGGTAATATTGGAACAAAAATATATTCATCTTCTAAAAATGAAATAGCTGGTTGGACAGCTGATTGCATTGCTCATATAACAGAAAGTGACTTTGGTTCAGTAAATACAGGAGGAATTAGAGCAAGTGGTTTCCCACTAAATTCAGGCAAATTTACTTATAATGATTTAATTGGTATTATGCCATTTGATAACTGTGTTGTTACATGTTCTATGAAAGGTAGTGATGTTTCACAAGTTTTAAAAAATAGTGCTTTGTGTTTTGACTTTGAATTACAAGCTAATCCTTCAATAACTTCATATACTAGATATAAAGTAGCTTTTGATGAATATTCATTTGGTAAATATATTGAGCCAAGATTTTATGATATTGAAGATATAGTATATACATCGTACTTAGTACGCGATGCAATGAAAAAAGAAATAAAACATCAATACTATGATTTAGGAATGAATTTTAATTATTCAATTCCTGCTTCATTTTAAAATAATAAGCAACCATTATGGTTGCTTATTTTCATATATATAAGATTCACGTAGTTCTTTAAAACGTTGATAGTGAACTACTTCTCTTTGTCTTAAATAAAGAAGAATATTTATTACTTCAGGATCACTGGTAAGTTCAATTAAATGCTCATATGTTGCTCGAGCTTTTTCTTCGGCTGCCATATCTTCTTCTAGGTCAGCTAGATAATCTCCTGTTGCTCCTAAATTTGATAAATTAAAAGCCATTCCATTAACGTCACTTGGGAATATACCAAATCCGTGTTCAGTGTAATGTTTTCCTAAACCAGCATCTATATATTCATTTAATGTTGCTCCAGCTGTTAATTGAACTAGCATTTTACATATCATTTCTACATGTGATAATTCTTCAGTGGCTATGTCACGTAATAAGTTTTTTCCTCTCTCATCAGGCATAGCAGCAATTTGATTGAAATATCTTATTGCAGCACCTAACTCACCATAAGGACCACCGTATTGCGTAACTATATATTGAGCAAATTTTAGATCTTTTCTTTTTATATTAACAGGGAAAATCATTCTTTTTGCATACTTAAACATTAAAATAATCTCCTCGATACATATGTTGTTCTTTTAACCATGAAAAAAAGCCGTTATCGTTTTTGGAATCTTCTACTAAGATAGGTCCAAATTGATTTATGTATTGATTTGTTCTTTCTTTATAACTCTTTGAATATTGATTAAATAACATTAATGCTTCATGGTCTTGTGGATTAATATCAAGAAATAAATTTAAATCATGTAAATAATTATCTAAAATCATTATTTCTAAAAGGTAACCTTCTTTTTCGTTATTTACCTTTGGTAAATAAGGTCGATAATTTTTGAATGGTCTATATTTATTTCTTTCTATATTTCCAAGAAGAAATGCTTCTTCTGGAGTATAAAATTTTCCTTGAGGTTTAATATATTCATCTTTTATTTTTCTTGTTTCATCTTCATCATATGGTGAAACATAAGCTTTATAATAGATCACTTTGTTATCTCCAAAAATATATATTCTTTTTTTGTACGATAGTATATACTTTAGCCTATAACTAATAGACAAAATCACAAATTTTGTTAAAATGCTTGAAAATGAATAAAAAATACTATAAGATAATAGAGCCGAACGAAAAGCCGGCATAGCTCAACTGGTAGAGCAACTGAATCGTAATCAGTAGGTTGTAGGTTCGATTCCTATTGCCGGCACCAGTTTAGTAAGAAAAATGGGAATTTAGCTCAGCTGGGAGAGCATCTGTTTGACGTACAGAAGGTCGTGAGTTCGATCCTCGCAGTTCCCACCATGAAAAATGAAATTACCCCCATTTATTGGACAAGAAAATGTTACAATAGATGGGGGTTTT
>JBJEDT010000048.1:0-24655 GCA_051872335.1 Bacilli bacterium | reverse complement strand
TGTAAGATTACTTTCTTAGATAAGGAATTAACAGGAGATTATATTTAATGCGGTGTCGTAAGATGCCGCATTTTGTTTTGGAGAGAAAGAGGTGAGAAAATAAATGAATAGAAATTTAATTACATATAATAGAGAACAATTTAATAAAGATTTAGCGATTTTAAAAAACATGAATAATTTTGTGGAAATATCCTCTAATAAAGAAGAAAACTCTATAAGAGGAAGTTTTTATGAGAATTTAAAAAATAGAGCAGGCAAACTTATGGAAATTATAACTGGGAAAAAAGCAATAAACCCGCTAAATAAAGAAGATATCAAAGAATTTAATATAGCTTTACAAAAAAAAGTTTTTTTGAATGAAGAAAATAATTCTGAAAAAACAGGCGGCTCTGATGACGCAATATTCGATAAAGTAAGAGAACTTATTTTTAATTCATATAAACTTTATAATATTCCTCAAGAATTGTTAGACGAAGAAATGGCGGAGAGTGGAAATTTTAGTCAGGCTATAAATAATTATAAAAGTTTTATAGAAAATGAAAGCGTACAATATGTATTATATATATTAGACGATAAAAATAAAAAAATTACAAAAAATATTTTTGATGACTTACAAAGTCAAGATAAAAATTATTTAATTCAGAAAAAAACAAAAGATACTATGTCTTTTGAGAGTGGGGATGTTTCATTTAATTTAATTTTTTCTCCAAGTTATATAAAAAAAATTGTTCGTAGAATTTATGATTTGGATAAAAAATTTTTGTTTGGGTACACAAAACAAACAGGGATGAGAAAAACTGTAGCAGATATAGCCTATAATTTTTTGGAAAATAATAAAGATATTATAATAAAAGAAATGGAAAAAACTTTAATAACATATAATACTTCTATTTTTAGTAAAGTAGGTAGAAGTTTTAGCTCCTTTAAGGGTTTTTATGGAGAAGCTATGACAGGAGTGCTACTAAAAACAATGAATAGAAATACAGAAATAGAACAAGTTGGAGCTAACAAAAAATTTCAGAAAACTACAAATAAAAAAAAATTAGAATATTTAAAACAAACTCCGACAGATGTTCTTGCAAAAATTGATGGAGTGACTTATAGGTTTCAAGTGAAACAATGGACTAATGAATCGCTAAAAGTTCATAGAAATGAAAAAAATGAATTAGTTGGTGGTCTAGGAAGAACTTCAATAGAATACATAGACAATGAAAATAAAGACCTAAGATATTTTTATGATACGGGAGAAATAGAAATAATAAGAAGATTAATTGAAGCCCCTGCATGTTTTAAAAAGGAAGAAGTAGAAAATCAAGATTATCTTGAAAATAATCCAAATTTATTTCAACATTTAGCATTTGGAGCTCTCCGTATTGAAACTTTTTTACCATATATTAACAAATATGTAAGTGGAAATGATTTCTTTAGCATTAGAGGATATTTAATTCCATCTGTGTATTTTATAAAAGCATTTTTAGAACAGGTAAATGATGAAAAAAAGCAATCTGGATTAATAACTATTGATACTATAGAGAATAGTAATTTAGAGAATTTTCATAATCACAGGCCTCTTGATAGTTTTAAGGTGAATGTCAGGGGATTAAGTGTTAATATAAAAGGGCTTGATATATTTTAATAGAGGTGAAATAAATGGCAAATACAAGAACAATAGAATTTAAAGGCCATTTTGATGGGAAACAAGTACTTGACGAACTCAAAAAAATCCGTCAAAATATGGCTGATGCAGGAGCAGACGACAATCTTTTTAAAGGAATAGACAAAGACATTGCCGCCACTGAGAAACTTGTAACTGAAATGATGGCTCAGATACAGAAAGGTTTTTCTAATACAAAAGAAGTCAACGCTTTTGAAAAACAAATTGATAAACTTCAAACAAACTTTTTAAAAATTTCTTCTGGAATGAAGAATATAAATGTTGCAGAAAATTTAGGATTAAATTCACCAGAAATTGCTAAACTTACTAAAGAGATTGAACAATTAACTAATGCACAAGACCATTTAAAAGAAGTTTCAAAGAATGCTTTAGAACAAGCTCAAAAAAGTATTGGATTAAGAAATGATGAAGTTGCTGAAATTAAAAAAGCAATAGATGCTAATGAAGATTTAGAAGAGGCACTTAAAAAAGTTGGTAAAGCTAAAGAGAAAGCTGCTTTAGCAAATGTTGGTTCTAAAGCTGCAAAAACAGAAGCTGGAAAAGAATATTTATCCGGAGCATCTGTTGGTCTTAGTTTAGAAGATTTAGGAGCAACAGCAAGTTCTGGTAAATCTGTAAAGAAGAAAAATGATGCAAGAAAACGATATGATAATGGAGAACTTTACGGTAGTGCCGGCAATCGAGAATTAGATGAAACAAAAGCTAATGCCGCTATCAATGAAGCATATCAAAAAACTTTAGAAAAAATGGTTTCAACTGGTGGAAATGCCGCAGAAGCCATAGAAGAAATGAAAAAAGCTTTAGTAGATTATGGTATTGAAATTGCAAATGTTGATAAATTACAAGAAAATTTTTATAATGACATTGAAGGATTTTATAAGAGTTCTGCGGTTACAGGCGGTGGAAAATCTGCTGTAACTAAGGCAAGAAAAATAGGACAGACAGATGCTCAGGGTAATTATCAGCTTTCTGAAAGCTCTATAACAAATGTTGTAAATAATGAAGAAATTACTGCATCATCAAGAGCTACTCAAGAATTAAGTCAAAAAATACAAGAATTAGGTGAAAAAGAAAAGAAAGCCCAAGAAGAGGCTGCAAAAGCTGCTCAAAAGAATAGTGAAAGTATAAAAAATGTTGAAGAAAGTATTGAAGATGAATCTAAAGCATTAAAACAAGGAGCTGAAGACACTAAAGATTTTGCAGAAGCTCAACAGAAATTAAATAGTGGCTTTGATAATATTAAGGGAGCTATTAAAACATTTTTGTCTCTTGGTAGTGCTGTAAGTGCATTAAAAAGTGTTTTTAATGAAACTTTTGAAAGTGTTAAAACATTAGATGAAAGTTTTGCTCAAATTGCCATGGTTACAGACTATTCTGTTCAAGAAATGTGGAGTAGTTATAACCAATATGCTGAAATGGCTAATGAATTAGGACAATCAACTCAAAGTGTTATTCAAGCAAGTGGACTCTTTTATCAACAAGGCCTTGAAACTAATGAAGCTTTAGAATTAACAGAAGACACAATGAAATTAGCTACATTAGCTGGTCTTGATTTCTCAGAAGCTACATCTCAAATGACAGCAGCCCTTCGTGGATTCCATATGGAAATGAATGAAGGTGGACGAGTAACTGACGTTTATTCAGAGCTTGCTGCAAAAGCAGCTGCAGATGTTGAAGGCATTGCTTATGCTATGAGTAAAACGGCATCAATTGCGAGTTCGGCAGGTATGGAATTTGAAACCACTTCTGCTTTCTTAACTCAAATGATTGAAACAACTCAGGAAGCTCCAGAAAACATCGGTACTGCTATGAAGACTATCATTGCAAGATTTACCGAATTAAAAGAAAATGTTGCTGGAACAGCGGACTCTGAGTTTGAAGATTTAGATTATAATAAAGTTGATACAGCATTAAAATCAGTTGGAGTTTCAATTAAGGATGCTAGTGGACAATTCAGAGATTTAGATGATGTATTCCTTGAACTATCAGAAAAATGGAATACTTTAGATAGAAATAGTCAAAGATATATTGCTACTATTGCAGCTGGTTCTCGTCAACAGTCTCGTTTCATTGCGATGATGGAGAACTACGACAGAACTATTGAATTGGTTAATACGGCATATAATTCTTCTGGAAAATCTGCAGAACAATTTGCTAAATACCAAGATACTTTAGAATATAAAATTAATAAACTGAAAAATAGTTGGGAACAATTAAGAGTTTCCTTAATGAACAGTGATTTCTTTAAGAGTGTGGTTGATACTGTAGGCTCGTTAGTAAAATATTTGTCAGAATTAAATCTTGGTCAAATTGTAGTACATATAATCGCTATTGCTAGTGCATTAAAAATGGTTTCTGCAGTTATAAATGGTATTCAAACTGGAGAAAAATTGAAATCTGTAGGAGAAATGTTTAGCAATGTAAAAGGTCTTAGTGGAAAAATTGACGAAAAAATGCAGTCAAAAAAGAAGAAAACTACAGAAGAAAAAATAGAAGAAAGTGGAGAAGTTGCCGGAGAAAAAATTTCAGAAAAGATAAAAGAAAGTGGAGAACACGTATCTAATAATTTATCAGAAAATATTATTTCATCTGGAGAAGATGCCTCCAATAAAATGGAGGAGGCAATAAAGGAAGGCGGAAAACAAGCTGCGGAAGAAATATCAGAAGCTATAAAACAAGAAAATGAGGAAACAGAGAATATAGTTGAAAATTTAAAAGATGTTAATAATAAAGATGATAATAAAGAAGAGAGTTTTGAAGAAAA
Source organism: Bacilli bacterium (assembly GCA_051872335.1). GTDB lineage: Bacteria > Bacillota_I > Bacilli_A > RFN20 > CAG-826 > SUG2458. The sequence continues at coordinate 20,216 of JBJEDT010000048.1, read as the reverse complement.
ACTAAGTTCTTTGTATGAACAAGCTGAAGAAAAATATAATTCCGGAGATGAAGAGGGCGGAGATAAAATTTTCGCTGAAATACTTCAGATGGAGGAAGATTATAATAATAAAAAAATAGAGGATTTAGAAAAAGTTAATGAACTGGAATTACAAAATATTTCAGATGAACATAAAGATAAAATAGAGGATATGGCAAAAGAAAATTCTGCGGAATTAACTGGTATTGGAACTGAAACTGCTGCTGGAGTGGAGGGAGAAAAAATAGAAGAGTTGGCGGCGGTTGAAGGAGAAAAAGCAGAAGAATTGGCAGCCATCAGAGGTGAACAAGCTGAAGCCTCAACCGCAAAAGCTAGTAAAATAACCACTGGAGGTACATCTGTCGCCGGAGGAGCTGGAAAACTTGCAAAAGTTGGTAAAGTATTAAATGCAGGTATGGCGGTAGCAGAAATTGCTGCTATAGCTGGTTCTATTGGGTCTTATATAGGCTCAAAGATGGATGAAAAAACAGAGGAATTAGCTAAACAACAAGAAGAAGCTTATAATAATGCTATAAGTTATACTACAGCAACATTTACTACAGGTGGTACTCAAACCTCAAAAAGTAATACTCAATCTTTAGTTGATGCCACTAAAGCTATAGAAGAATTACAAAATAAACCTTTTTTATCTGATGAGCAACAGAATACATTAAATGAATCAATAGCTTTTATGAATGAGAATTATTCAAATTTAGTTGATTCATATGATGAAAACACAGGTAAGATGACTTTATTAACTGATGCTTTAGAAGAAGAAATTAAAGCCCAACAAGAGCATACGCAAGCCTTGTTAGAAGAAGAAACTGGAGCTATGGCAAGTCAAGCTATGCGAGGTTATGGACATTTAGCTAGAGATTGGGGCGATGACATTGCTGGTGAAGACAGATCTGATTTTAATAGTTCATCTGAAATGGCTAAAATTGGAGTTGGTTCTGCTATTAGTGGAGCAGCAGGAGCAACAATTGGAGCTGCACTAGCCGGTGCAGCGATAGGAAGTGCAGTACCTATTATTGGATCTATACTTGGAGCTGGAATTGGCTTAGCTATTGGTGGCTTGATCTCTTCAAGAGAAGAGGCTAAAGAAAGAGAAGAAACATCCCCTAAAGAAATGTTAGCTAAATTTAGAGAACTTGATTCTGAAACACAGAATAAAGTATATCAAGAACTTGGAGAGGGGATTGATAATTTATCTGAATTAGAAACTTGGATAGGAGATAATACAGAAAAACTTCAAGAAGTAATTGATATTACTGCTAATATTTTGGATGAAGTAGCAAGAGAAAAAAATCTTGAGGCTACAACAGAAGCCATGCGACAAATGGTAAAAGATACAGATTTTACTAATTATAAAAATGAAATTGTTGATGTTCCAGAACAAATAGTTGACACTTTTGTAGATGAATTAGATGCAACAAGAACAGCAGTTATTACAGAAGATTTAGAAAATTATAGTAATACTTTATATGATAAAAATACTAGTGCAGAAGATATGGAAGAAATCATGTCTATGTTTTCTTATCAAGAAGAAACAAAAGAAGGACAAATAAAAGAAGGCACTTTATCAGATATTTATAAAGAACAAGTGTTAGGACCTTATGAGTCACTATTGGATTCAGAAACAAATTTATTAAAAGATTTTAATGAATTAACCCAAGAACAACAAAAAACAGCTATAGAATTATTTGGTTCCCAAGAAGCATATGCAGGTGGAGGAAAATTAGATCGAGAATGGTTAGTATCTAAAGCCGAAAATATATATTTAGGAAAAGTTCTTGGTTGGGATTCAAAAGAAAAAACAGATGAATTACAAAAATTAACAGAAAATCCAATGTATGAAGATTGGATGACTGAATATCAAAAAGCTTTCTCTGGAGAGTTATCTCCGGAACAGATGCAACAAACTATCTCTCAAATTCAACAAGAAATGTTATCTAAGGGAATAGATGAATCTTTAGTTGGTAGTTTTTGGACTTCATTAGAGGAAATAGGGGAAAAAGCTGGAGATGCGGCATCAAATCTTATTAAAAACGGTTGGAACGAAGAAGTAGTAAAAAATATGTCTGCACAAACAGTTACTGCATTTAATCAACAATTAACAAATTTAACAGATAATGGGGACGAATCTACTGCAAAAGCAATAGAAGAAATGTATCGTACGGCTATAAATAAAGCTTGGGATAGTCCAGAATTAACTGATGATCAAAAACAAAAAATTTCTGCTTTTTTAACTAGTTTAACTCCAGAAACTTTTGATACAACCAAAACACAAGAATATGAAGAAACTTTAGTAAAATTTGGATTATCTTCTGAAGAAGCTGCAGATGCAATAATCTACTTGGATAAAGAAATCAGGGGGTTAGATTGTTCTAAATCTATAACAGAAATTAAGGGTCTTGAAGAAGGTTTTAAAGCATTAACTGAACAGGCTCAAAATGCTCAGTCAAAGATGAAGGATTTTATATCTTTAGCGACCGATTTTGCTAAAGAAGGAATGACATCAGATATTTTATTTAAATTGTCAGAAAATGGATATGGGGATTCAATTGATTTACAAACTGGTCAAATTGATTTTGGAAATGCTTTATCCGCTTTTACTGATGAACAATATAGTAATGCTCAAAAAATCTGGGAGGAAATGAAAACAAATCCTGCTGAAGCTGAAAAAGAAATGGCAAATCTTTATGCCACTCAATTATCAATAGTTGAAGCGTATGATAGTATAGGAGAAACTACAAAAGAATTAATAGAAGAAGAAGAAAAAGCAAGTAAAGATTTAGCAAAAGCCTTAAAAGATGAAGAAAAAGCTTGGGAAGCAGTAACTGAGGCAGAAAAAGCTTACAATGAGGCAAAAACCGGTTCAGAATTTTATTTACCAAATATTGATGCTGCATATAATTATACTAATCAACTAGATAGAAATAATAAGCAATTAGAAAGAATGAATGAATTATTGTCTGATGCAGAAAATATTCAAGATAAGATTACTTATTTATCTGAAAAAAATGGATTGGAGCATGAAGCTTCTGTATTAAGACAAGCTCAAATAAAAAATTATGAAGAATCAATAGCTGATAATCAAAAATGGTTAAATGATAATGCTGGCGAGTATTTAACTATGCTTGAAGATGGAACTTATATTTTGAACGCTTCTTTTTATGATGCAAAAATGCCAGACGCATGGAGCGATGAAATAATAAGGAGAATGCAAGAAACATCAGATTGGATTTCTACAAAAGAGGATTTAACAGACCAAGAAATAGAAGCAGAGAAAAAACGCACAGAAGAATTAAAAAAATATCGAGAAGATTATTTGTCTTTTTTGGAAAAAGGAGCAGACATTTTAAAACAACAAGCTGAAGAAGAGGTTAAAACACTAGAAGATAAATATTCTGCACTAGAAGAGGCAGATAATAATTATTTAGATGCCTTAGAAGAAGCGATTGAAAAACAACGAAAATTAAGAGAAAAAGAAAATGATTATGAAGATTTAGCAACAAAGCAAAAGAAATTATCTTTAATGCAAAGAGATACCTCAGGAGCCAATCAAAAAGATATTCAAAATCTAGAAAAAGAAGTACAAGATGATCAACAAAATTTATTAGATCAAGAAATAGATAATATGATAGATGGATTGAAAGATTTGTATGAGTCCCAAAAAGAACTAAGAGATGAAGAAGTTGAACTAAAAAATGCTATTATTGAGGAAACAAATTATACCAAACAGTTCGCTGAAATTGCTTCGACTTGGACAAGTACAGAGGATGCAAAAGATTTCTTTATGGAAAATACGGATACTTCAGATATGCTTGTAGAGGAAATTGAAAGTCAAATGGCAGCTTTTGCAGATGCTTATACTCAAGGTAGCATTTATATGGCAAACAATCATGATGAAGTGGTTCAATTTACAGAGGCTACTGCCGATGAAGTTCAAAGTAAAATCGATGAATTGGGCAACTATTTAACTTTAACAACTCAAACTACAACTGATAGTGTTGAACAAGATATCAGAGATATGGTAGCTGACGCTAAAGAAAAATGGGAGGAAGCAAAAGATTCGGCAAATGAAGCATCTGATGCTGTAGCTGATTATCAAACAGCTTTATCTGAGGCTGAGGCTGCAAGAAAAACTTGGGAGTTAAATGCTAAGCAAGGTCAAGCTGATATGTTAAAAACTATGACAGATAATTTTACATTAGAGTCAGTTGAATTGCAAAAAGTTACTATACAAGCTTTACAAACAATTTTTTCAGATGAACAGATTATGAAACAACTTGGACTGGACGAAAAACAATTTAAGTCAATTCTTAATGGAGATTTATATAAAAGTTTAAAACAAGAGGAAACTAAAAGTGGATTGACTAAGGAACAAGAAAAATTCTTTAAAAGTTATATAGGTACTAAAGATAGTAATGGATTAAAAGCTTTAGAAGAACAATACATCAAGAAATATTACGGAGAAAGTACCTCAGGAGTGGCACAATTCAATTTTAAAAAAGATTATGAAAAATACATGGGGAAAATTAATACAAATAGACCAATTAATAAGAAAGAAGTAACCGAAGAGGAAAAGAAAATTGAAGAATTAGAGAACCAATTAAATAATAATTCCTTAATGTCAGATTCTGCGGACTATCCAAAAAATTCAGTTACTCATTATTACTATATAGAAAGTATGGATTCTGGGATTGGTAGATATACAAGTTCAGACACTTTAGCAAATAAATTTATGAATTATGGAACTGGAAAATTTTTCGTTGAAAGATATGAGTGGATAGAAGGTGCGGGAGGAGATGAAAGTGGCTGGCAATCTCAGGGAGGACGAACATATAAAACAGGTGGCCTTGTAAACTATACCGGTCCCGCTTGGGTAGATGGTACGCCAACAAAACCAGAAGCCTTCTTAAATGCTCAAGACACTCAACGCATAGGAGAGGCCGCAAAAATCCTTGCTCAAATCCCAGCATTAAACGGAGCATCAGAAAATGTTTCTACAAACATTGGAGACACAACAATCGAAATTCACATAAATGTAGAAAGTATTGAATCTGATTATGATGTAGACCAAATGATAGAAAGAGTTAAGAACGATATTCTTGATGTTTCTAAGCCAACTGGCACATCAGTTATTCTTAAAAAATAAATTACGTTTCTTTGCCGCTAAAATTAGCGGCAAAGACTAATTATTTGATTTTTTTCATATTTTATGTTATTATAAAATAAATGGAGGGATGTATACTATGAAAGATTTTACTGGCTTTCGTTATGGTAATGTTCATACTAAAGATTTACACTTAGTTGTTGTAACATCAAGCGATAGATATGAGAAAAATTTATTACCAAGTCCTAAAGACTATACAACAGAAGTCCCTGGTGGAGATGGAAATTATTATTTTGGACAAACTTTTGATTCGAGAGAATTTACTTGTAATGTTGCTTTTGATTCTGTTGATGAGAAAACTTGGAGAAAAATTAGTCAATTATTTTCTACAGATAAGTTACAAGATTTAGTTTTTGATGAGTTGCCATATAAAACTTATAGAGCAAAGTTAAAATCTAAACCAGAGTTTAAATTTATTTGTTTTACAAATAGAGATACTGGAGATAGAGTTTATAAAGGAGAGGGAACTCTTAATTTTATTTGTTATTTTCCTTATGCATTTGGATTTAATAAATATATCGTGCGGGCCGCAGATTATTATAATATTACTCCTCCAGAAACAATTATTAAAACTCATTCAAGAGAAGAGCATGAGTATGCAAATAATTTAATTGAACCATTAGATAAACATACTAAGGATTTTTATAATGTAAAGAATAATATGGAGACTCCATGGAAAGGAGGGTATCCTACTATAGAACAAGTTCAAGCTGGAGAATTATTTTTTAATACTCCTGATGGTGAGAAATCTATTATAAATGTTAGAGGATATTGGGAAAATGTTCCTGAGTGGGCGCCGAGTAGTAAATTATTAACAACTCCAACTTTAGATTATGACCAAGAATTAATTTATTTGCCACAATATTCTAAAACAAATTACATTAATATGGATACTGGACTTACAAGAAAAAATGCTATTATAGGAAGTAGACTTTTAGTTTACAATCCTGGTGATGTTCCTATTGAATTTAAAATGCATTTTAATGCCAATGAAAAAGGTTTTTGGACAACAAGAGGTAATCATTTTAAAGTTAGACGTTTTAATGTACAGAGATTGACTATTCCACAGGCAGTAGATTGGACAGGACTTAGGCCGCAGAATAAGAAAGATGAAGAGTTTTATAAATATGGTAATAAATATTTTAAGAGAAAAGAAAAAGAAATCTATACCCAAGACGGAATAAGATATTATAATTTAGAATATAAAGAATTAGATCAACAACATCCGAATCATGCTTATATTGCAGAACCAATTCCAAGAGAATTATTAGGAAATTTTATTAGAACTTTTTATATGCAATCGTATCAAATTACTCCTGACATTAATTATGAAGATGGATTTAAGTTAGCTGATAAATATGAAGAACTTAGGGCTCTTTGTAATAGAGAAGAAGAAGAATATGAATTATATTGGAAAACACTGAAAGATTTTTTAAGTGTATATAAAGATAAGGAGATTTTTAGCAATGATATTATTATTTCTGCATTAAAGGTACGAGATACTTCTTCAAATACAGAAGCATACATTTATATGAAAGATAATCGTGTACATTATACAACAGATTTAAATGAAATATCAGGATTGTTAGATGAAAAAATATATTCTAAAAAAGTTTTTTATAAAGATATAAATAAAGAAGAAATTTATGAATTGGTTACAAATGTTGCGGATAAAAGAATTTATGCAAATGAGATTGACTCATCAAGTTCAAAGACAGATGGTAATAGAATAATCTTTAAAGACATATCAACCAAGAAATATTATAAACTTTCGGTACAGCATTCACTAATAAAACCCGAGTTAGGCTCTGATTTTCATTTTGGTGCTGGTGAAGCAAGTTCTGATATACAAGAGGAGTTTTTAGAGTTTCTTCATGATTATATTCATAATCCTCCAGAATTTGTTCGTAAATCAAATGATGCAAATTATGGAGAGATTGTTTTTAATATAGACCATTATCCACAATGGTATACTCAAGATTATTTAGAAATAACTTCTGATGATATGGCGAAGAAGAATGATTTAGAGGAGAAAAACAATATAACAAATCAAAATAATATTCCAAAATATGTTGACAATGAAATGGATATACGTTTAGATTCTGAAAAAAGATTGTTATATTCGGAATATTATAATATAAATGAAAGTGTATATACTTTTAATGGAAATTATAAACCACAAAAAACAATTTATAATGATAATATTAAACAAGGACATTGGTTTAGAATACCTCCTGGATGGTCTTTAATTGAGGTAGTTCCAGTATGTGATGAAGAACTTTGGGGTGGAAAACGCTGGTTAGATGCTAGACCTTTTAAATGGGGATATGGCGGCATAAACAATGGAGATACACAATATATACAAAAAGTTTTTGATAAAGTGTATGACAGAGCGGTAGACTTATATTTGTCAGCACTTGGAAAAGACTCAGAAACTTTAACGCAAGAAAGAAAGGATGAATTAATGAATTTTAGAAAATGGTATGAAAGTGAAATTGAAATGTATCAGAATAAAGATATTTTCTGTTATGAATATTATAGGAATAAAGAAGTACAGTTAGAATACGGATTTTTACGTTTATTACAAGATTATTGGAGTATACAGGAAGGATTAACTAGTGATATAAAAGGCGATATAAATGAATGGTGGTGGTATGCTTGTAATTATATTTGGGCAAACTTCCCTCCATTATACTGGGGATTAGCAGATATTTTAACAGATGCTAAAGCGGATTATATACCATTATTCTATTAAGAGGTGAAAATAGTGGCTATAATAAAAAAGTCTTATGAAATTAGCGTATGGGATGAAAAATTAGGAGAAAACGGACAAAAAACAGAAATAAAAAGAGCAGTTATAGGTGCGGATGATATGACATATCTTGGCCGCGCCACTTCTCCTAAATTTACTAAGAATTTAAACGGTACTCATAACTTAACTTTTCAACTACCATCAAAGTTTTTTGATAGCGAGAAAGGAGAATATGTTCATAATGAATTTTGTGATTATTTATTCAATGAAAGAAAAGTTAAGTTAAAACATGATGGTGAATGGTATGAGTTCTATGTAAAGAATATTACAGAAAATAAACAGTTTAAAAGCATTATGTATCAGTATACTTGTGAAGATGCTTTTATTGATGAACTTTCACGAAATGGATACGGAATTACTTTTGATACTGAATTGTATAACAATGTTGAGGAAATTGGAACTTTTACAGAGACAATTTTAGAAGATAGTATTTGGGAATATGATGCTTCTAAAAATTGGGGAGATTTTACAGAATATTCAGAGGAAAAATTATTTAAGATTCCAATTGAAATGTTTGGTGGAAAGATTTCGGCATATAAATTAAATTATCAGTTAAAAAAATATGAAAGTGAAAAGGAAGATAATAAATTAAAAAATGTTTTTACTGGAGAAGAAAGATTTGTAGAAATGGGCGATGATATAGCGAGAGAACAAAAACAATTTTGGGATAATGGTGATTTTGACAAGGGAATTGGTTTATTGTCTCCAGAAAATTATTTTGAAGATATTCCAAATGATTCCTACATCTATATTCCGTATAGTTGTTTAGATTTTTGTTATGTAAAAGATTCAGATGATCCTAAAAGTTTTGAAGCAACCGAAGTTATACAAGAAGGTGAGATTGAAAATATTAAATCGTATTTAATTGCCCCACCTACAATTGATCCTAACTATTTAATTCAATTTTTAGCAATTCCAAAAAATGCTGAAATTTTAGTTGATGAAGCAGGATTAATTGTCAATAAAGATTATCATTATGTTCTCCCATTAAAGGAATGGATCAATTTACTATCAGCAAATAAAAATCTGCCGTATTATTACAATCCAATGGAACATACAATGGTAAATAAAGAAGATATTAAAGGGGTTCCGGCTATTGTATATGACGGCTATTTAGAAAAAATAAATGACATTGAGATAAATTTTGGAAAGAAAATATCAATTACAGATAGAACTGAAATTAATATTAGTGATGAGATTGATCAATATGTAACTGTATATAATAATAAAACAGTTGACGAGGCCCCTTTTATAGAAGGAGAAGGTTGGAAAACAACAAATATAGAATATAGAATATGTTCATATAATGATACAAGAATTGTTGTACCACAGTTGGCTCGAAATTATATACAAAACGGAACTAATATTACAGATACATCTGGTTGGGAAATTATGAAAGTCCCTACTGGAGTTAGAGATATACCAAGTACAATTACAATAAAAGTTCCTGAAGATAATGAGGGAGATATTGCGGAAAAAACTGGACTTGTTTTTAATACACAATATGAAATTTATAAAGATGATAATACTAAAGATACCAGTAAATATAATGAGGCTTATACTTCTTTAATAAATTTTGGAATTACAGGACAAGAAAAAACGATACAAAAAGGTAAAATTTATGTTTTTTATATGGACTATGAAGAAATTGAGAAAGAAGAAATTGAGAAAGAAGAAATTGAGAAATCTGAGGATATTAATAATATTAAAATTATTATTGGAGAGGGTGGAATTAATGAAGATGGTGCATATATGTTTATTTCAAAAGATGGAGAATACATATCCTTTAATGTTGCGACTGATAATTTTCCAATAAAAAAATATATTTTAATTAAATCAAATATTAATATTAATAATCCTTTTTTTATTATACAATGTGTAAAAGGCAAAGAAATAGTTTTTAAAGAAGTAAAGTTTTTTGAGGCTTATACTAAAGGAAGAGATTTCTTTCCTGATGGCTACTATAAATATAGTGGGAGAGAGCTGTTTGATAATAACTTCGATAAAATTGAAGATATAGCTCCCTTTTCATATTTGCAAACAGATGAACATCATATTTTATTGGAGGAGGATGTTTTTTCCGGAGATGCATATACTTATAAAAGATACTTTAAACAACAGATTCAATATGGTGAAGAATGCGAAGATACTTTTATGATGAAATCCCTGTTTGATAATGAACGTAGAAAAGCTACGATATATTCAGAAGATGATTTTAAAATAGTAACATCTTATGTAGATTTATCAAAATGTAAGTACTGCAATGTAGGTGCTGGACAGGATGATCGAGATTGTAGCTTTGGTAATTTATCTAATAAAAATTTTGATAAAGAATGTTTATATCAAAAATATGGGTATTGTCCATATCTGTTTGAAACTCAAAAACATTGTAGAAAAATTCGTACTCTCAATGGAGAAAAATCTAATAGATTTAATTTAACACAAGAATTGAGTAAGATTTTTGAAGTTTATCCAATGTATTATTCTGAACATCTTGAAAATGGGAAGATAGTAACTGATAAAATTAAGGATGATAATGAAAAAGTCTATGATAAAATGAGAAAAAAAGTTTTTTATATTACAGAAAAGGGTAAAGAGAATAAACTTGGATTTAGATATGAAAAAAATTTATCCAATATTTCAAGAACTTTTGATAGTAAAGAGATTGTTACTAAACTATATGTAGAAGATGTTGATAGTGAATTATCTTCGACAGGACTGTGCTCAATAAAAACAGCTCCAGATAATCCATCTAAAGATAGTTATATTATAGATTTTTCTTATTATATACTAAAGGGTTTATTAGATAAACAATCTACAGAAAACGATTTATACGGTAGTGGAGATAAAAATGATATTTCCGGTTTTTTAAAACAAATGGGTTTTTATAACGGAAAATATGATGAGCTTTCAAATAAAATAATTAATTTACAAGATGAATCTTATACCGAGCTTGAAGCAAATTTAGATGTTAATTTAAATGGAATAGACGTAGCCTTAAAAGAATTAAGAAAAATAAATGGATCTTTATCAAAATATGAATCAAAAAATAATAAATCCAATGATTCTTATAAAGCTCTCGAGGAAAAATTGGCTGAACAAAAAAATATTTTTAATGGTTTGATACAAGATACTTTTGGTAGTAATGATCCAATTAAGAAAATTAATGAAAGTGGATTTAAACATTTTAAAGAAGAGGAAATAGATACTTTTAAATATGAATGTCAAAGTGGAATTTATGGCCAATTTAAAGCAGAATATCTTCAAATAAAAGAATGGAAAAAAGAACGAGCAAAATATTTAGAAAAAATTAATAAACTTTCTACAGCTTTTTTTAAAAAATATGAACCTTATTTAAAGGAGGGTACTTGGTCAGATAGTAACTATTTAAGTGACAACTCGTATTATTTTGGAGCAAAAGAAGTCGCTAAACAAGGGGCAATACCTAAATTAACTTATAGTATTACGGTGGTTGATTTAGACACTTTAGATAAAGATTATAATTTTGATATAGCTGACAGCTCATATATTGAAGATATAGAAACTTTTGGAATAAATGCAAAAACAGGACTACCCAATAGATTAAAAGTCTTAATCTCTGGGATAACTTATGATTTAGATATTCCAACTCAAAATACCCTACAGATTCAGAATTATACCACCCAGTTCGAAGATTTATTCCAGCAAGTTTCTGCGAGTGTACAATCTTTAAGCTTTAACGAAAATATTTATAAACGTTCATCCAATTTTACCTCTACACAAAATATTTCTGAAGACAGTCTACAAGGTGGATTAAGTGAAAATCAATTAACTTTAATTGAAACTGAAGAAAAAAATATTGAATTAGATGACACTGGACAATCAGGTAGTGATATAAATAATCACGCTAATAAATATAAATTGAGTGGAGAGGGCCTGTTCTTTTCAAATAATGGCGGACAATCTTGGAGTGTGGGCGTTACTCCAAAAGGTATAAATGCAGATTATATTAAAGTTGGCTCTTTAGATGCTAGTAAAATTTCAATTGTTGATGGAAATTATTTATATTTTTTATGGGATAAAGGAGGCATTACAGCTTATAGAACTCCAAAAGCAACTTCAACTCAAGAAGCTTATTATGAAGATAATGACGGTAATTATATTTATAATGAAGAAACTCAACAATATGAAGAAATCGTCGAAGGGCAGGTAGTTGATAGTAATATTCAAAAATATTCTAAGAAAATTTACTCGGAATATTTTCAAGATTTTGCTAGATTTAATAAATATGGATTATCTTTAGTAGAAAATGGAAAAGTTAGACTTCGTGCTGGATATAGCTACAAGCAAGAGTCAGAAACGGAAGAAACAAGAGGAGATATAGACAAAGAGAGTGAGATTGATACTGAAAGCACCTTAGGTTTTTATTTATATGATTCAAAAGGTAATAAAATTTTTGCAACAGAAACAGAATCTTCATTGAATAAATTAAACTGGGAAGAAGAATCTGCTAGAATCTCTTTGGCTGGAGAAATATATACCACAGACGCAGTAAAAATTGATTCAAATACTAATGTTGTTACAAAAACTTCTTATAAATATAGTAACGGCGATACTAAAAAGAATTTACAGTTTGTTAGAACAAGATCTTATCAATTAGAAGATCCTTATATGGGCCATTCAGTTCAAACAGAAGAAGGTGTAAAAACTATTTATTCTTCTATTCAGCAGGTTGTTGTAAATTATTTAAAAAATAACTACACAAGTGTTAAAACATACTCTATATCTTCTGATTTGACAGCGGATACAATCTATGAAGTTTATATTCAAAAAGGTAGTCAATCTATTAATTTTTCTGATTTGCAAGAACAGGGCTCTGGATACGCAATTAATGGAGCTGAATACATTCCTTTTTATAAAACAATAATAAACATTCCAATGAAAATTTCCTACAAAGACACTGATAGTTTAAGTGATACAATAGTAGAAGTTATAACATATAGTTTAAAAAGTAAAAGCTCTTTAAATGGAAATCTTTTGAATTTATGGGACACAAGTGCAAATACATTTTTTAAAATAACTGAAAAAGATAGTTTTTATTTATTGTCACAAGAAGTTAATGGCGGACGAACTACAGACGTATTATTCCCACATACCACTGTAAAATATTATAAAAAGAACTCTAATGAAAGTATATCTGCAGCCAATGATAATACTTTATATTATTTTGATTCAATCAATTTATTCGCTTATGTAACTAGAAAAACCATTGAAACTTCTAACTCAGATAGTCAGTCTTTAATATATGGAAAAACAGAAATGTATATTAATAATAAAAGAAGGAAGCAACTCTCAGAATCAGAAACCTTAGTAGCAGATCAAGGTCCAAGATTATTTTGTTGTGTAAGAAGAGGCAGTGCTTCTGAAGATGAAAGCAATAGTCAAGTTCAAAATATTTTTACAATATTAAAAAATGGAGAGCTTCATATAGGAGGATTGGTAAAAAATATCGATGAAAGTGAAGTTGCTCAATCAGAAAGCTTGCCTACAGATATTAAATTAGTTGAATCTGGAATAAAAATACAAGGTGGAACTATGTATATGGATTTATCTAAATTTAAAGATATGGAGACTAAAGAGGATATATTAAATATTATTAACAAGGCAGTAGCCGGAGCATCTATTGGACGTCATGCTCATGAAATAAAAAGTCTTAATTTAAAAATTAATGACAAACCAAGTAAATATAGTATTCTACCAACAAAAGAAACTGCATCCGCATGGAAAAAAGTTTTTCAAGGTAGAGTTAATGACCAAAATTTTGGTAATTATTTTGGATATTTAATTGATTTATTTGTCGGAAATACAGTTGATCTTGATCAGGGTAAGTATAATTCAGATTCATTAACAAATAATTTAATTCCTAATTTTAATTCAGAAATTACTTTTGATGTTATTAATTCAAGAACAGAGTATGCCGGAGAAAGCTCAGGAGAACAATATTCTACCTATACTTATGAAGATCCGGTAGCTGAATAGGAGATGATATAATGGGAGTTTTTTACCATCCTTTTAAAGAAAACGGGAATCAAGCTAAAACTTTTTTGTTAAATGATACAGATGATACAATAGTTTTGACAGGGCAAGATGATTGTGACATATATCCTATGTTAGAAGGAACAATAACGAATTTAACATCAAATTTAATTACAATTGAAACCGAAACAAGCGGTTATTCTAAACAAACAAATGAAAAGGTTACAATAACTTATGATCATTTTTTAGTAAGCGAATCAATTAAAAAAGGAGATAGTATTTCTAAAACAACAAGTGTAGGAAAATTAGGTAAGATAGGAGAGGAAGACTCTCCTTATCTTACAATTTCAATTAAAAGTAATAATAAAAGCATTGATATTGAAAACCTCTATAAAAAAGATGCGAACATTGTTCCTAAATATAAAGAACTTAGAGAAAAGGGATTGCTTAGTTATTCTACCAACACGGCTCATGCTGCAAATAGTAATTATGCAAAATTAATTTTTGTTCAAGAGCCTTCTCTTACAACAATATACGGAGCTAATGGAACTAATTTAGACGGTATAATTGGCATTGCTGTAGGAGAATTATGTGATATGATAGTAAATCCATATTTATATACAGGTTATAATGATAATGATGATAATTTCTTAGGAGCAAAAACACCAAATAAATACCAAAAATTCACAGGAATTGGTATTAATATTGCATGGTGTGTAGCTTTTGTTACATATTGTGCCTCTAAAGCTGGTTATGTAGATAATGGATTATATCCTGGAAACTGGTATACGAGTTGTAGTGCTGTACTTTCTGCTTTCTCTAATATGGGAAATCCTTCTAAAAGTAGTTTGCAATATACTCCTGTTCCGGGAGATTTAATTTTTTTCAATTGGTCAGATTCAAAAAGTGATGGAATAGACCATATAGGTATAGTATATTATGTAACTTCAGATTATATATATACAATTGAAGGTAACTCTACTCGAGAACCAACAAAGTTTGTTGATGAGGTCAAGCTATTAGGAAATTTAAACGCTTCAGACCCAATTTATAATACATTAAAACAGGTATGCGAAAAAAATGGTGGAAACGATCCTTCAAATTGGGGAAGTGTATATACATCCTATGTAAAGAAAAATTATAGTGATGCTGGAGCCACCTTTTATTCTCAATTTAATGGGGTTACTTTACGTCGTTATGAAATTTCAGATACAGAAATAGAAGAATATGTTCATATGGAGTGATAAGTATGGCAAAATTAATTCATCCTTTTGGAGAATTGGGTTCATCTACTGTTCCTTTTATTGATAATAAATATGGAACAAATTCTCCCAGCGAAAGTATTACTTTTTCAATAGAAGAAAATACTACTGTATACGCAATGATAAATAGTATTGTAGTAAAAGTAACTGAGGATAAAGAGCTTGGGAAAATTATTATTTTAAAAAGTTCTGATTGGAACTATTCAAAAAAAAATAATAATAGCCCTTTATATCAAACTTACTGTCATCTTAATTCGGGAAGTGTTAAAGAGGGAGAGGAGGTTAAATCTGGACAAGAAATAGGAAAAACAGGTAAAACTGGAAGTTTGGCATCAACAGGAAATTTTACAATATTTTTTTCAGAAAGCGATTCAGTTCCAAAAATAAAGTCTATTAATATTGAGAACTATTCTTCTCCAGAAGGGTTAGATTTTAATAACTTAACAATAAAAAATAAGGATGGTCTCACAGAAACCTTAGGAAAAAACAATTTAAAGCAATACATTCATAAAATTTTTGGACAGACCCCTCAATTAAATAAACAGACAATTACAGCAGATTTATCTGGAGAAGATATAAAATTAATTGCAGCAATAGTAGCTCAAGAAAATGGATGGGGTCAAAATAATCCAGACCCAATAACTCTTGCTAAATCTGAAACAGTATGTCGTGTAATTCGAAATCGTAGTTATAAAATAGCGAGCACTCTTACTCATGCAGCGATGGGATTGCTGCCTGACGAACCTTATGATACTATGGTGGAAAATTTTTCGGCTTCTTTGGCCTATGAAGCAAATATAAGGGGTCAAACAATGAATTTTTTAACTTTTGTTACAAATATAGTAGGTGGAATAGACTATGATTATATAGAGGATGTCGCTGTATTAAGAGATTCATATAAAGAAGAAGATTTATATGGAATTACAGGATTTATGACTACAAATAGAGCAAATGCTTATCCAAGTTCAATAGTTGCTACTTGGGATAATAATGAATATGCTTGTATGAATTGGAATTTTTTCCCAAGCAATTCAAAAAATATTGTAAATGACGTTATGCCAACAAGATAGGAGGAATATATATGATAATAGAAAGAACATCTGGTAAAAAATTTTTTGATATATATGAAAAGTTATCAAATAAAACTTTTAATATTAATACACAATATAAATTTATATTGTTAAAAAATGAAATAGAAAAAGATGGAGATATTATTGATGAACAAATGAAATTAATATTAAATGAGTATGGCGAAAAAGATTCTAACAATGAGATAATTAGACTTGAAGATGGAGGATATAAAATTAAAGAAGGTGTAATGGAGGAGTGTTTAGAAAAAGTTCAGCAGGTACAAAATCAAAAGATTCAAGTTCCAGATATATATTTTTCACTTGATGAATTAGAGAATTTGGAATTAACCTTACCTGAACTTCAAGTGCTAGCGCCATTTATAAAAGTATAAGAAAAGGACGCCATTAGCGTCCTTTATTTTGTACATTTTACACAAATTATATAAAATTTTTGTATATTTTATACAAAATCTCTTCTCTATTTTTGTATAAAAAGTAGAATTTTTTCTACCTTTAACTTTTTTTATAAAATAATTTTTAGTGATTTTCACTATATTAATGAAAGATAAAAACAAAGTGAGGTGATCAATATGTCTTTCAATAATTTTCAAAAACAGCCACAACAACCTTTTTATCAAAATCAAAATGTGGCCCCAATTCAATCGAATCAATTTCAACAGCAAAATGTTCAGCCACTATTCCCGCAACCACAAGGCAATGTATATAATATAAATTCAACTTTAGAAGTTGCTAACGTACCTGTTGGTGCTGGAATTTCGGTAGCATTATGTTTAAATGAAGGCGTTATGTATATTAAAACAATGCAAAATGGCAATCCAATGTTCTGGGCTTACAGAATCCTTCCTTATGATTCTGAACAGAAAGCTTCGCCGCCAGGAGAATCTTCTAATAAAGAAGAAAATCCTTTGGCCGCACAATTTGAACAAGTCGATAATCGTTTTGTAAAACTTGAAAAACAAGTTAGTGATATACAAGAATCTTTAAAGAAAGATAAAGGAGAGTGGAAACTATGAACATGAATCCAATGCAATTAATGGGTCTTCTTAAAGGTAAAAACCCACAAGAAATGGCAATGTCTATGATAAAAAATAGTAACATCAATGACCCAATGATTAATCAATTACTTCAATTTGCCCAAAGCGGCGATATAAATTCAATGAATAAAATTGCAGAAAACTTTTTCAAAGGACAAGGGTTAGATTTTAATAATGAATTTAATAACTTTATGTCCATGTTAAAGTAAAATGCAATTTAAATAAATATTTTTACTTTATAGGAGGTTTTTAGTATGGAAGAAAAAGGTCTTACTGTAGCTGACGCTATTGCTTTAAGAGATAGCAACGGCACAAACAACATGAATGATGGTTTCGGAAACAATGGAGCATGGTGGATAATTGTATTTGTATTGTTCTTTGCTTTCGGAGGATGGGGCCGCGGCGGTTATGGTAATAATGGCGGCGGAAATTGTGATGGTGGCTGTGGCACTAATACAGTTGTAATCCCAGCAAATGGTTTTGGTGGCTTTGGCGGATACAATGCTTGTTGCACACCAGCTACACAGCAAGGTTTAACTGATGCCTTTAATTTCAATCAGTTAGATAATGGACAGAGAGGAATTGAAAAAGGTATTTGTGACGGTTTCTACACAACAAATTTAGCCGTTACAAATCTTGGAACACAAATGCAGCAGGGCTTCTGTGCTACTGACAGAGCAAATCTTCAAGGATTTAATGGAATCCAGTCTGCTCTTTGTCAGGGATTTAATAGCGTAAATAACGCTCTTGCACAGACAAACTATAATATGAAAGATTGTTGCTGCGAAACAAGGGAATCCATTATGCAGTCCAATTTCAACAATCAGAGTGGATTCAATGTAATTCAGAACCAGTTAGCATCATGCTGCTGTGATATCGAAAGAGGACAGGATGGTTTAAATTATAATCTCGCTAAATCAACTTGTGAAATTATAACAAATCAGGATAAGAATACTGATAGAATCATCAACTACTTAACTCAGCATGAAATGGATAGTCTTAGAACTGAATTACAGTCTGCACAGCTTCAACTTTCACAATTATCACAGACTCGTAGCATAATTGATCAGCTCCAACCTTGTCCAAAGCCTGCATATCCAGTAATGAGCCCATATCAAGCAATTCCTTTTAGCGCCTTTTGTGGATGTAATAATAACACCTGTTGCTAAACCGGGTTAAGAAAAGGTTGAATTTATTGTAGCCCTACTTTAGACTTTCTACTTAATAGTAGAAAGAAAAGTAGGAGGGGTTAAAATGCCTAAAAAACTAACCATAGAAGATGTAAAGAATTTTATAAAACAATATGATGTTAACCAAGACTGTGAATTATTATCTACGGAATATATTAATTTAAGAACACCACTGGAATTTAAATGTAATATATGTGGAAATAATTTTTTTAAAGATTTCGGACACATTAAACAAAGAAAAAATTTTAAATGCCAAACTTGCTCAAGAAGGAGTAGTAATTCTTTTACAATTGAAAAAGTAAGGGATTATATAGAAAAAAATGACAAACATAAACTTTGTACTTTGCTATCTACCACCTATGTAAATAATTCTACTCCTCTTGAGTTTAAATGTAATAAATGTGGAGAGATTTTTTTTAGAGATTACCAGCATTTAACAAGAGGAGAGGGGCGTTTTCAATGTCCGAAGTGCGGTATACACCAAGGAGCATCAAAAAATGTTTATACAGAAGATTTTGTAAAAAATACTATTATTAAAACAGGTTATCAAATGATTGGTGAATATAAAAATGCTGCTACTCCTTTTAAAGTACGATGCGAAAAAGGACATGAATTTATGTTAATATTTTCTCATTATTTAAATGGACATTCTGGTTGTAAAAAATGTGCTAACGAAGCATTAAAAGGTGAAAATCACTGGAATTGGAAGGGAGGAGCAAGCGAGATTATTGATTATCTTAGAAAAAACTTAAAAAACTGGAAAAAAGAAGTTATGCAAAGGGATAACTATGCTTGTGTTCTTAGTGGGCAAAAACAAGACTTTGTTATTCATCATTTAAAAGGTTTTAATACTATAGTAGAGGAGGCCTCTATAAACGTTGGTGTTCCAGTTTTAAAAAATTTTAGTGAATATGAAAATTTAACTGATGTAGAAAAACTTAAAGCTGAAGTATTAAGGCTGCATACAGTAGATTTAGGAATAACATTGAATAAAGATATTCACATTTTATTTCATCGTTTATATGGCAAAGGCAATAATACTCCTGAACAATTCAATGAATTTAAAGAAAAATATCTAAACAAAGAATTATAAAAGGAGGTTTGAGAAATATGAGTTGCCCAGTATCAAAATGCCTTTGTGAGAGATTAATTCTCTCACAGGCAGTTACCTTTTCAGGTACCAACTTAATTATTAATATCCCAGAAGGAAAATATGCAGATGGAGAAAAATATTGTATTGTAGTTGCTCAAGATATTCCAACTACAACA
The DNA here is from genome assembly GCA_051872335.1 of Bacilli bacterium. Taxonomy (GTDB): domain Bacteria; phylum Bacillota_I; class Bacilli_A; order RFN20; family CAG-826; genus SUG2458. Next base: position 346 of record JBJEDT010000048.1, on the reverse strand, counting down.
ACAATAGCAGCAAATGTAGTAATTACAATTGGGACAGAGACAACAACATATCCTTTAGTTAATTGTGATTGTACTAATGTATTGGCTTGTCAAATTCAATCAAGAAAGAGATATTCAACAGTAGTACATACAAATATCCAAAGTGGAGTATTTAAATTATTATGCAAGGCTTGTTCATGTAATAAATGTCCTAATAGTGCTACTTCATTGCCAATAACAACAACTACAACAGCAACAGAGGTGGAAGAGAATGCATAAGTTACTTGAAAAAGTTGAGAAAGAACTTCATAATATTGCTGAGAAAGGCATAAGCTCTGCTAATCTTGATACAACTTATAAGTTAATA
>JBJEDT010000047.1:0-24870 GCA_051872335.1 Bacilli bacterium | reverse complement strand
ACATATTTATAGAATTTAATTTGTCAAACTAGAATTTACTTTGGCAATTCACAAAAATATAACTTTTTCAAAAATTCAGTAAAAAATTCCAATAATTTCAATTTTAAATTGTAAATTATATATAACTGAATTTTAATAATCAAATTACATAATTTAGGGAGGTATGAAAATTATGTCACAATTAACTAAAAAAACAAAATGGGTCCTTGGTGGTTTAGTTGGTTTTGCTCTAGTAGCAACAACTGCAACTACATTAGCTACATGGGTTATCGGTCAAAACAATGCTTCTGGAGATAAAACAGGTAACATTACTGTAACAGATGCTTCTAATGAAAATGTTTCTTTGACTTTAAATGACATTACTGATACAATCGTTTTTGGTCCTAAAGCAGGAGACAATACTGGTTTTGTTAAATCTGATGGTAATGGAAATGAACAATTATCATTTACAATTTCTGGTAAAGTAACTTATGGCTCTGCTTCTGGTTTTACTGGATTAAAATTTGATTTTAGTGTAGCAACTTTAGAATCTGAAGTTCTAGCATTAGTAGGCGAAAACTATATTGTACTACCAACAATTGAAGATATCGGTACTGGTGATTTAGGAGAAGGTGGAACCTTTAGTGTTGTTGGTTCATTTGCTTGGGGTTCAGCATTTGGTGGCGAAAATCCTTCAGAATATTTTGATGATTCAACAGCAGGTGAAATTGACAAAACTGTTGTAAAAGCAGAAGAAGTTCTAACTAAATTAGAAACAATTGAAGGTGCTAAATTCAAGGTAACTGTTACATCAAAGTAAAAAAATAAAATTAAAAATATGCGGATTTTCTTGATCCACATATTTTTTCATATTTAAGGATTGGTGATTTTATGTCGAAAATTGAAATTATTTCACTAATCGTGTCGATAATTGCCTTAGTTTCACTATGTGCTGTCTTTACTATTTTCTTACTTAATTTTTGTAAAAAGAATATTTCCGATATCAAATTGGGTAGGCAAGATGAAGATATAATAATTAGTGAAATAGAGAGTAGAAAGAAAGAACAATCAAAACATTCAAAGACAAGAAGAATACTAAAAAAAGTTGGTTCTTATATTTTTATAGTCTTTGTAATTCTTTCTTTATCTTATGCATTATTTGCTAAAATAACGGAAAAGCAAATGATTTTCAACAGTAAATCATTGGCTGTTGCTTCCGGTTCAATGTCATATAAAAATGAAGTTAATACCTATCTTGATGATTATGATAATCAAATTCAAACATTTGATCTTATTTGGGTTGATAAAGTTGAGTCTCAAGAGGAACTTAATAAATATGATGTTATAGCATATCGTAACGAAAGTAACACGATTATTATTCATAGAATAATAAATATTGTAGAAAAAGATGGTACTAGATATTTTTATACACGTGGTGATGCAAATAATATGACCGACTCATTTGTTTCTACTTTTGATGATATTGTTGGAATTTATAATAACAAACGTATTCCATTAGTTGGTATGTTTATTTTATTTTTAAAATCATATGTAGGAATAGCTACTTTCGTAGGTGTTATCTATTATGTCTACTTATATGATTATGTAACTAAGAAGATAAGTGACGAAACAAAGGCTAGATTAGAACAATTATATTTAGTTTTAAATGATGTTCAGGATCAAAGTCTTCCAAAATCTGAATTTGTTCAATATATCCATATTAATGATAAAGTATATACCTTTGTCGATGGAAAGTTTATGAATAAAGTTGAAAATGATAACTCTAATTTAATTTATAAAAATGTATATTTATCTAATGATGAACAAGGGGTTATTATTGCCAAAAAAAAGAAAACGAATAGTAAAAAATCTAATACTAGGGAGGATTAAACTATGAAAAAAACACACTTAACTAGAAAGAATTTAATATTTTTAGCATTATTATTCTTCTTTCTATTTTTACAAGCATTCATCTTTTTCTGTTTAGATACTAATGGAATGATGAATCCTAAAAATCCAATTGTAAGCATGGCTGCTCTTTTTGGATTCTTACCTGCTGAAATGCATACTGTAGATTACGTAGCTTTCTTACTTGTAGATGTTTATACATTTGTATTAGCATTTGCATTATTGTTCGAAGTAAGACTTGCAAAGTATTCTAATGAAAGAGTATTTAGTAAAAAATATGTAATTGCGTATGTAATTACAATAGTAGCTTATTTACTTTTATCATTTGGATTATCTATATTACTTCAATTGCCTTATACAATGGAAAAATTTAATTTCCAAATGGGAATGTTATTCCATTCATTTATTTTGGCTTTAGTAATTTATCTAGTATTAGGTTCATTAGTATTTGCAGTATTTGCTTTAATTGTTAACTTTAGAAATATTGATAAGCCATTTAGATTTTTTGGTAAAAAAGCAGCAATGCTAGAAGAAGCAAAAGAAGAATTAGAAATTGCTGAAGCAAAACAAGAAATTGCTGAATTTGATTTAAAAAATACTTTCGATCCAAAAAGTGGTGGAGTTGTAAATCCTAGTAACACAACTGTTAATAATGATGATTATGCTTTAAGAAACTTCGATAGACCATTTGATAAACAAAAGGTTTTCCCTGGTTTATGTATGATAGATCAAAAATATGAACTTGGAACACCAAAAATTGAAACTTCTAAAGTATCACTTAAAGAATTATGTGATTCATTTAGAAATTTCTTAGCACATGAAAATTTATATTTTGATGAAAATACTATTCGTCAATTTATATCTGCTTTAGGCACAACAAGACTTGTTATTTTAGAAGGTCTTTCTGGTACAGGTAAATCTTCTTTACCTCGTTACTTTGCAGACTTTATTCATAGTTCATCTTTATTTGTTCCAGTACAATCAACATGGAGAGATCGTACTTCATTACTTGGTCACTTTAATGAATTCTCACAAGTATATGGAGAAACTGATTTCTTAAAACATTTATATGAAGCAAAGTATTTATCTAAACAAGTTAACGTTATGGTTTTAGATGAATTGAACTTATCAAGAATTGAATATTATTTTGCTGATTTCTTATCCGTTCTTGAATATCCAAGTAGTGAATGGAAAATCAATGTTATGCAACTTCCATTCGGTGCTGAAGGACCAGTTCAATTAGAAGAAGGTAAAATTGTAATTCCTGAAAATACATTCTTTATTGGTACAGCTAATAAAGATGACTCTACTCAAACAATTACAGATAAAGTTTATGATAGAGCTATTACAATCAATTTTGATAATCGTAACGAAGAATTCACTCCAACAGGTGAGCAACAAGCAATTTCTTTATCATATGAAACTCTTGAAGAATTATTTGATAAAGCTAAATCAACAAAAGGTAATCTTTTAACTGCTAAAGATAAACAAAAATTTAAGAAAGTTACTGACTTTATGTATGATGTATTAGACGTTACATTTGGTAACCGTATTAATAATCAAATTGATGAATTTGTTCCTATCTTTGTAGCTTGTGGTGGGACTAAAGAAGATGCTTTAGACTTTATGTTAAGTAGTAAAATTCTTTATAAACTAGAAGGAAGATTTGAAGATTACGTTAAACAAGGTCTATTAGATTTACAACAATTACTAAAAGAACAATTCGAAGGTAAATTTGTTAAATCTAATGAAATGATTAATAAAATGTTAAGAAGGTTATAAATATGATTACTTATAAAGAAGAGTTTTTGAATAATTTTGTACAAGAAGAAATATTTAATTCCTCTTCTTTTGGTATTCTTTTAAAAGGTCTAAAAAAGGTAAATTTTATTTGCAAGGATAATAAAATTAAAGAATCTCAATTTTTAAATGAAGCAAAAACAACACTAAATATTATTCAAGCTATTATGCATAAACCACACTTTTCAATTAAAAGAGAAGATATTATTTTACGTAGTGAGGTAGCTACTAATTTAAGTGATGATAATATTATTGATACAATTAATGATAGTTCATTGTGGAAAAGAAAAGGGGATTCTTTTTTACCTGAATTCGTACATACTACTGAACATGATGAAACAATAGTATTTTATGAAAATATTATTGTCAGTCGTTGTATTGATTTGATAAGTAATGAATTAGAAATTTTATTAAAGACTAATGAAAGAAAAATTCATTCTTTGGAATCTTATCTTGGTAATTCAGCAGTTAGTTTTGCTCCATATTCATTTATGGATAAACTATCTTCTCAGGATTATTTAGAAAATGTTTTAGTTGAAGATGTTAATACTTTAAATACTGATTATGAAAGTTACATTAGTCTTTTAAAAAGATGTGATAAACTCAAAAATTCAAATTTTTACCGATTAACTTCTAAAGCAAAAATGGCACGAAATGATTTAAATATGACCAATATTTTTGCAAACGATAATCGTTATAATTGTGTATTTAGATTCTATAAAAAATATTTGTTTAACTCAATTAATACTGATGAATTAAATAAGCAATATAAATGTTATTGTATTTTAAGATTAGTTAAAGTATTAAATCAAGTTCCTTCAATGAAGTGTATTTCAAGTGATGCTGCATTATCAAAAAAAGGAACAATTACTCTTTTTAATGATCCAGTTTCTTTTGAAAACAAAAAGTTTAAGATTACTTTAATTATTAAAGAAACTAATGGTTTTGATTTAGTAGTTTATAGTAAAGATTTCAATCAAGAAAAGAAATACTATATTAGCTGTGAAGTCGATATTAATAATAAAAATAGCTTTATTATAAATGATTTACTTCAAGAAAAATTATCTCTTGGTTATGAAGATGTATTTATTTTAACATTGAATAATACATCTAGAAATTATCGTCGCGTAATAGAAATTAATTTTGTTAGCGACAAAGATACAGAATTAAGTAACTTTATAAATTCATTTATGCTAGTCTTTATGACTAAATTAGATCTTTATGATAACGTTTGTCCAATTTGTGGTAAAAAGAAAGTTAAATATGAAGAGAATGTTTATGAGTGTGTTACATGTCATGGAAAATATAGCATAAAGAAAGAAAATGACTCGAACTTTATTTGGGTATATAGATTGGGGGATGTAAAATAATGGAACAAGAAAACGATAATATTTTACAAATTGAATCCCTTATTAAATCTTATGGCAAAAAAGATGTTTTAAAAGGTTTAAACTTAGAAGTTAAAAAAGGTGAAATTTTTGGACTTATTGGTAAAAATGGTGTTGGTAAATCAACGACTATTGACTGTGTTATTGGTAGTAAAGTTTTTACTAGTGGCAAGATTTTAATCGATGGTAAATCGATAGTTGATGATCCATTAGATGTTAAAAAGTTATATGGGTATACATCATCTGAACCTACAGTTTATGAAACAATGACTGGTTATGACTATCTTGTCTTTGTTGCTTCAATATATAACGTTCCTGCTGAGATTTTTAATACAAATTTAGAATTATTATTAAAGAAGTTTGACTTAACAGAAGATGAGTTAATGTCTAAAACTAAGACATATTCTCATGGTATGAAACAAAAGTTATGTTTAATTGCTTCATTAATTCATAATCCGAAAATTTGGATTCTTGATGAACCAACCGTTGGTCTTGATGCCATGGCTTATGAAAGTTTAATAAGCGTTATTCAAGATTTTGTAAAAAATGGAAGGACTGTTTTAATTACATCTCACAATCTTGATATGGTCGGTAAGATCTGCAATCGAGTAGCTATTATCAATGATGGTGTTGTTGCACGATTAGTTGATTTAGATAGAGATAGTTATTTTAGAACAAAATTAAATAAGGTATTTTTTGCAGTTTATGGAGGTGAATAAAATAGATGTTCTTTAGTTTGGTATTTAAAGAGATTAAGACTTTATTCTCTAAAGATTCATTTTCAAAAGACAAAATACTAAACTTGATACTAAATATTGTAGTATCGGTCTTTTTCATTGCAATCGAAATATCACTCTATACAATGCTTAATAATAAACTTATGGTTTATAAAGGCGCATCTATTAGTTTCCTTACAATTTTTTTAGGAATCATTAGTGTTATTATGATTATTTATAATACTATTGTTTTTAGAAAAGATCTTTTTAATGAAGATGATAGTAAAATATTAATCACAAAACCTGTTGATCCTATGGTTAATGTTTTTTCAAAAATTGTATTTACATATTTTAAAAATATAGTTCGCAACTTATTATTAGCAACTCCAATTTTAATTGTTTTTGGTATTGCTAATAAAGTTCCACCACGTTTCTATTTATTGATGGTTATATATCCTGTTTTTATTTCATTATTTGAATGTGGTATTTCTTGTTTTTTAATTTTAATATATCAACCAATTTATAAATTTTTGAAAAAACATTATGTTATTCAATCAATTGTATCTATTTTGATTATTCTAGGTTTATGTATGGGTTATTCATATGTACTAAATTTATTTTTGTTATTAGTACAAAATAATTCAATTCAAACTATTTTTACTACATCAACTATTGAAAGCTTCTCAAAAGTAGCAAGTTATTTGATACCTATTAAGTTCTATATGAATGCAATTCAAGGACAATATATTGGTATTTTGCTAACTTTAATTATTGGAATTGTTGCTGTTACAGTAGGAACTTTAGTTGTTCAATTCTTATATAGATACTATGCAAAAAAAGAAGCTGATGTATCAGTAGCAAAATCTATTTTTAAGAAAAAACCTAAGATTCTTTCTGTTAAAAAAATGTTATTAAAGAAGGAATTCCAATTATTATTTAACTCAAATGAAATGTTTTCTTATACAGGATTATTTGTAATGCAACCATTCCTAACTGTCTTAATTATTAATGCTATGAATGTTATTTTTAAAACAGGAGCATTATCATATGTTATTAGCTATTTTCCATATTTAAATAGTTTAATACATATTGTTTTTGTGCTTCTATTTTCAGGTTATATTAATACATCATGTTCTGGAGTAATTTCAAAAGAAGGTCCTAATGGAATAAGAATTTGCAAAACGATTCCTGTTTCCTATAAAGATCAAATTTTAGTTAAATTAGTTGTACCTTTAAGTTGTTCTATTTGTTCTCTTATTATAACTTGTTTATGTTTATTAATTATGGGTCAAATAACATTTATTGAAAGTGTATATAGTTTTGCTTTTGCTGTTGTTGTCGATTTACTTCTTGAAATTATTTTAGTTTCAACGGATCTTAACAATAATGAAACATCATCTAAAAAAGCTAATAATAGTTCTTTTATTGAACTTGTTTCGATATTTTTACCAATCATTATTATTGCTTTAATGTTTGGTTTTAGTTATGCAGGGTTACCTACATTCTTAAGTTTTATTATAATTTTATCAGTACTAGCAGTGATAACAATTATTGTAGGTTATTTCTTGTTATCTCGAATAAGTAAGAAATTCTTACTATTAGAAATGAGGAATTAATTATGAATAAGAAGTCGTTATTTATTTTATTAATTCTTCCATTTATCATTGCTATATCATTCTTTGCTGCTAGTAATTTCTTATTTACAAAGATTGAAGGCGATGTTCTAAACATTGAATGGGATTATAAAAATTTTGAGGCTTTCTCAATTAAAAGTGGAAAGATAAGGCTTGAAGCTAAAGCTGTTTTACCAGATAACCAAGGTGAAATAGATGCTTCTTTATTATGGATGGTTGAAAATGTTAATAAGGAAGAGGATGAACATGCCTATATTGAAACTCAAAGCTCTTATGTTTATTTAGTTCCAGTTAGTGAGGGTGATGTAGTTGTATCATGCCGCAATGCTAATGGAACCATTCAAAAAAGTTTTAAAGCTCGTATATACCTTGATGGTGCTATTGTTTTAAATACTGTTAGAGCTAGATCTTTTGATTCTATTAGTGGAGTTGATTATTACGGAGAGTTTGACTTTGATGGTAATAATAAGACCAATGCTACATTTGCTTTAGAAGCAACTTATTTCCCTGAATATATTAAAGATAGTGTTGAAGTTACTACTTCATCTAACTTAAGTTTTGATAAAACAACTGGAATCGTTACTATTAATGATTTTGGAGATAGTTATGTAACATTTGATGTTCCTCTACAAGAAAGTTTTAAAGAAACAACTTATGAATTTAAAGTAGTTGAAAATGGATACAATGTTTATAACTACAATGATTTATTAAAATGTACAAACCAAGATGAAGAAGGTAAAATTGTTTGCTTACAAACAAATCTTGAATCCCTAAGTAATGCTTATGTTGAAGATGATAAAGGAAATATTTCACTTCGTGATAGCACAACTGAATTATTTGGTAATTACAGCATTAATAAAGGAAGTTTCAATTTCAGCAATGAAGTTGTTCGTATTGAATCAACTTATAACACTGAATTTATAGATCAAGCTAATGAAAAGATTAATGCTGGTTTAAGTAAAGAGGTAGTAGTCGGCATTAGAATTCGTAAAGATTTTTATGGAAATGGATATTTGATAAATGCTCATAATTTATGTTATCCTTCTAGTACAATTGAAACTAATGAAGGTACATTAGCTTCTTTAGGACCTAATGATCTGTTTAGAGGGCCTTTACCTTTTATTATAGTTGGAGAAATTAATACACCTATAGTTAAGTCATATGGTCAAGACAATATTGGATTCTATGTAGATGGTGATAATATTTATCTAAATGATGTGTATTTCAAAAACTGTGATTTTTCAGATGTATTAGAAAACAATAATTTTACTGGTACTGTTCTTGAAATTAATGGTGATAATGTTGTTATTGAAAATTCACATTTATCTAGTGGAAGAACAGTATTAAGATCTTATTCAAATAAAAATGTGATTGTTAGAAATTCTTTATTAGAAAAATCAAGAGAGTTTCTAGCTAAAATTGGGACAAATGAATATGAAAAAATAAATCCATCATCTAAGATTAATTATTCTGTTGATGGCAAAAGTTATTTAAAAACTAGGTATGATTTTTTAAATAATGAATCATCTGATAAATCAACGATGCCTTCATTATCTAGCGGACTATTAACTGCTTATGCTACTGATGATACTCTTAAAACTTATCAACAATATGCAGATTTAATTCAAAAGGGATTAAATGAGGAATCATTAGTTTTAGATTCGGAAGGTAAAAAGATATTTAAAAATGAAGTTTCTTTTATAGACACATATTTTTATCAAAGCGGATTATTCTCTATTGGTGTTGATACTATGTTTAATGGACCTTATCTATATAACGGTCGTCCTATTTATGGTATGGGATATTTTGATGAATATTTATATCCTGATAATATTTCTGGAGTATCCTATCCATCTTTAGTTAATCTTGTTGGAGATACAAGATTTTATGATTATAAAAATGCATCTACTATTGTCTTGGATTGTTTGATATATGAAGATATTTCATCTCAACTTAATAGAGATGTATCTATTGATGAATTCTTTCCTATCAAGACTATGGTTTTATCTGAGGCTAAAGAGAGAGGTATTATTAGATATAAAGATGGAAATTCTATCATCAACACTCCACTTGTTTATTTTGGTGGTGGAAGATGCTTATCAGAAGTTAATATAGATGGACTATTAACTAAAGATAAATTCGAAGATGAAATTATTTTAGATTATTTTAGTTACGTATTAACTAAACCTAGTAAAGGAACATTTGTTGATATGCTAGGTCGTTCAGTTAGTATGGCAATCGGGTTTGAACCATTTAAAGCGTTATTATATAATAATGAAGCATATTTATATGGACAAACACTACAAATAGAAAATTTAAAAGCAAGAGCATAGGAGGATTTAAATATGAAAAAGATATTTCGTGCGTTATTATGTATTGCAGCTTTGACTCTTAGTATTCCAACAACATCATGTAGTTCTTTCTTTGGGACTGGTGAAGAAGTAGTTATAACTTCATTTACAACAACAACTGATGATTTTGGTAATACAGTAGTTACTATTGAGTTTGAAGATGGCTCAGAACCTTTAACATTTACTATTCCTGCTTCACAAACAGGTTTAGGTATTGCTTCTATTATAAAATCTACTGATAATGGAGATACAATTTATACAATATCTTATGTAGATGAATTAGAACCAACAATTATTAGAGTACCTGCTTCTACTGGTGTTGTTACCGGTATTACATCACTTGAAAATGAAGATGGCTCCTTAACTGTTACTATTTCATTAAAAGAAGGAGATCCAATTACATTTGTTGTTCCTTCTGTTTCTACTTATGTTTCAATTGCAAGTGTCAATGTTGACGAATCTTCAAGTGCTACAGTAATCACTATAAGTTATACTAATCATGCAATGGAAGATACAGTAATATCTATTCCAAAAGTAAAAGGTATAAAATACATTTTGACTGATGAAACAGATACAAATTACATTATTACATTTAAATTTTCTGATAATAGTGAACAAAAAATTACATTAACAAAACCTCAAACTCCAAATACTTGGTTATCTGACTACGGAGTACCATCAATGAGTTTAGGTAATGTTGGAGATTTCTATTATGATAAAAACAGTTCAACAATTTATCAAAAAGTATCAGCAGTAAGATGGGAAATTGTAACTATATTAAAATCCGAAGATACTGTTTATACAGTAACTTTTGATGCAAATGGTGGTAACTTTAATGCCGGAACAGTTGCATCAATTCAAAGCGTTGTTAAAGGTGATACCTTCTATAATAGTCAAAATTCAAATTCATTCCCTTCAGTTTATTATGAAAAGGAAGATGGTACTCAAAAGACATTCTTAGGATGGTATACTTCTCAAGATCAAAATGATGTAAATGCAACACATTTTACTGATTTAACACCAGTTATGTGTGATATTACATTATATGCATGGTGGTCTGAGTAATTTGATTAATTATTAATTTATTATTTGTGAAGGAGGGCAAAACTATGTTATCAAAGAAGAAGTTATATTTGATTTTATGTTTAAGTACTTTATCATTGATTAGTACTGGCTTTTCCTCATGGGTAATTTCTGTACCAGAAGATGACACAATAGGGATAATTACAGTTAGTGACTTAATAGAAATTAACTGGTTATCTAGTGATGCTTCTTCTGCAACTAAAGAGAATGGCATTTCTTTTATATATAGTAAAAATAATGGTATTAAAGAATTTACAAAAAACTATTACAATTTCAATTTATTAGTAGATGTTGAAGCATTTCAAGTTGATGTAACATCGGATAATATCGATAATGCATATTTGAATTGTTCATTTATTATTAGTGATTCAAGATTTTACATAGAAAAGATTGTTTTCTATTCTAGTGGTATTTCATACACTGTTAATAATAGTGAACGAACATCTGCTTTTAGCAAAGTTATTTTAATTAATGATAAAGCAGCAGATCCTAACCTATATACATTTATTAGTAATACAATTAGTAATTCTCTTAACACTGCTACTATTATGACTCAAGTTTATGTAAATATTAAAGATGATGTAGAAGATTTTACTACATCATTTGAGCCTTGTTTAACTTTTGCAATAGAAGGAGGATATTAGTATGAATAAGAAAATTTTTATAATTGCATTATCCTGTACTATTGCAGCATCTGTAATTGGAAGTGCTTCTTGGATTATCGCTAAAAGCATTATTGAATCAACTGAAATTTCAAAAAATGATATTAGTGAAGTAGATTATTTTACTTTAACAAAATATAGTGCAGATAAAAGTACTTCATCTGCTCAAGAAGTAGATGCAAATGATTATTTGTCAAAATATTTGGGAGATGATCCTATTTTAGATGGTTATTATTTTGATGGATGGTATGATTATAATACACAAGCACCTATTGATGAGAATCAAGTTATTTCAAGTAATATATCTGTTTATCCTGTTTATACTGAAATAACTTCTTCAAATTCACCTACATCGAGTATAGATAATGTTAATGTTACTCCTGGTGATTCATCAAACCAAAATGTTGTTAATATTACTGACGATACTTTAGGTAGTGGTAATTCTTTAGATGTTCCTTATGATTCCTCAAAAGACCCTTGTAATACGGATAATACTACTACAGGAAGTACAACTGATTTTGGTAGTGAAGATGAAGCTGTAACGAAAATAGTATTACAGACTGATTTAATTATTGAAAGTGGTGCAACTTTTAATTTGGGAGCACAGGTAGGATATTCTACTGGTACTGGCCCAAATACCATTAATGGAGCAATTTCAGGTGGCTTTACCACATTAGATTTGAATGGACATAATATTATTGTTTATGGAACTTTACAAGCATATGGACTAGTTACTAATTCTCGAATTGGAAAAGGGATGATATATGTTGCTAATGGTGGTACTGTTATAACTCCATTTTGTATTTTAGATTTTGCCGGTGGTGGTAATTTAGTCCATGACTATACATATGCTTATTCACCTTTCAGTACCTACTCTACACCTTACTTATCTTGTACGACTATAATTGAATATGGTGGCATTTTAAAAGCTGTATCTTCTTTGAATGCAAGTGATAGTAATTATCCTACTGAGATGTTTCTAATAGGTCCAAATAGTTCCTTTCTAATACAAATGGAAGGTGGTTATGCTATTGATTTAGCTAGTAATTATTCTTCTATTGCTAGTAGTATGGCTAAATACATACCATCTCTTTATAGAGAAAAACTTGTTTTTACAAATAAGTTAGATTTAAATGAGTATATTTTACCTGAATCTATAACCTATAATTCGGAATGGGATAATGCTAAACCGAATATTATAATGAATTCATTGAATTTAGAAATTAATGTATTGGGTTCTATTACTGTTTCAATGAGTTATGTTGAATTTCCTATTTCATCATATTATGACATTAGTTTTTATAAAATGAATGTAGTAATAAAACAATTATTTGAAGCTAATCCATATGCAACAATATATTTGGATAGTGAGTCAACATTACAATTTTCTAACAACAGTATATCTTATGTTCAAGGAGGGATAGGTACTAGAGGATATATAAATAGTACTTTACAATATCCTGGTAATTTTTATTTAAACAGTTATTGTCTTTCTGATTTATCAAATAAGAATATTTCAGGAAAAGTAATAATCGATGGTGATTTAGTATTTGATACTAATAGTACTAGTGTAGATGCAGAAATGTACGAACTAGGTGGGTACATAGACTTATCAAATAAAGCATTGAAATCTTTAGAAAATGCAATTAATAATGGATGTGGGATTAATCTTTATGAGTCTTCTTTAAGTTTGGGACATATTACACGTAGTGGGGTGGCGTATAAGATTTCATTTATTAATATGGCTTTAGTATCTAAAGATGCAGTTTATTCGAAAATACCTGCACAATATTATAATTATCCATTGGTTTCATATGGTATAGCATATTTTATACAAAATAATGAATTGAAAAAAGGGGAATATAATATGAACACAGGCATAATAAATGTAGATAGTACAACATACTCTTTTGTTTATAATTCTGATAGCTATTTACCTTATGGCGTTACTGGCAAATTAATTGTGAATACACCTGCACCTGAAAACAATATAGCTAATAGAATTAATAATACTCTTGGTTCATGGCAAGTATGCTCTTTTAACGAACAAACTGGAATTATTACTGTAGGATCTTTATATTATGCTTTTTATAATGGAGCGTATATACATGTTAATTCAAATTCTTCATCTACAACATATTATATAGGTGGAACAATTTCTCAAAAAATATATACATCTGCTAGCAAATCCACTACAGAAAAATATAATCAATGGAAGTTTTGTCAATTTGGTTGTGAAAGTCAAGAAAGTACAACTTTAAATTATGATTCTAATACGAAAACTTGGAACCACGGATAATTTTGATGTTTTTATTAAATAAATGCATACAAAAGAAATATTTTTGAAGAGATTTTAAATAAAATTTTCATTTTTCTTAAAAATATATTGATTCTTAATTTATAATTTGTTAATATAATTGAGCGTTGAATCTTAAATGATTTAACCTCATATGCCTTCTTAGCTCAATTGGTAGAGCAATTGATTTGTAATCAATAGGTTGTAGGTTCGAGTCCTATAGAAGGCACCATTTATTAGTGCTTAAGGCACTTTTATTTTTAGAAAAGTTATTGAGGCTCTCACTTTGAGAATAATTATTCTAGAAATTAAAGTTGCAGGATTGGCGAAATTGGTAGACGCACTAGACTTAGGATCTAGCGGTGAGAGCCATAAGAGTTCGAGTCTCTTATCCTGCACCAGGAAAAATGATAAAAGAAATCGACTTAAAAATCGGTTCTTTTTTTTATGAATTTTATGCATTTGCCCCTTTAATTTATAAATAAATTCAGCCTTGATTTTGTTATCTTGACATCACCTCATCACTTTTTCAAATTATAGCACATGTAAAATGTGCAGATGGTTCTCGGAGGTGATGTAAAGATGAACAAAAAAAATAAAAAAGTACTTGAACTCCTACTTCAAGTACTTCAAATTATTTATTACTTTCTAAAAATAATTTTAGAAGTAATATCCATAATTTAAAAGTACACTATTTCAGTGTAGTTCGCAAGGCCTTTTTTATTTTCGGCCATCTTACCTCCCGCACACCAAACAAGAAAAGCAGTATCTAAAAAGATACTGCATGCAATGTTTCTAAAAATGTATAAATTTCATCATAAAATTTTTTATAAGAGTCCAAATCATTAATCCTGGTACACTGTTTACTTATTTTATATAAAACAACTTCATATTCAGTTGTTGGTGTTAAATAAGTAAATGAACCATCTTTAAATAATTTTTCAATATACATTGGAAATAAAGATTCAATCATTTTAGCACCATCTACAAGATCGTGATGTAGCTTTAAAAGGAAATCTTCAGGATAATATATTCTTTTTTGTTGACACTTGTAATATGTAGTCTTTACTTCTATATAAAAATATTTAAAAAATCTTTTATCTTCAAACATAATTACTCCTTAATCTTATTAAAAATATCTTCTAAAACATTATTAACTCTATCAACTTCTTCTTTAGTCTTATGTACATATACATTCATTGTTACTTCACTAGTTTCGTGGCCTAAGAAATTTTTAATATCTTCTTTTAAAGCACCATTTTCAAATAAATTAGTTGCTGCACTGTGTCTAAACTTATGAGGATATAACTTAATACTTAGACCAACACTATATGAATCTAACTTTCTTCTAATAGTAGTAGAAGATATTGCTTTCTTTTTATTAGCTTTTGAAAAGAATATATAATCACCAGTTTTTAATTTAAATTTTGAAATATGATCTATTAACATGTTATATAAAAAATCTGGTAAATAATAAACTCTATCACTAGCTTTACTTTTAGGACAAGATAAGACTGGTTTACCAACTCCAGCATAAACAAGTTGTTTATAAATAAGTAAAGCTTTATATTTATGATTAATGGAATTTTCATCATTAGTTAAAGCTTTAAGTTCACCAAGTCTTAGACCTAAAAAGAAACTTAAGGATATATACAACTTCCAATACGAATCGTTTATACTATTATATAAATTTTTAAATTCATTTATCGTAATATAATTATCAACTTCATCAATAATAATAGGTTTAATAGAATAGTCTTTAAATAAATGTAGTTTATCAAAAATTGAATTGTCAAAATTATAATATAAATTTAAATACTTAAAGAATTGTCTTACTAATTTCAAAACATTGTTTTTATAATGTAATGTTAAATCAATATCTTTAAGATAATAATACCAATTAACTATTTTTGAACTAGTTAATTGATTTAAATTAATATCATTAAAATAATTTAATACATATTTATTTAATCTTAATTTCAATGTATATAAATTACCTTTAGATGTATGATCTTGTAAAGATGATAGATAATTTTTAATTGATACAGATAATTTAATATTACTTAATGATTTTATTTCTTTAAAATTCAATTTAAAAGCAGCTTCAGCAAGTTCGGCTTCTTTTTTAGTTTTAAAACCACGTTTACAATATTGATGAGAATTTATACAACATTTATACATCCATCCAGTAGATGATTTATATATGGGCATATTTTTTCCTCCAATTTTTGTAAAAATATTGCAATATTAATTAAAATAACATATATTATTAATAGGACGGAAACCTTATGTGTGTTTCCATTTGAGAGCGATAGCTCTCTTTTTATTTTTTATGAATCAAGAATTTATATCTATTAGGAAATTTTGTTTTATCATTAATTTCTTTATAATGAATCTTTTCTAATGGAACAACTTTAGAATTATGGTTTATACCACTTAAATGTTTTGTTTTAAATTGATTTATTGGAATTAATAATATTTTACCGCTACGAACATCATCAAGCTTGCCACTAGTAAAAAACCATTTATTATTTTTTCTTCTCTCCAACGATGTAATAGTTTTAACCCTTGCAGTTTTTCTTTTTTTATTAATTGATGTAACGATAACATCATGTTTATATCCATGACTCGTTAAAATTTTCAAGTCATCATTATGTACTTGATAAACACCATTAACTTTTACTTTCTTAGCAACTGGTGTTTTAATTGTAAAGTTTTCATTATCACTCATTATTTATACTCCTATCATTTTTAGTTTTCTTTTTTCTTAATTCTTCATTAGTTTTTCTAATGATTTCATCACGTTCCTGGATAATATCACAAACATTACCAGGATTATTTTTTAAAGCTTGAATATCATCATCTGTAAGATTAAATAAATTTTGAATATATTCAGGTACATCCCCAAAATCAAAATAAGAACCAACATATTTTTTAACAAGATCTTTTGCTTCATCCATAAATAAAGGCTCATCATTAGTTGACACTAAGTGATAATTTACTCGATTTAAATCTACATTTTTTAATCTAGCAATACCCTTAGCTAAACAAAACTTTAAAAAAGAATTAAAATTTTTTGGATCTATTAAATAAACCATTGTTAAAATTTTATATGGAACATCAACAACCCATTTCTTTTTCTTATGCATTGTAATATCCATTTCTAATTCTTGTTGACTTTTATATTCAATTTTTTCACAAGTTCCAAGAAATTTTTCCCACTTAGACCAAATCTTTACATTACATAATTGACTTCTAACACGATTATTGTCTTCCTTAAATTCAATTAGACCACCTAATAATCTACTACTTACAAAAGCTAAATTATTATCTAGTAACGCTGTATAAATTTGTATAGCAGCCCAATCTGCATTTTTATGTAAAAATCTACTTTCATAACGAATCCAATCTTTAATAAATACATCATAACCTCTACTATCTCTTTCAGCTGCTTTATCATAAATACAAAGTTGTCTAGAAGTTTTGCCACCTAATGTTATTGAAAATCCTTTAGATTCTATTTTTTTTCCAAACTCCAAATCTTCTTCATTAATTCTTTTACGTAACTTTGAAATAAAATGACCTTTTAAAAATTTTTCTCTCAATTCGTTAATTTTAATTAATCCACTAAAATCATCTATAGCTAAATCAATTCTATAAAAATCAATAACATAACCCTTAGAACGAAAATCAAAAATAGTTTTAAATAATTGAATATATGCATTTCTACTATCGACACCATTATTTTTACATCTTAAATCAAACATTCTACAACCATGACCTTTTAATTCAATATACCAACAATATTTTCCATCCTTTGTTTTCTGTTCTTCATTATTTCCTAAAAGAAATGTATCTTCATCATATATTCTATTAACAGGATATCCACCTACAAAAGGATAACTATCATAATTAACTGGATCAATTAATAAAGCACTTAAAAATTCATTAAAAAATTTGTCTTTTTCGGTCCATTTACCAATGACCCGAATTTTAAAATAATCAATACAAGAGTTAATATTATTATTAATAATATTAAAGTCATTTTTAGACTTAGTCGCAAGAGGGGTGTTACTCAACCCCTCTTTGCGACTTTCGTCTATATTGCTAACTGTATCCAAAAATGATTTATTTTTAATATTTTCATCCATAATAATAACCCCTTTTCTAGAATGCACTAGGCAAATTCTCATCATCATCTGGTGTATTTACTTCACCAGCATTAGAAGAAAGACCAGAAGTTTTATTTAACTTATTCTTAGCTTTTAAACTACGGTCTAAAATTCTTTTCATTTCATTATATTTTTCTTCATCAGTTAAATCTTTACGATTAGAATAAACATCAAATGAAGACACTTTACTACTTTCAATAAGCTTATCAAAGATATGAGCATAGATATGTGTATCTATACAGCCAAAAGCGTATGTTATAGGAAAAAACAATTTAAGCTTCTTATAATATGTATTGGCTTCAGTATTCTCTTTTCCAAGATCATCAATATCATGATAATTATGAACAGTGTAAACAATTATAGATTTAGCAAATAATTTATTATCTTTTTCTACAAAGAATCTATTTATTTTTTTAAATGCATTTTCTCTATTTAAAAAGTTCTCTTTAGCAACTTTATTAAAATGTAAAAAAGCAATAAATTTATAAATAAGTTTAACAATACCATTTAAAAGCCCATAAAACATCATTAAAGGCCTATGTGTACGCTTAATTTCAAAATTTTGAATAGAAAGATTAGTAAACATTAAATGACGCTCTACGGATACCCAACGAGCAGCATCTTGATTACAAGTAATATAAGTCATTGTACCTTTACCAGCATTTCTAATAAGTCTAAAAAATTCTGGTATACCATCATCAACTTTAGCATTGTTTTGATAATCGGATTCTTTTTTATCTTGATTAGTTGCTTTTTCATCTTCAGCAATAACTGAATACCTAGATAAACCAAAAATATTATTATCAAAAGAAACTTTTAGTTTTAACCAGTCAGGATCTAAGCACCTAGAATAATTATTTGTAATTCTTGAGAGTATTGGTGTAACAGCAGGACTATAGACAAAATTATTTTGTCTTAAAGCATAATAGGCTTCAACATAATCAATAATTAAGTTTTCATAATCAACTTCATTATTAATATAATCTTTACGTTTAAAATTAAATATTGATGGATACTTATTTTTTAATACAAATACTGTATCTTTAAAATAAAGATGCTCATCATAACACTTATCAATTATTTTATTAATATCATTCCAATTACACTCTATTATAATTGCTTTAGTCTTTTCGATAACTGAATGAGCTTTATACATGTATAACTTAGAATATGTATTACACAAAGCAGCCATAAGAGTAGTTTTACCACCACCCATACCAGCAACAAGATAAATAGTTTTATCAAGCTCATAATTACAAATAACTTCAGTATCATTAATTTTTTTTGAATAATACAAACGCATTATCCAATCAACACTAAACCAAAGTATTAAAAATAAAGTAATAAAAAATGATGGATATTTAAAAAATAGTAAGAAAAGAAATTCAACTGACTCAAATAAAATTTTCCATAATCGTTGAATAAATTGAGCAATCTTTTCTAATATGTATTTTATTAATGTAAGTAATGGATCTTCAAAAACATCTTCTGTAGTTTCAGTTGTTGTAGCTAATAATTTAAATAAATCTATCACCAGAAAGATTTATCTCCTGTAAATAAAAATTTAATAGGCCATGTAATAAGTTTAAAAACAAATACAATAGCTTTCCAAGTATATTTAATAACAATAACTACAACATTCTTAATTGGTGTTATAACTGAAGCTATAGCACCTATTACTAAAATACATAAAATAATAATTAATATTACTATTAAATCTATATTTTGACTAAAGAAAGATGTTGTTGCATCAATTGCAAAAGATGCATCAACACGAGTATCAACAACATTCATATTATAAACAACTCCATCTTTAATAAACTTTATTCTTAAAATAGAAGCGCCAACAGGAATTTCACCCATTGTAAAATCATCATATAATAATTTATTTCTGTCTTTACCATAAACTCTATTCGTTGTTAAAAATTCAACACCCCAACGATATTTACTAAAATCACAAAAATCAAAATTTAAATATTCATTATGATTATAACTATTCAAATCTATAATTTTTTCTATTGATTTCGTTATTGAAAATAATTTAAAAAAATCCCACCAATAACTGTCATTAATTTCTTCTACCATTTCATTAGAAATAGTAGAGTTTACTGGAATTCCATCATTTAATACATAAAACCAAGGTTTAGATTCAAGTACACCTTGTCCTAAATCAGCCATACGAACTTCTTCACCATTATTTAAAATAGAATTTTCTATATATGTCTTAGTAGGAACTACATTAACATCAATAACACCATTTATCATATAAGAATATTTAGTATATTCAATATCAAGATCAATGATTTTGTCCATACTAATATTTGTATTAAAAAAATAATACCAACAATCTGTAAAAGTATTATATCCACTAGGAATAAAACTATCTTTATAAGTTAATCCATATAAAAATGTTCCCATTACATGATCAGTTATAATAAGTGTATCTAATCCTTCATAAAAACATTCAAGCTCATCATTATTTAATCCTTTAAAAAGATAAACCATAGAAACATTAATAATTGAATATTCTTTTTTATTACTATTGCTTAACTTTAAAGAATTGATCTTAGAAACAGCTAATCTTCTGATATATGTATTTAATGATAAATCCATTATTTCATATTTACGTAAAGTATTATCAATATTGTAAGAAACCAAATATAAAGGGTAACTACGAGGATTTTCATCGTAGTTACCTTGTTCATCACGTTCAAGAGATGTAGATATAGTTATATCTACATATTCAATAGTAACATCTTTAGTAAAAATATATACATAAGTATGCAATAAATTATCACTATCAAAAGTTTCAGTACATGTAATTAATTCCTCATCCTTTTGATAATCATCATTAAATTCATAAAGATTATATCCCATTTCTTTAAGTTCATAACTAACTGAACCTTTTCCAGCAACTGAATAATCTTTATATTCACTATCGTAAGTATATCCATAATGCTTATTTGCAGTTAATGATAAAGAAAAAGGAGAAGCCATAAGAAGACTTAAAAATAAACTTTTAAAATTCATTATAACAACCCCTTTCTATAGATAATCATATTCATACCACCAACCTGAACCATTATAATCAACTGAAAAAACTAACATGAATCCATTAAAATAATTAAAATTATTATCATAAACGAATGATCCATCAGATGGTAATTTATCATAAAAATCTGCTCTATCCATTGTTCCTAAATAATGATAAAAATTATCTTGAAAATATAATGTAAAGTCATCACTTGACTTATAATTATATTCACAACTAATATCAATATTAGAAACGTTTAAATTAACCGAATAATCAACTCTTGGTACTAAATAAAAATCAACAGCATCCTCAACATAATCAATATCAGTAGAACGACAAGCAGCAAACGTAAACGAATCTTCATTAATTACAATACTTGAATCTTCATAAACACGACAAGAAGCATATAAATCATTAATTGAAGCACTTATAATAACATAATCACCTACTGCATTTGTATAAGCTTGAGTACGTTTAATTTTACAATATGTATTAGTACTCTCAACAATACTAACAAATGATGGCCAATTAGAAGACCATACAACATCTTCAGTGTGATTTGAAGGCTCAACAACACAATTAATTGTATAAACTGTATTAAGTTGAGCCCTAACCTCACCGAGAAATAAATCATTATTTAAAATAATATCTTTATTACAAGAACATAATGATAAACTAAATAATGCAAATAACAATTTATTAAAAATTTTTTTCATATTAAATAGTAATTTTAGTTTCATCTAATTTAATACTTGTAGCAACTACATACTCAATAAATGATAAAGTAAATGAACCATCAATTGCTGATACAGTGTAATCATAATCACTAGTATTATCGTTAAACCTTAGATAAACTTTTTCTTTTAATAAATAAGTATTATCACTTTGTAATTCAAACGATGGATTACCGCTAGATTTAGTTAATTCACTATCAATTGTAATGAAATTTTTAACCATAGATTCCCATCTATAAATCCAAAAAGTACTAGTATTAATAATACTTGTGTTAAAATAATCACCCTCATTAAAATTAGCAATATTAGTTGTTGAACATGTAGTAGATGTATAACTTACATTTACTGAAAAATTACTATAATTAACATCACTATCAACAACATCATTCCAATAATATTTACCATTATATGAATAATGAGGAGCTTGGTCTAAAGAAATAGATTTAATCTTAACATTATCAACACAACTTACATTACAAGTTGCTGATAATCCATCAATTGAAGCAGTAATTCTAACATATCCTCGATAGTCTTCGTGTCTTATAATTGTTGCAGTATCATTATCTCCAGCAACAACACTAACAAACTCAGGAAAATCACTAGTCCAAATAATTGGTGCTGTATGATTTGCTGGTGTTACTGAAGCAGTTAAAGTATATTCAGTATCTTTTAATCCTTTAACTCCATCATAATTTAAAAAGCTTGTACCTTTAATAAATTCTTCACCAGTGGATTCAACATTATCATTTTCAGTTCCTGTAATGATTTCTTTAATCTTATCGTATAAAGAACAACTTGCTAAAGTACCAATACTAAGAAAACTAAATAAAGCAAAACCAATAACTTTTAATTTCTTATTCTTTTTCATTATTTAGCTTCTTCTGTATTATCAGTTTTTTCAGTAGATGGTTTTGCAAATTTAGCTGAACTTATAATATCTTTAATAACTGTATTTTGTTTACCTGATAAAGACTCATCAATACCAAATAGAGTATATGTTGCTGAAGAAGCTGTTTTCTTATTTACTTCAATAGTAGATTTTACATCTTCATTCCAACCAACGAATTCACATTCATCAACATCTTCTGAAACATAATAAATAACTTCATTTGAATCAACAATTTTATAAATACCATCAACATTAGTAATATTTAAATAATATGCACCTGAACCATTAGCATTCGACCAAAGGCCAACATTATAAACACCAGCTTCATTATAAGAAAGTGTTTTTAATACATTCTTTACTTCTTTACGAGTTAAATCATTATTTAAATAAATCTTTTCTAATTCATCTTCTGAACTTAAATCAATTGTTGTTCCAACTTTTTCATCTTTAGTAAACCAACCAGCAATTTCTTGAATTGGATCACTATCACATGATGCTAAAGTAATAGCACCACCAGTTAATAATAAAACTGGTAAAATAACTTTTAATAACTTTTTCATAAAACCTCATAAAAGACGGTTTTAAAGAGTTCCGTCAACTCAAATTTAATCTTGGAAAATCGTTGCTACTTCACAATAATCTTCATCAGCCAACTCAGGCCTTAAAACAAATAATTCATCGTGTCCAAGTGCACGCAAATTATCAATGTCTAAATCACCAAAGAAATATGATCTTCTAACTTTAGAATCAAAGAAAATTTCAGCAAGATAATAACTCTCTTCACTTGCTTTCTTTTTACCTTTAGAAAAACGTACTGGAATTCTAATTGTCATATTAGTAAAATCACCTAAAATTTTAGCCGAGTTTTTAATATGTAAAAATTCAGCTTGTGATAAACTAATACGAACATCAACTAATCCTTTAATCAAATGAATAAAAGCAAAATATGTAAAGTCTTTTGATAAGTTAGAATTAGTCTTTGCTTTAGAATTTCTTAATTGTTTAACTAAATCACAAGTTACAATTGGAAGAGTTTTAATTTCTTCAATTGTGAGATCATTAAACTTTTTAAACTCTTTTAGTGCTGAAACTGCTTCAGCTTTTGTTGTAGTCTTTGCTACAGTTGTTTTTACTTCTTCCATTTTTAATACCTCTAGTAGTCATATACGAACTACTCAACTTTCTCTGAACTTTCTACAGTCTGCAACGAACAAAAGCCTGTAGGGTAGTCAGCACCCTCTATAATTGAATATTTAGAAAACAAACGATTTTCCCACCATTTCCAAAGCATAACAATTGATACAGGTTCAAAACCCTTACTAATAATTTCATTAATAACTTCTTTTCTAGTGAATCCATCGAAAACATAAAGTACATATTCAGGTAAATCTTTAAATAAATAATTTCTTGCAACCACTGCATATCTCATAGAATCACCACCTTTTGATTTAATATCTAAACATCTTTTATTGATGTTAAGAACATAATTTAAATTTCATTTTTTAAATATAAACTATTAAATATTTGACAAAATTTAAAATTTATCATAGAATATTTATAGTAATTAACCATAGGAATTAATTTCCGTGATTTCCCTTGAGGAAATCGGTTGATTACTTTTTATTTTTAATACGATTTACTATATGTTTATCTTCTTTATGAACCTTATAATTTTTATATTTCTTTTTATACATAAAACTATTTCTTTTACTACAAACAGGATTATTCATAATAAAACAAGGCTCTTTAGAATTAGGATCTATATTATGTGATAACAATGTTCGACTATTACCATGAGAACTTGTAAAAGTGACAGCACAATAATTATTCTTTTTATCATTCTTTTTATAAATCATTGCTGGATGTCCACCATTTTTATCGCTATGTTTATAAAATCTACCTATTTCTAAATGTTTAGAATAAATTTTTTTCTTTGAAATAAAACCACCATCTTTTAAAAATTAAATTAAATAAAAATTTCATTAATATTTCTTATATGAAGATTTAACTTCTGCACTTTTAAAGCCTTTCCAAAAACTATTAATAGCTTTCTTATTTGGTAATTTCTTCATATATTCGTATGTTTCTCTATTCATACCACCTTGACCATTAGTTGCTAACCTGGCGCCAAATCCAATATAATATGATTTTCCTTTAGACACACATAAACACCTCCTATCTTCCAGCAAGTACATAATCATAAAATCTATTAATAATAATTCCT
>JBJEDT010000046.1:0-1519 GCA_051872335.1 Bacilli bacterium | reverse complement strand
TATATGGCAAACACCAAGAAGTGGTATTTTCTGTACAAAATTGAGGGTGATACAATTATCGTAGTTGATGCTTGTCATAGCCAAAATATGCACGAATCTTGGCATGTATCCAAAACACGATTACTTGAGTTAATTACCGAATCAATAATGAAACATTTGTTTGGTAAGTAACTATTTATTTTTGATCAAAAAATTATATATTTATAATGTATTAGTATAACAATAAATGATTTAGTTATGATATTAACAGAAGAAATGAAAAAAAATCTCCCACTAATAACAGAGGAAGAATTGAAAGAAATAGATTCGATAAATAATAATTATATTATTGAATCATTTAATGAAAGATGTGATATTATTGATGAAATTTACGATAAATACACAGGAATATTAACACATAAAGATATTACACAAAAAATAAATGAAGAGTTTAAAAAACGAGGAATAGAATGTTACTTAAAGTGAAGTTAAATAAATACATTTTTGATAAAATAACAAATTATTATACTGACCTTTATTATGAAAGACTGAAAAACTATCCAAACGATAGGAGTTATAGTAAAAAACAATTGCTATGTAATATAAAAACAGCTAAATCTATACATAATGCAACAATAACAGACAATAATATCACACAACCAATATATACACCATGGATAGATAATGGTTGGAAAGAAATTAAGGCGAATAATTGGCATTATGCCGTAGTGTTAATGAAAAATACAAATGGAACTATTGTTGCAATTGGGCAGGATGCTCATCACAAAAATGATAATCATAACGACACAATGCAAACCAAGCCATACAATGAATCTTGGAACGTATCCAAAACAAGGTTAGTAAAGTTGATTTCAGAGGCAATCATGAAACATCTGTATTGTAAGTAATTAGTTATTTTTGATCAAAAAATTGTATATTTATTTTAGTAATATAGTAATAGATTAAAAAATCTATACTTATAAACGAAAAGTTATTACTTGATTATTTCAAATAATTTTTGTATATTTATTATCATAGAATTAATATTTATTGTATATGGAAAAGAATAAAGTTATTATTAAAAATGGAAAACCCAAAATTGTTTTAAGTGAGTCAGCAAACTTAATTGGCGGAGTATCAATTGAAGAGGCAAAAGTACTTGCTTTTCAAGTCGCTAAGAAAATAATGGAAAGTAAATAGAATTAGTAATGGTTATTATAACACAAGAAGCAATCAATGATGTAGGTACTTTTTATGGTAATGTGGCTAAACGTTATCCAAATACTTGGGATAGTGAAATGGTTCAAGATGCAATTGATAAAGTTATTGACGGTATGAATAATGTTGTCATGAATACTTTGTTTGGTGAGAGAAAACCACTCTTAAAATCCTTACAAGATGGTTCAAACGTTGCTGAATTATATTTAACTTCAAATGGGAAACGTTATTGGTATTTTACTGTTAGAATTAATGGTGATGACGTTTACATTGAAAATGCAGTATATTGCAAAAATGAAAGTCAAAGGGCTTTTAGGAGGGG
>JBJEDT010000045.1:116599-141138 GCA_051872335.1 Bacilli bacterium | reverse complement strand
TTACTTTTTAGAAATTTCTTAAATTTCCTATTGTTTTTTAATAGTTAGTCTCCTTTAAGCAACAAAATTATAAGTCTCTATATTATAAAAATCAATGTAATTTATTATATAAATGAGCAATTTTTGTTAACCCTATTTACATTTAATGTTGTACTTTATCATATACTTTATTAAAATAGAAATAGAGGTATATAAATATGTTAAAAACTGCTACATTAATACTACTTATAGTATTTGCTGTTGTTTCACTTGTGCATTTATTTTTCTGTGCGTATGAAATGGAAAAAGCTAGAAAAATAACTAAGCCTTTTTGTTTATCAATTTTATTTATTGCTGCAATTGTTGAATCTCCAGAATCATTCATAATTTATATAGGTATTCTTTGTGGATTGATTGGAGATATTTTCTTACTTGAAAATAAAGACCCAAAAAGATTTGTTTGGGGTACAGCCTTCTTTAGTGTAGGTCATTTATGTTATTTGTTAGAAATGGTTTTAACCATAGGAATAGTAAATATTGAATGGTATGCATATATTATCGCTGCTATTTTATATCTAGCTTTTTCTATTAGTACTTACTATATATCAAGAAAAGTTATTGTAGATCATCCACGTTACTTTAATTTCTATGCTGGATTACTTGCAATGAATTTTTTAGTATCTTTATTATTAACAATTTTCAATCCTATAATATTTAAATCTTTTATTTATATTATAATCGGTTATCTATTATTCATTTTAAGTGATACAATTCTTGTTAATTGTACATTTATAAAAGATATTAAAAAAAGAGATTTCTATATTATGGCAACATATTTATGTGCTGAATTTCTAATTGTATTTGGCTTATTACTCAACACTATATAGATTAAATAAATATATTTAAAGAATAAAGCATCGTATTGTTCCGATGCTTTTAATATATTTAAATTAATTTTTTATTGTGTCTTACTAGAACAAATATTCCAATAGATAAAGAGATAACAGCAACAGTAACACAAACGGAAACAATTATAATTCTTTGTTGTTTAGTTATTGGATTGCTATTTGATTTAGTAGTAGCGTTGATTGTGATAATTGTTACATTGCCTTCTTCATCAGTAATTTTAATTTGTGCTACACCATCTGCTTTAACTGTTATATTTCCATTTGAATCTATTTCAACAATATTAGGATTAATAGATTCATAGGTAACATTAAGATTTGTTCCATCTTCATCTTGTAAAGTAATTGATGTTGAGTCACCGACATTAAGGTCTAACGTATTGTTATTACCAAGTTGTTCATTATCAACTATTATAACTACATCATCTTTTTCTACATATATTTTACAAAGACAATATAGTCCATTATTTGCTGTTGCTTTAATTTGTGTTTCACCAACGTTTTTAGCTTCAACTACACCATTATTAACAGTAGCAATATTTGTATCGCTTGAGGTCCATGTAATAGTTTTATCACTAGCATTACTTGGTAAAACAGTAGCTACTAAAGTACAGGTCTCACCTTTTTTAAGACTATATAATGTCTTATCTAGTTTTACAGCAGTTACATCAATGATAGATTCTTCTGGTGGAGTTTCATTATTTTCACCTGAATCTCCTCCACCACTTGAAGAAGGTTGAGTGACTTGAATTGTACATGTAGCAGAAGCAGTGCCATATTTAGCAGTTATAGTACAAGTTCCCTCAGCAATAGCATGTACAACTCCATTTGCGACAGTAGCAACACTTGTATTAGAACTAGTCCAGGTTACACCAGTAGATGGATTTGAAGATAATGTAAGATATTCATCGATATTTAATGATGCACTTGTTTTATCTAATGTAATTGAATCTTCAATTGGAGTAGAGGTGCTACTACCATATTCAATAATGATTGAGTCAATATATGCCACTCCCGAACCTTTATAATTAATAGTAAAATATTTATCAGTAGAATCAGCAATATCAAGTTTAGTTCCACTTGTTGTAGCACTAATGGTTCCTTGACTTGTACCTCCTGTTGGATAAGCACTAACTTCTCCAAAAGATTCACTTGAGGTTCTTACTTCCCAATCTTTCGTACCTGTGTTCATTGATATTGATACAGATTTAATTGATCCAGGAAGTGCAGTTGTATTGTATAAATAATAACTTGATTTACTATTATTTAATTGTATTCTATTGGTAGTACCACCATAGATAAATGCTTCTCCAGTTACTCCTCCTGATGTCCAAGTTTGGAATGCGTAACTAGAAGTTAATGAAGTAAAACTTGATATACTTATTTCTATTTGTCCACCGGTATTTTCTAATACAGTGATTCCATCAATAGTTTTTTCAAAATCATTATATTTACAAATAATTGATGTTGTATCTTTACTTAAAGATGTACTTCTTGTTGTTCCATCTAACCATGCACAAGAAGAGTTATCAATAATAGAAGTTGAACCATCTGAATATGTAACTGTGACAGTTAGTCCAGTTGGATCAACTTTATCACCATCATAATAACTTGTTTTTGTTAATGTTCCAGTAACTTCAATTGAAGATAATTCTTTAACATTTACTTCGATTGAAGAAGTTATAGTATCATTTTCTACACTTGTTGCAGTAATAATTGCATTACCTTTACTAATACCAGTTACGACACCTGTAGAACTTACTGTTGCTACACTAGAATTTGATGTTGACCATGTTACACTTTTTGAAGCATTAGTAGGTGTAGCTACAATAGATAAAGCTTGAGAGTCACCGATTCCTAAAGTTGCAGTTGAAGGAGAAATAGAAATATTTTCTAATGTAGGTGTTTCCATACTTCCATATGTTTCAATTGCTTTTTTTACTGCTTCAGTTGGGGCCGATTTATCTGGTTCATTCATATAATAATAAATGCGAGCAGCATATTCTGGGTGATCTACAAATGGATTTCTATTATGATGCCAACGGCTTGCTACTTCATTATTTCTATTAATTTCCCATTCTGTAGGTGGCTCTTCAAAATGCCATTTTAAAAGGGTTGATAATTTACCAATACGACCTGTTTTTAATGTTGTTGCTTCATCGTGTAGCATTACAGGATAAGTATTATCATTATAATATCTTGTAGCTACATACATTAAGATACGAGCAATTTGTCCTCTATGTCCTTTAGCTGGATACATAGCATCTGTATTTTTTCCATTAGATGTATTAAATGCTGTTGACCATACAAAAGTATTATCATCACTAGGATCGCCATAACTAAAATCGGTATTTGAAAATTCATAGCACTTGTAATTTAATGAAAAATCTAATTCATCGAATGCACATGACCCACGCTTACTATTAAGATCTGTTGCTGCTGGCCAAACATTATGAGCATCAGCTCCTGGAGAACCTGCACTTTCTGTTCTTGTACCATTTCCATACCATGATGCAGGCCAAACATGTTCTTTATTAGTATTACTAGGCATTGAACCTGCTGTAAAGGAAACTTCTGTTCCAGTATATGCCATAACCATTTTTGAACTATCAGTTAGTGAAACATCACTATATTGATAAATGGTTGGTAATGAACTATATGTATGTGATTCAAATCCATCTGAAGTTAAAGTTGATAAAGCTATAATTAAATCTTCACCAACTAAAGTATCATCAATACCTTGATAATATTTATCATCTTCGTTAGTTGCATAATAACTAGAACCACTAGCATAGTTTGCGTGTTTTACTACTGATACATTGCTATTTAGGTTATGACTAATATTTAAAAGAGCATTATTACTTAATAGTAATGATAATAATCCTATTAATTTCAATTGTTTAAATTTCATATTAATCTTCTCCTTTTCTATTTTTAATTACTTCTTTATTAAAGAAAGGACATCTTTCATGAATACATTCTTTATTAAGAGGTGAATAGTCACATTTAAATTTATCAATGTGCATATCAATGTTATAGTTTTCTTTTGCATATATAGCTCCTGCACTCAAGGCTAGGAATGCATTTCTTTTGCAACATCGAGGACCTCCAATTTTACTCATAGTATCTATTAGTTTAGAAGTAAATCCCATATGTTTTGAATAATTAATATCATTTGATAAAGGACCGGTTTCATCAATTATAGAAAAACATGCACCTATAGATGCGACAGAACCACATATACCCCAATAGCCACACATTGCACCAGGCATTTTAATAGTTCTTTCTTTTAATTTGTCTAATGATTCTTCAAGGTTTATTTTTAATCCATTATTATATAAAGATATTAAAAAGGACGCACCATCTAAAAAATGATGTTCTGGACCATGAATATTAATAAAATCTTCATTCATTAAGTGTTTAATTATTTTAATTGGATCTTTTTCAGTTTCCTTTAGTAGTGTTGTTTTAATGAGTGAATATTTTTCTTCAAAAGTTAATGTCGACATAGTGCCTCCCTTATTTTTGAATATTATATAATAAGCAAGCAAAAAGTTCTAATTTTAGACAATTAAAAAATAGTGCTTTAATATTAATACTTTAAAAAAGCACTATTAATTGGAAAATATAATATAAGATTTAGTAAGTGATATTTTGTTGTTTGTTGTATAAGCTCTAATATTTATTTCATTATTTTTTATAATAAGAGAGACATTATTCTTAGTGTAACTAATTTGATTATCTTCTATACTTCTTTTAAATTTGTAACTACTCATTGTATTATAAATTTCTTCTTCAGAAGAATTCATTGTTAATCCATATACATAAATATCTGGGTCAGTAATGTGAATATATGTTATTGCTGTGTCATCTTGTAAATCAGGATAACCAGTAACTAAATACGTAACATGAATTTCAGGAGCAGTTAAAAATCCATCATTATCTATAGGAGTGTATTTTCCATCTAGATATTCACTTGCTCCCATCCAACCAGGTAAATAAGTGCAGTCATTAAAATCATTAACACTAACTTTTTGCGTTATCCAAAATGTTAAATTCGTATCATCAGGTTTTTCTAGATATTTATTAAATGAACATGAACAACATAGTGTTGTTATAAAAACCATCGGTATATTAATTTTTTTCATATCATCTCACTCCTATTTATTTGAATTTTTATAATAATATTTAATTTGTTTATTTTTTATATTAACCCATTTCATTTATTTGATATGAAATAGTGTAGTTGCTTGGAAGACTTTTTACTCCATACTTTCAATAAACTCTATGTACGTTTTCAATTACCGTCTTTAATTGTGCTTGGTATCGTGTAATTTTAAATTTAATGTGCAACAATTCGTTTGTAAAAGTTTCACATCAAATTGATATTAAAATTTTACTTCTTATTTAGTCATTGGATATATTATTCTTTATAAAGATTTATTTAATTCTAGGATTTTTTTAATGGCTGGGAAGGTAGGATTCGAACCTACGAATAACTGGTTCAGAGCCAGATGACTTACCACTTGTCCACTCCCCAAGCATTAATATAATACCACTAGTTGATCTATAAAAAAAGTTGAAGAGCGTATTAATAGTATTAATTTTAAGCAATCATTCATAATAATTAGGATTTACTATTTCCCCAATAACTAAAGGCAATGAACAATAAGAGCTATTTAATTTAATGTTTGAATTGTTAATACTAAAAATATATGGCCTATTCATTTCTAGTGTATATTCTTGGAAAAAGTCCATGGCGCTTCCTGGTGCACTTTCTATTATTGTTACTGAACAAGAATAAAAGCCATTATAATCAAAAG
This sequence comes from Bacilli bacterium, assembly GCA_051872335.1. Taxonomy (GTDB): domain Bacteria; phylum Bacillota_I; class Bacilli_A; order RFN20; family CAG-826; genus SUG2458. Next base: position 135,431 of record JBJEDT010000045.1, on the reverse strand, counting down.
TCATTATGGATTGTTGAATGATACTTTTTAAATAAAGTTCTATAACAGCATTTGAATTATCTATTGTTCCGTAAACAAGTTTTTCATTAATGCCACCTATTGTACATGAATTAGGTAAGATATTTAATAATGTATCATAATCGAGTTCGACTCTATTATTCAATTTAAAATAAGGTTGTTTAAATTTAAGTTTATAATAAGAAGTTTCTTCTTCTAATTCTTCTATATAATATGTTTTCTTTGTGTAATTTTTAGCTAATACATCTGATAAGATTGAACTTGGTTGAACATTTTGATCAGGTAAAAAATATGATATATCTAAATTTTTTATTGCTGTAGTGCCACTAATGAAATTTGTACCTTCATATAAATTACCAATTTTATTTTTTTCAATATAATCGATTTTTTCACTTTTGCCGTTATATGAATACTCCATTTTATGATTCTTTGAAAGATATTGTTCTTTATATATTTTTTGTTCTTCTCCAAATCCATCAAGACAATAATAAACAGACATATTTGATGAAGCAGAAGGATTTTCATCATCGACCTCTATCAAAGGAGTAGGTTTATTCTTAAGTCCTTTCTCCTTTAAATATGCATTCGCTTTATCACTTGTTAGAGCTTCACTGAAAATCGAAACATCAAATATTTCTTCTAAATCTTTATAAAGTTGTGTATCTTTTTCTTTTAATACTGTTTGATTAGGATCTAGCCATATTGAATTTAAATTATATCCACCAGATAAATTATCATTTTCGTCTTCATATAGTGTACATAAAGAGTTAACGATTTCTTTAGTAGTTACTTTTAATTCTTCAATCGAATTTAATCCCATATATGAAAGGAATTCTTCTTGTACTATATCATTTGAACAGATTGCAGTAATAGCAAAAGATATATAGGCATCAGGAATAGAAATGCCTAAGCTAATTTCACCATTTTTTTCTAATGAGCTTTGAAAGCAAATATCTACAAATCTATTAGTAAAAGTATTGTATGAATCGTAAGTTATTTGGGAAATAGAAGTAGTAATTGTATCTCTTGTAGCACTTCTATTAGGTGAAGTTAAATAGTTTAAATTACTTTTAAACGGTTTATCTTTTAAAGTAATAGGTAAAACTATAATTAAAGATAAAGAAGTAACTAATGTAGGAATCATCCATATTAAATTTTTCTTATTAAATTTCTTATTTTTTTGGAAATTATCATAATCAATTTTAGAGGAAATATCTTTAAAATTAAAATTAATATTCGATGAATTTTCTATTGTTTTAATTAGTTTATCTTTTTTCATAAATTTTTCCTTTCTCAGAATTTTTAAATTTTTTTAATGCTCGAAAATAAATGACAGTTGCATAGTTACTGCTAATATTCTTTTTTATCCCTATTTCTTTAAATGAATAGCCGTAGAGAGCATGTAACTCGACAATGTCTAGCTCTTCTTTTGATAAAATAGATTCTAAATCTTCAATAAGTGAAGAATAGAAAGTGGTTGAAGTAAAATTAATTGTTTCTCTTAATGAATCAATATCTTCAACAATAAAGACATTTTTTTCTTTTTGTAGATAATCAAGAGCTTTATTTTTAGCAGAAGTACAGAGATAAGATTTAATATTACTAATATTAGTTATGTGCTTAAAGAAAGATAAGAAAACATCATTAGTTAAATCTTTTATTGTTTCTTCATCAGCAATATATTTTCCTATACAAAATGAAACTAACTTTGAATAGTTATAATAAATAGATTCGAATACTTTTTCTATTCTTTCTTTATTACCACTTTTTAAAGCTAAATCTAAGGAAATCTTTTCTTTATTTAGCATACGTTCCCTTTCTTATCTCTACTTATATGACGATTGATTATTCAAATTATTACATAATTACAAAAAAATAAAAATATTTTAATAAAATGGTTTATATAAGATAAACATTTCTCGATATAGAAGTTCAACAATAAATTTTTTATAATAAAGAAGGAAGTGATCAAAGTGAAAATTAAATTTAATGATACAGAAGAGAAGAATATAAAAAACTCTGAAAAAACATTTTCTATATTAAATGACGTTATTAGTCCAGAAATAGATGATAAAAAATTAGAAGATATGTATCGTGATGCACTTTCTGGAGATGGTGAAGCTCAATTCAATTTGTTTTCTTTATATTGGGAAGGAAAACTTTTAAAGCAAGATTATAACGAAGCATTATATTATTTGTTTTTGTCTGCTGATAGTAATAATGATAAAGCTTTAAATAGACTTGGTTGGTTATATTTAACTGGCGACCATATAAAAACTGATTTAAAGTTAGCTTTTGAAAATTTTGCAAAAGCAGCTGAATTAGGTAATGTTCATGCTTATTATAATTTAGGTACTTGTTATCATTATGGTGATGGAACAGAAAAGAATCCAACATTAGCAATTGAATACTATAAAAAAGCTATCAAACACGGAGAGAAGTTTGTATATAGAGAATTAGCTATGGTTTATTTATACGAATTAGATGATGAACAAGAAGCTGTCTATTGGCTTAAAAAAGGCGTTGAGAAAGATGACCAAGAAGCAATGTTTAGTTTAGCTATTCTTTATCTTGATGGAGTTGGTGTAGAACAAAATTTTGATGAAGCACATAAGTTATTAAATATGGCTGCTAATAAAAATCATCGAGTCGCTTTTTTTGTCCTAGGTGAGTGCTATGAAAGTGGTTTAGGTGTTCCACTTGATTTAAAAAAAGCTTATGAATATTATTCTACGGCATTGAAAAAAGGCTATAAAAAGGCAGAAGAAAAAATTAAAGAACTTAAAAATAAAATAAAATAATAATTAATAATTTAGACATTATAAAAATAGTTATTTCTTTCATATTTTATTTCATTATTGGAGCTGTATTTTTAATAGATTCACTTATTTGTAAAGTAATGTCTTCTAAAGAACAATTAATTTTTTGACTGAACCAATCAGAGTACACGTTACCTAAACTTCCTATAAACATTGAAATAATTATCTGCCCTTGAACTGAAGAAGTAAATTCTTTTGGTATATTTGGGCTTTGTAAAATTTTTGTATGGAAAATATCTTTTAACTTATCAATAAAAAAATGAGAATCAGATAAATGAAATAATTTTTTATAATATTCTGGTTTTTCATTAATGATATTATTTAGCTTAGATAAAGTAGGGAAGGGATCTTTTATAAATTCAAAATAAGAAAAATCGTTTAAAACTTTATCAATTTTATTTATGATATCAGTTTCAATAGTTTCAATAATTTCCCATATATCTTTATAATGGTTATAAAATGTAGTTCGATTAATATTTGCCTTGTCACAAAGAGAAGATACTGTAATATCATTTGTCTTCTCTTTTTTGCACATTTCTATAAAAGCATCAATAATTAATTTGTCAATTCTTTGATAATTTCTATTTTTTTTATCCATAAATTCAACACCTTTCAAATATTTGTTTATTTTTATACAAATATAATTTTTTTGATGTGGTCATATTACCAAATTAATTATATATTGATGTAGAAAAATCGACAAGTGTTTAGGTTTAAAAAAGTGTCGATTTTAAGGAGGGAGATTATGAAAAAAATTGCTAAGTTTATTACATCTAAGAAAATTTGGATTATTGTATTTTTTACTCTTGCATGTGTTTTTTCAGGTATTTTTGTTGCAAAAGTAAACATTAATTACGATATATCAAAATACTTAGATAAAAGTAGTGAAACATCACTTGCACTTGAAATTTCTGAAGATGAATTTGGCTTAAATGGCAATATGCAAGTCATGGTTTCAAACATTGATAAGGAAACATCTAAAGAACTGTTAGATGATATCAAAGAAATTGAATATGTAATTAATGTTAATTACGATGCAGAAAGTGAAAATTATTTCAAAGATAATAATGCATTATATATCTTGATCATTGATGGAGATGATTATAGTGAAAATGCCAAAAGTGTTAGTAACGATATTAAAGAGTTATTAGTAAGTTATGAGACTTATTATGGTGGCACTGCAATCGATAAACAAAGATTACAAGAATCAATTACAAGTGAAATGGTATACATAGTTATAGTTTCGATTTGCCTTGTTAGTGGATTACTTTTAATTACAAGTGAGAGCTGGTTAGAACCTATAGTACTACTTTTAGTAGCTGGTGTTGGAGTTATTATTAATTTAGGAACTAATGCCTTTTTCCCATCAGTTTCTTATATTACTAATTCTATCGCAGCCATTTTGCAACTTGCTTTATCAATCGATTATTCAATTGTTTTATTAAATGCATATCGTAAAAATAAAGAGATTGAAATAGATAAAAATGAAGCAATGAAAAAATCAATTGTTGAAGTAGTAAGACCAGTTAGTGCTTCAAGTTTAACTACTTTAGCAGGTTTATGTGCTTTATTATTTATGTCTTATAAAATTGGTTTTGATATCGGTATTGTCTTAATGAAAGGTATTGTTATTTCATTAATTGTTTCATTAACATTACTTCCTGGAATGATTTTATTGTTAGATAAACCAATGGTTAAAACTCATAAGAAGAGTTTAAAATTCAATGGAAAGTTCTTTTCCAAATTTGCACATAAAGGTCATAAAGTAGTTATACCTTTATTTCTTGTACTAATTTGTGGATGTGCAGTTGTAAACTATACAAATACATATGTTTATGCAACTTCTTCTTTGGAAGATAAAGAGATTGCTGATACATTTGGAACTAATAATCAATTCATGGTTATATTTTCAAATGAGAATGGCTCATATGAAAATCAAGAAGCATTTATTAATGAAATTAAACAATTCCGTACAAAAGAAGATAAAGATGTTTTCCAAAATTATACAAGCTATACAAATACAGCTTTAGAGGATTATGATGTCGACAAAATTGTTAATAAATTAGATCTTAATAGAAACGAAGCTGAAATGTTGCTTACAATGTACAATCTATATAATAACTTTGATGAAGTTAAAATAGATTTTGCAACTTTAATTAATTATAGTGATTATTTAATTGAAAATGATGAAGATGTAAAAGATATGGTTGACAATTCATCTATCGATACAATTAAAAAGATGGTTGCAATGCAAGATGTATTGGAATCAGATGTTACATATGAACAATTGTATAGCAAGTTGAATAGTGAACCTTTAGCTGATATTTCTAGTTCTTTAGATATAGATTCAATTAAGCAATTATATGGTTTATATTATTACGATTCTATTGAAGATAATACAGTTTGTTTTAATACAATGCTTGATTTCATTGTTTATGCTGGAGAAAATGTTGAATTAGTATCTAATATGATGGATGAAGCTACTCTAGAATCATTAAGAAGTGTTCAAACAGGTGTTAATGATAGTATTCAACAAGCAAATACACCAATGACAAAAGTTAATTTCCAACAATATATGTATGTTACATATGGAGAAATAATTTCGGATGATGACGCAACTTATTTATATAATAGTTACTTTGCTTCAAAAGGTTTAGAAGTGCAAGATACGATTCCATATTTAGATTTAATGAATTTCTTAGTCTATGTTGGAAAAATAACTGACGAAACATCTATTAATCAAATTCAAGCAGCTAACAATGAATTAGCTTATGTTACTGCAAAGTATCCTTTTGATCAATTCACTACTGTTTTGGGAAATGTAATTTATTCGCAAACAGGAACAATACCTGAAATTAATATCAGTAACGAAGATATTCAAATGATATATATTCTTTATTTTAATCAATTACATTATTTTGATGAATATGTAATAAATGGTTATACCTTCGCATCATATGCTAAATCATTATATGAAAATAATGAATATATGAGAAATCAAATTGGCATTGAAATTTATGAAAAAATTAGCGACATGGTACTAGTAAATTCATATTTATCTGACACAAATGTTTATAACTATAATGATCAATATGATAAATTAGACCAATTACAAAAATCAATGAATACTGAAGTTAGTAGTGGTGAAATTAACGCTGATTTAATTAGTGGAGTTTATATTAAATATTCGTTGGCTAATGATTATCCTTTATTAAAAGAAGTTGAAGCAAAAGATTTATTAACTTTTATTAATGATAATAAAGATACAAATGAATTATTAATTAAGAAATTAGACAGTGAAATGAGAAGCCAAATTGATTCAGCTAATAAAGATTTAAATACTGCAGAAGATTTATTTAAAGGTGAAAATTATTCACGTATGTTAATTTCAATGGATTTACCTACTGAAGGTGAAGACACTGAAAACTTTGTTAAATATTTAAAAGAAACAGCAACAAAATATTTTGGTGAAGATTCTTACATTGCTGGAGAATCTGTTTCGACAAAAGATTTAAAAGATTCATTTGATGTTGATTCAATTATTATTGCTGTTGTTACAATTGTTTCAATTTTACTAATTGTAGCAATTACTTTCAGAAGTGCTTCTTTACCTATTATTTTAGTACTTGTAATTCAAGGAGCTTGTTGGATTGCTTTTGCTACAAACTTCTTAACTGGTGATGTCTTCTTTATGAGTTACATAGTTGCTTCATGTGTATTAATGGGAGCTACTGTTGACTATGGTATTTTAATGAGCTCTACATATATTAAAAATAGAGAAATTATGGAAAAGAAAGAAGCATTAGAAGATGCTATTAAAACATCATTACCAACAATATTTACAAGTGGATTAATTCTAATTGTCTGTGGATTTGTTATTTGTTTCTTATCTTCACAATCAACAATATCTAGTGTTGGTTTATTAGTAGGAAAAGGAGCAATTGCAGCTGTATTGTTAATCTTATTCTTCTTACCATCATTATTATATCTTTTAGATAAAGTAATATTAAAATCAACATATAGAAAAAAGAAGAAAAAAGAATAAAAAATAAAGATATCTGAGTTTTGAACTTCAAAACAAAGATATCTTTTTTATTGAAAAAGAAAAAGCATTGTCAGCCTTCGCCATACAATACTTACCCTAATTTGTTATTCACGCACGTTCACGCCAGGCTGAGCAATAGGTAGCGATCCTATTACTTCTGGAATGGGTTATTAACCGAACAACGAGAGGAACTATATCATCCTCTAACTTTCAACGAGCTTCAGCAAAAATCAAAAAATATTTAAAAAATATACCTAAGGTTTTTTTGTTTTTGCCGGCTTTCATCTACTCGAACCCACCAAAATAGTTATAGGTAATTTCTTACCGTCAAGCCGAGCACTTCCTTTGAGAGCGCAGACACTAGGGTCTCAAGCTAGTATCTAGTCGCGAGATGCATTTCTGCAGAGCTTCTTGTCGTGCCTATTCGGGTGGTCGTTTACATCGAAGAGCGTATTGCGCCGTCAACCAAAGCGGTGTTTTAATCCCGGATACCACTAAGTGGTCTTGGATTTAGTATAGTATCCCACACTAAACCGAAACTTGGCCGAGCCCCTGCCATTTGCAAAATGTCTACACAGGGTTCCAATGCTCCTTTATTATAAAATATTTTTAAAAAATGTGTGAGGACACGGATTGTCCTCACTTTTTTTTGCCATTATCTATAATTCGACATAATTTTACATATCTTAATTATAAGATTTAATCATAATAGCAACTTATAGTAAGAAGACATTTTATTAAAAAGATAGTCTTATCACTAGCAAAGAGTTGATTCATAGATTTGTTTAAAACAAGCATAAATGGAAGGTGATTAATTATAAAAAAATTATATAAGTATTTATTAACCTTATTATCAGTAATAACATCATGTTCATCTCCTCCTCGACAAATTGATGCATTAAACTGTAATGATTATTACTGTTATTCGATTGGTATTGGACAAACTATTTACGTTGATAATGATTCTATTGTATTAAATGAAGAACTATGTGATTTCATAGATCAATTACATGAAACTGAATTTTCATGTGAATTAAAATATATTAATGAAGACTCTAGTTTACTTTTTAATGAAGAAGTCTTAAAAGTTGAAATAGATTATTTGTTGAAAATTACTATTACTTGCTTAAAAGAATTTGAAGGAGTTATGAAGATTGAATCACTAACGTATCAAATAAATGATACCCTTATTAAAATGGGATATGATATTAATTTAACTTTTAATAAGACATATCAAAATCAGCCAAATTCTCCAATAAGTTTTCTTTCCTATTATGATCTTGGTGTTGTGAATCCATATTGCGATTTGATATTAGATCCAAAGAGTAAAAAGTATTATATTTTCTTTGATAATTCTGATTTATTAAAAGCAGATACAGATCAGTATGTGATAAAAGATGTATTGATTAATAACGATTATTTAACTATTAATAGTATAAAATATGGCATCGTCCCAGATAATTTTAATTACTTGCTTCATTATTTAGATATAGAATACATTGACTACACAAATGAAGTAAATATAAGTGATTATAAATGGGGGATAGTTCTAGAAATTGCTTTTGATTTTGATAATGGAAATATTGATACTATTGGATGTGATTTTAACTTTAATATTGTTTACAACGGAGATGAATTCATGATTCCATTAAACATGTTCTATAGTAATAGTAATAGATATTAAAACAATAATAAATTTAGTTTTGTATTGGATTTATTAAGTTTTCTAGTAATAAATCACTTTTAAATAATTGCTGAATGATAAATTATTAATTCTTAGTTTCATAGCTATTACTATATAAATTAATAAAGTTTGTAGAGTTTGTATTTAAAACATTTATTCATACTATTTTGGCAATTATGAAAATGGAAATATATTCTAGATATCATAATTGCCAATCTTATTTTAATAGATTTTATAAAAGTTTTTAGAAAGGAATAATAAACAATTAAATAATCTGTTTATTAATGTGATTTTATGTTTAAAAAATTTTTTACTTCAAAATTAACATATTTAGTTTTACTATTTGTAATAAACATTTCAGCACTAATTTGTGTTTGTATTTATACAATAAAACCTTTAGATCAAGGGCAAGAATATATACCTAATAATGATGATTATATTGAACCAACTACATCATGCAGATATATGGTTCAAGAAAGAGATTTTATTAAATATCAATCTTATAATGCAACTGTTGTAGATAATGCAAACATCTATAACACATATATTTTAGATACAACAAGTATTACTATTGGTGATGATATAAGTGAAGGAGATTTATTAGGTAAATATTTAGGAGAAGATGTTTTTTCTTCATATGACTCTTTTTGTTTAAATGTCATAGAAAATGAAGAAAAATATGAAGTTATTGTTTATAACTATAATCAATTTTCTATTCAACTTAGTTTAAATAGTAGAGATTATTATAATTTTGATACAACAAATGAAGAAATATTTTTAAAATGTAACGACATTCAAACAAAAGTCGTTTTCAAAGGATATGATTATAGTTTATTTAAAACACAAAATCGAATAGTGTTAAAATTTCAAACTGAAAATTGTAAATACTTAATAAACTCAAATATGGAATGTACCTTAGAAGTAAAGGAAGCAGAATATAATAAAATGTTATGCTTACCAGCTAGTATATTTAATTATCAAACTTATCATAAAATGTTTTATGTCTTGCAAAATGAACAATATATTCCTATTTATGTAGAAGCATTAGAATTTATCGATGACTATGCCTTAATTGCTTCTTCAGATAATTCTTTATGTAAAGGGATGTTTCTATATCTATATGAATAAAATAAATTTAGTGCTTAAAGACATAAAAAAATCTCATGGTAAAAAGGTAATTCTAAATAATATTAGTTATTCTTTTAATTCAGGAAAAATATATGCAATCCTAGGATCTTCTGGTAGTGGAAAAACCACATTATTAAATATCTTAGGTTTATTAGATAACAAATATGAAGGTGAAATTTTCATCAATAATGAATTAATTTCTAAGAGAAAAGATAATTATGAATTACGTAATAATCATATTGGTTTTATTTTTCAATCTTATTATTTAATAGATAGTTTGAATGTTATACAGAACATCAAAATGCCTCTACTTTATTCTAAAGAAAAAGATAGTTGTAATGATGATAATTTCAAAAATATTATAGAAAAGTTAAATATAGAGCATTTATTAACTGAAAAAGTAAATTACCTTAGTGGAGGAGAAAAACAAAGAATAGCTATAGCAAGGTCTTTTATAAATAATCCTCATTTGATTATATGTGATGAACCGACAGGAAACTTAGATAAAGACAATTCTTTAGGTGTAATGTCTTTACTCAAGCAATTTTTAAATGAAGAGAAACTAATTATTATAGTTACTCATGATAGTTTCTTAGCTAATCAATGCGATATGATTCTTGAATTAAAAGGAGGTTTATTATATGAAAAGTAATAAAAGATATTTATTTATTATTATTCTCTCTGTAATAATATCTTTCTTTTCTTCTATAGCTATAAACGTTAGTAATATTGAAGCTGAAATTCAACATATCGATTATTCTAATTATCCTAGAGGTTACTCAACATATAAATTATTAGATACTGATGACTATAAAGACTTTATGGAATATCACTTTCCTAATTTCGAATATAAAAGCTATTTTACTTCTTCTAATGATCCTACGACTAATTTAAGATTTGAAAATTTAAAAGTAAATGTAATAGGTTGTGAAGCAAACTTTGAAACTTTTCCTCTTCCAAGTTGTTATTCTGAATCTATTAATTTTTCAAGTTTAAAATATGGTACATCATTTGAATATAGTGATATTATAACTAAAACTAATGCTTTAATAATGTATGAATCACACATTCAAAAAATTGGTTTAAAAGATGATCAATATATTGAAATTAATGGTACTCCTTTTTTTATAAAAGGTGTGTTAAGTGATAATAATGATGTTTTAAGAAATATAGATAAAAACATTATCCAAATGTTTATTCCACATTCTACATTTTCTTCTCTTTTTAAAGATATAAGTGTTAATACAATAATATATACACAAAACACGAACTTTACACTTTTTGATAATGAAATAAACTTTATGTCAGAATTTAAGGTAAATAATTTAATAGAAACTAGTTACAATTATTTTGTTTCTTCATCAATGGTTTCTTTAGTTATGCTTTTTGGTATTTCTTTTATCTCAATAGTAATTGTCCAAACTATTTTAATTAGAGAAAGATACAATGAAATTGGTATTCGTAGAGCTGTTGGAGCTAGTAAATCAGATATTATTTATCTTTTTTCTAAATCAAGTTTACTAAGTTCTCTTGTTGGGGCAATTATAGGTTTTGTTATATATCTAATAGTATTTTCATTTATAGCTTTAATCTTAAGTTTAAAATACTTTACCAATTTATTCTTATTTAATATTAATATGGTTTTAATCTTTTTATCTATATATCTAATTGTTTGTTTTCTGTCTATTTTAATATCTACAATAATTGGTACTAGAATCAATATTGCAACAATTTTAGTGGAGGAAAGATAAATGAAAAAAGTGTTTATAGTTTTAAATATAATATGTACTATTTGTTTTTCTTCTTTGTTTACTTTCTATAAAGATTTTTATAAAACAGTTGATCAAATTTCCGGAGATATAATAACTCAAGATATTGATGAACAATTAGTTTTACTTAAAGAGTATGATAGTCGAGACAAAGTATATTTAAATAGTTTACCTTATCAAAATGAATTTGTTACAAAAGTTAAAATAAATGAATATTCTTTACCTATTACTAATGATTCAATAAAAGGAGGAGATATCTTTTTAAAGAATTCATGTATTGGTGATTATAAAGTTACTTATGATTTACGTATTATGGAGATCTATAATGACCATGTTATAGTAGAAAATCTTGAAGAAACTTATCTTGAAATTTCATACATGCCTCATTATAAAATAGATAATTTTGATAACTTTACTTTTACATTAAAATACATTGCTGATAATCCACGTATGGTTAAAAAAGATTGTTATTTTGATACTGTTAAAGGTATGTATGTTATTAAACTAACTATTGCTAATAATGGTAAAATTTTAAGTTACTCTACTGCTAGAGTTACAATAAGTTATGGAATGACAATAGAAGGATTATATATAAATCAAAAGTATGTTTATCAAGATGATGATGGAACTTTTGTATATAAAGTTATAAATTTAAAAGGAACTGAATATTATTCAAAAATATATATAGATATAATAGATTCTTATAATGATTATTTTAAGATTCAAGGTGAGATAAATGGAAATAACGTTATTGTCAGATTATAACGATGTTTTAAAAATAGACTTTGGTGAATTCTTAGTTTTTTATAATTTATCTAATGGGAAAATGGTTACGATTGAAAAAAGATATTTAAAATTTAAAGATATGTTTTTTGAAAAGAATAAGTACTTTGAAATGCCACATATATTGTTTGATTATTCAAAAGTAATTATTGGAGTAAACATTACTAGTTCATGTAATTTAAGATGTAAATATTGCTTTAATGACAAAAAACAGAATAAGAAGATTAATGTTGAACAAATTAAGGAATTCATTAATTATATAGTTCATGTAAAGGATAATGCAGATAAATATTTTGTCGATTTAGCTGGATCAGGTGAACCACTTTTATATATAAAAGAAATTCTAGAAATAGCTAGATATTGTCAAAGTCTTAGTGATGAAATAGGAAAAGAAATAACTCCAATGTTATCAACAAATGGAATTCTATTATCTAAAAAAATGGTTTCATTATTACAAAATAATGGAATTCTTTTTGGTGTTTCGTTAGATGGTTATGAAGAATTACATAACAAATATAGAATAGATATTAATAATAAACCAACGTATGAACATGTTCTTAATAATGTTTTAAACATTAAACATAATGATTATGTAGGTGGATCAATGACTATTGTTGATGAAAATACAGATATATATAAAGCATATTTAGAAATGACTAATGTATTTAAAACAGTTGCTATAAGACCATGTCGAATGTCTTATGAAAATTTTAATTTTGATTATATATTACAAGGATATGAAAGATTTGTAGATTACTTAATTAAACAAGTATTAAAAAATGATTTTGAATTATTAACAAGGATAATTAATGGTGATGATTTTTTTGGAAAGATAATAATAAAAGTTGTTTCTAATGCTAAATTAAATAGAAGATGTGATGCTGGATTAGCAAGATTTTCATTAGGAGTAGATGGGAATATTTATCCATGTGCACCAGCTTCATATCATAAAGAATTAGAAATAACAAAGAAAGATATAGAAATGGGAAATAACAATCCTTACTTTGATGATTATCCTGATAAATGCAAAAATTGTATATCACGAAATGTTTGTGGTTCTGATTGTTTTGTTCAACTTTATGAATATTCAAATAATGAAAACTTATGTAATTATAAAAAAAGATTATTCATATTAGCTACTTATTTTTGTGGGAAGATCGAGATTAATAATTTTGATTCTTATTGCTTGATTGTTAATCTTGTTGATAGCATTAATAGTAGGAATAAGTGTGATGAAGATCTAAAACAATTATATAAAAAATGTAGTAATGAATTTACTTTCACTGAACTAAAAAAAATAAAAGATAATAATCAAAGTGAATATAAAAAAATACATCAAAAGTATAGTAAATGTTAAGATAAAAATAATTAATAAAAAAAAGCATTGTCAGCCTTCGCCATACAATACTTACTCTAATTTGTTATTCACGCACGTTCACGCCAGGCTGAGTAATAGGTAGCGACCCTACTACTTCTGGAATGGGTTATTAACCGAACAACGAGAGGAACTATATTATCCTCTAACTTTCAATGAGCTTCAGCAAAAATTTCAAATCTCAAAGTTTATGATCCTAGGGTTTAGTTTTTTTTGCCGGCTTTCACCTACTTGAACCCACCAAAATAGTTATAGGTAATTACTTACCATCGAGCCGAGCACTTCCTTTGAGAGCGCAGACACTAGGGTCTCAAGCTAGTATCTAGTCGCGAGATGCATTTCTGCAGAGCTTCTTGTCGTGCCTATTCGGGTGGTCGTTTACATCGAAGAGCGTATTGCGCCGTCAACCAAAGCGGTGTTTTAATCCCGGATACCACTAAGTGGTCTTGGATTTAGTATAGTATCCCACACTAAACCGAAACTTGGCCGAGCCCCTGCCATTTGCAAAATGTCTACACAGGGTTCCAATGCTCCTTTATTATAAAATATATTTTAAAATAGTGTGAGGACACGGATTGTCCTACTTATTATTCAATTTATAATATTTTTCTTTATTCAAATTATAAATTATTACATTTAATTATTGATTTATTTTAAAAACATTTTAAAATAGGAAATATCCATAAAGAGTGCAGTTAGGGACAAGCCCTTCGATCTGCCAGCAACTTACTTGAAAAAGCAAAGTGCTAAAGCTTGAATGATGGGAATTATATTCTAGATATTAACTCTCATCATTGCGATGGGAGTTTTTATTTCTCTTTATGGATTCGATATTCATAAGGAGGATGATTTTTATATGAAGAAAAAACATAGTTATAAAAATATAACATTAAAAGATATTATAAGTGAATTTGCCAATGTTCATAATTTAAAAGTATTAATGCACTTTCCACATTCTTCTTTAGATGTGCCTGATTCTTTTTGGGAAGATGTTCAAATTAATAATGACTATTTTAATCATATTAATTTATTGATGAGTGATGTATTATTACTAGAATATTTTAAGGATTGGGATTATGAAAAAATTATTGCTCCATATTCTAGGTTATATGTTGATGTTGAAAAATATTGGGATCATGAAAAAGAATTAATGGCAAAATATGGTATGGGTGCTATATATACTAAAGATTTATATGGCAATGACTTACATATAAAAAGTGATAATTTTATTAAAGAAGCTAAAAGTTATTATGATAATCATCATGAAAGATTATCAAAAGCATGTGATTGTGAACAAGATATTCTTATAATTGATATACATTCATTTAATGATAAGATGTCTTCTCTTTTTAATAAAAGAAGACATCTACCTGATGTCTGTATTGGAGTAAATAATGATGATTCTAGGAACAATGATTTACTAAATGAAATTAAATTATGGGATAAAGCAAATCATTCTTTTAAGTATAAAATTAACTACCCTTATAGTGGGTCAATATTACCTAATTATAGAAATGGTAAAAATAAAATTTATTCAATAATGTTTGAATTCAATAAAAGATGGTATTTATAAAATAATTATGAATGATTTTTAATGCTAATATTTATTTTACTAATATTGTGTTTGTTATTTATGTAATTTATAGTTCTTCAATTTCACCTTTTAAATAGCGTAGATATATTTCATATTTTTCTTTTCTTTTAATATCTTTTTCTGTAATAACTGATAATCTTGATAAATCACTATTGTGTAATAAATCATTCATTTTTACTACTCTTGCTATTTCATTATTTTTAATTCTTTGATAATATTCATGAATGTCATAGCCTTCTTCTTTAGTTACACATCTAATGGCTTCAATGATTTTACTATCAAAAAAATTTGCTAAATAATCTAAAGTAATATTTGTATCTTCAACAACATCATGAAGTAAAGCAACAATTTTTTGTTCTTCAGTTTCACAATTTAAAGCAACGTATATTGGGTGTAAGATATAAGGTTTATTAGCTTTGTCTACTTGGTTTTTGTGTGCATTATAACAAATCTCTAATGCTTCCTTTAACATTAATTATCCTCTCCTTAATTTTGATTATTATAATTTTTTCATAGTCTTAGCACTACTAGAAGTAACAAATTTTCTAGGGAATAGTTTAGCAGCAAATATAGTAAATCTATTTTTAAAACCAACAATAGCTAAGGATTTACCTTTCTTAGATTTTTTATATCCAAATTCAGCAACCTTATCACTAGTAATAGGTTTAATCTTACTGAAGGTATAATCATTATGTGCTTTTTTAACAAACTCTGATAAGAAAGGACCAGGACATAATGTTAATAATTTAACATTTGTGTTCCTTAGTTCATAAGAAATTGCTTCACCTAATAATAATACATATGCTTTTGTAGCGTGATATGTACACATATATGGTCCAGGTAAAAAACCAGCAATTGAAGAAATATTAATTATATGTCCTTCATCATTTTCTTTCATTTTATCTAAAAATACTCTTGTAAAATATAATAAAGCATTACAGTTTAGATTAGTCATAGCTATTTGTTTATCAACATTCATTTTAATAAAGTCTTCTTGTTCACCAAAGCCAGCACAATTGACTAAGTTATTAACAAAATAATTTTTATCTACTGTATATTTATAAACTCTTTTCAATTCATTAACTTTTGTTAAGTCAGCTTTTAATGTTTCAACAATAATATTTGGATTAAGAGTTTCTAGTTCTTGTTTAACTCTTAATAAATTAGGCTCATCGATATCAATTAATAAAAGGTTTTGATTATCTTTAGCGTATAATTTTGCAAATGATTCACCTAGACCATTTGCAGCTCCTGTAATAAATGTAATATTCATAATTTGATCTCCTTATACATTATTATAGTAAAAATTATACATAACGAAAATAATTTAAAAGGGAATCTTTTAACTCTAATAAAATTAAGTAAAGTTTTATTGTATCTATTAGACAAGAATGCTAATGAATAAATAAAAAGTTTTAAAATGTATAATTTTATAAATATTTAATTTTATGATAATATAATAATATAAATCTTAAGTTTTTCTTAGAAAGGATTCTGTATAATAATTTTAAGGTGGGTTAGTTATGAAATATAAAGGAAAAATTATCATTACATGTTTGTGTGCTCTATTAAGTTTTTCTTCATTAACTAGTTGTAATGAAGAAATTATGGATTCAATTACTGAAAATAAACAAAATATTTTAAGTATGATTGATGACTTAAGTGCATTAACGGAAGAAATTAATGCATTAAAAACAGAGTATGATGAAAAGATTAAAGAATTAGGAGATAACAATATAGATGCAATTAATGCATTAAAAACTGAATATAATGATAAATTAGAATTATTAGAAGGAAATAATGCAGATGCAATTAATTCATTAAAATTAGAATATGATGATAAATTAGCTACATTAGATACGAAATATTCAAATGATATTGAAACCATAAAAGCTGATTATGATGCAAAGATAGAATCACTAAAATCTCAATATGATAATACTCTTGATATAATCGAACAAAAATTGGAAACTTTAGATGAAACAGATAGTAGTATGTTAACTCGTATAATAGAGTTAGAAGAAAAAGTAGCTGAATTATTAGAGGTAAAAACATATACAGTTACATTTGATCCTAATAATGGCGAAAATCCATTTACTCAAGAAGTAAATGATAATAGTTATATAATAAAACCTACTGCACCAGAGAAAGTAGGCTATACATTTGTTTCTTGGGTTGATGAATCAAATGATTCATGGTTATTTAGTCAAAGTACAGTTCATAAAGATATGATTCTTACAGCCAGTTATATTAAAAATGAATATAAAGTTAATATAGATGGTGTTGAAGGAACTTACTACTATGGAGATACTATAACTCTAGAAAATAAAGAGGATACTGAAATTGCAGTATTTGATGGGTATTATGATGAAAATAATATTCTTTATCAAGGGACATATATTGTTACAGACAACGCAAGTTTAACTAGTAAATTTTTAAATAAATATACAATTACATTGGATGTAGGAGATGGCTTATGTGATGTAACAACTTTAAGTGCAGTTTATTCTAGAACTGTAGATTCATTACCTACTCCTACAAAAGAAGATTATATATTCGTAGGTTGGTTTTACGAAGACCAAAAATATGAAGATGATTTTGTTTATAATTTTAATAAAGATATTACATTAACTGCTCAATATGTTTCGGTGGATTCCGCATTTTTATATGAAACAACTTCAGAAGGAATAACTATTACATCATATTTACTTGAAGATACTTCGGTTGTTATTCCTGAGACCATCAATAGTACAACTGTTATAGGAGTAAAGGCAACAACTTTTAATGGAAAAACAAATATTACTAATGTTACTTTTCCTAAGACAATAACTACATTTGAAGATGGCATATTGGAAAGTCAAAGTTCTTTTGAAAAAATGACAATTTCTATAGAGGCAAATACAACAATAAAGAAATTGTTTAATGTATCTACATCTATAGAATTACCGGAATCATTTAATACTATCGAATTTAATGAGTTTTCAACATATAATTCAAAATTATTTACAGGAAATACTAATAAATATAATATAATTCTACCTAATGAGATGACAAAAATTTCAGATGAAGCTTTCAAAAACTGTAGTAATTTTGTAAGTATAAAACTTTCACAAGGCATCACTAATATAGGATATTCTGCATTTTATGGATGTAGTAGTTTAACAAGTTTAATAATTCCAGAAGAAGTTACAAGTATTGGTGACTATGCATTTTATGGATGTAGTAGTTTAACAAGTTTAATTATTCCAAAAGGAGTTACAAGTATTGGTAGCACTACTTTTGGGGGATGTAGTAGTTTAACAAGTTTAATAATTCCAGAAGGAGTTACAAGTATTGGTAACTATGCATTTTATGCATGTAGTAGTTTAACAAGTTTAATAATTCCAGAAGGAGTTACAAGTATTGGTAACTATGCATTTTATGGATGTAGTAGTTTAACAAGTTTAATTATTCCAGAAGGAGTTATAAGTATTGGTAGCTATGCTTTTGCGGAATGTAGTAGTTTAACAAGTTTAATTATACCAGAAGGAGTTATAAGTATTGGTAGCTATGCTTTTGCGGAATGTAGTAGTTTAACAAGTTTAATAATTCCAGAAGGAGTTACAAGTATTGGTAAC
>JBJEDT010000045.1:0-116499 GCA_051872335.1 Bacilli bacterium | reverse complement strand
GTAGCTATGCTTTTGCGGAATGTAGTAGTTTAACAAGTTTAATTATACCAGAAGGTGTTGAATGTATTGATGGAATGACTTTTGTAAATTGTAGTTCTTTAACTAGTATAACAATCCCATATAGTGTTACTTCTATTGGTGGTGATGCATTTGGTCAATGTTTTAATTTGGTAAATGTTTATTACAGTGGCACAGAAGAACAATGGAATGAAATTGTTATTTATTCAGGCAATGAATTTCTTTTAGATGCTAATATAATTTATGTATAGTTAAATATTTTTAAATTATTTTTATAATATCTTTAAAAAAGACTCTCTTATTTGAATTCTTATATAACGAATATACACAATAAAGCTACAAGTTGCGTAACTATATATTTTAAGGTTAATGCTTTGATAGCATTAATCTTTTTATTATCTCCAAAGGAGATGAAAACCACACGTTACCACGTGTGAGAAATGAAAAGCTTAAGCGATGTGGTAGAAAAAGAAAAAGCCTCACGATATGATAATTATGGTCTGGCAACCAAAATTAACATAAAGGAGGTTATCACTCATGAATGATGATTCTAGTTTATCACACACGCGATGGAATTGTAAGTATCATATCGTATTTGTTCCGAAATATAGAAGAAAAGTAATCTATGAGAAATACGAGCTGAGATAGGTGCAATTTTAAGACAACTTTGTGCATACAAAGATGTTGAAATTATTGAGGCCCACGCGATGCCTGATCACATACATATGTTGGTGAAGATACCACCAAAAATGGCTGTATCAAATTTTATGGGATATCTTAAAGGTAAAAGCAGTTTGATGATATTTGAAAGATTTGCAAATTTGAAATACAAGTTTGGCAATAAGGTCTTCTGGACAAAAGGATATTACGTGTCAACTGTTGGCCTTGATACAAAAGTTGTTGAACAATATATTCGTGATCAAGAAAAAGAAGACCTTATGACTGATAGTATGTCAACCAAGGAATATGTAGACCCTTTTAAAGGGTAGCAAGTATTGAACACGGTTGTCAGACCTTCCATGACCATTTATGGGTCGGTGGAGTATTAGCCCTTATAGGGTCTAGTCAGAACAACGTGATTTCACGTTGGTACTATTTAATAATTAATTTATCATCTTTTTGCATATACAAATTCTAAAAATTATTATGTTTTATGATAATAGATCTAACTTATTACTATTAAAATTATAAAACTTTTAAATTTTAGTTTTCTATGTTAAAAGAAAGGTATTAATTTAACTTTTTATTTAAAAAATTAATCTTAACTATGATATAATTTTACAAATGGAGTTTCAGTATGGAAGATAGATTTTTATCAAATTATGGGCAAGAAAAATTTCTAGATTATATTAAAGACTCAATTAATAATTGTAAGTCTTTTTGCTTTTCAGTAAGTTTTATTAAAAAGGCAGGACTTATTCTTTTAGAAAAAGAAATTGTTAATGCACTTGAAAGAGGAGTAATAGGAAAAATTATTACTTCAACATACCAAAATTTTACTGATATTGCCTCATTAGAAACTTTTTTTGAATGGATGGTCAAGTATCCTAATTTTTCATGTCATTTAGATTTTAATTGTTTTGGTGAAAATGGATTCCACTCTAAAGGCTATATTTTTGAATTTGATGATAAAAATGAATTAGTAATAGGTTCAACAAATATTACTAGATTTGCTCTTCTTAAAAACATTGAATGGAATGTTTCTATTACTGATAGATCAAAATTTAATAGTTATTTTCAAGGTATAAAAGAGTTTTTAGATTTATGGAATAATACATTAGAACTTAGTAAAGACTTAATTAACAAATATAAAATTCAACTTGATTATGCTATTGAAAAATGGGATATGGATTATGTGGATGTCGTTAATAATCAAATAAAACCAAATTCAATGCAAAGAAAAGCTCTTAAGGAGTTAAGAAGAAATAGAGATATGGGTGTAAATAAAGCTCTTGTTATATCGGCGACTGGTTCTGGCAAGACTTATCTATGTGCTTTTGACGCACTAAATTATGATGCCAAAAGAGTATTATTTGTTTGCCACAGGGATAAGATTCTTTTTGATGCAAGAGAAACTTTTAAAAAAGTATTTGGTACTTCAAGAACTTATGGATTATATGTAGGCAATAATAAAGAAATTGATTGTGATTTTATTTTTGCTTCTAATGTTATGCTTTCAACTCATTTGACAGAATTTGATCCAAGAGAGTTTGATTATATTTGTATTGATGAAGCGCATCATAGTACTGCTACAACTTATAAAAATATAATTGAATATTTTAAACCAGGTTTCTTGCTTGGAATTACTGCTACGGCAGACCGTATGGATAATGAAAATGTTTATGAATTATTTGATAGAAATGTTCCTTATCAACTTAATTTAAGAGACGCAATAATTAATGATTTAGTAGTTCCTTTTCATTATTATGGAATTAGGGATAAATTAATTGATTATAAATCAAAAGATAGAGATGTCATAACTAGAGAAATTGCCAAAAATTCAAATATTGATTTCATTTGCAAAGAAATAGAATCTCATAGACCAGAAGACAAATTAAAAGCTATTGCATTTTGTACTAGTTTAGCTCATTGTTCATTAATGGCAGAAAGCTTTAATGAGATGGGATATAGTGCTATTTCACTAACTGGAAAAAATGATTTGGGTCAAAGAATAAAAGCTTTTAATGATTTGCAAGATGATAATAATAAGCTTGAAATTATTTGTACAGTTGATATTTTAAATGAAGGAGTAGATATTCCTCGTGTAAATATGGTTTTATTCTTAAGACCAACTGAATCTCAAATTGTTTTTTTACAACAACTTGGACGAGGTTTAAGGAAATGTGAAGGAAAAGAGTATGTAACTGTACTTGATTTTATTGGCAACAATTATCAACGTTCAGTTCAAATTGCTATGGGACTAGGCACATTAGGAAAATCATCAATTATTGAAAAACCATATTTAATGGATTTAGTAAGAACAGATTTTTCAACACTTGACATTCCAGGAGTAATTATAAATATTGATCAACTTTCAAAAGAAGAAATTATTGATAATTTAAAAAATCAAAATTTTAACACTATTGATTTTCTAACACAAGATTATAAAAATTTTAAAGAGTATTTGCATTGTGAAACTTATCCTTCACATATGGATTATTTAAATTCAGATTGCTCTCCAAATTTGTTAAGATTTATTAAATCTACAATGCGTGGCGGAAAGAATAAGAGTTATTATACTTTTATGAAAAAAATAGGTGAAGAATCTTTACCAATTTTTGACGATGATGAAATTACTTTAGTTGATACCATAGAAGAATTATTACCTTTAGTAAGGCCAGATGAATTTTTAATTATTCGTGAATTGCTATTTAAAGATGATTTAGATTTAGAGTGTTTAGTAAATTATACTTCTAGAACGACATCCGACACATTAAACAATGCCTTATATTTATTAAAAAAAGAAAAAATTGTTTCTGAGGATAATAAACTTAATATTTCTAAAACGCGCAACGATTTTACTGAATATGTAAAAGATACTTTGGAATATGGATTAACTAGATATGATATAGAATTTGGTGATTTTAATACAAAGTTTAAGAAATATGGTAATTATTACAAAGAACAAATCATGCGTTCACTTTGTCAGCCAAATTTGATGTTTATGAAAGGAACTAAGTTTGATGAAAATGGTGAAACTTATTTATTTGTTGGATTAAATAAGGACAAGTCTAAACAAGAAAGAATGAATTATAAAGATAGATTTTTATCATCTAAAATTTTCCAATGGGAATCAGAAAATAATACGAAATGGGATAACAACATTGGACAAAAACTAAGAAATACAAAAATTGTTCATTTATTTGTTAGAAAAATGGATAGTGAAGATGGTATAACATTACCATTTACTTATTTTGGTACAGGAAGTTTTACAAATGCAAGAGAGTCATTTGTCACTGTATATAATAAAAATGGAAGTACAAATAATGTTCCAACTTTATTATTCGATGTTTTACTTGACTCTGAAGTTGATAAAGAGTTTTTCTTTGACTTTGAAATTCCTGATAAGGAGATGAATTAGTATGAAACATTATGAAGTTGTATGTGCGGTTATTTATGACAGTGAAAATAAAATATTTTGTACTCAAAGAGGACCTGGTAGAGCCCTTGAAGGTAAGTGGGAATTTCCAGGAGGAAAAGTAGAGAGTAATGAAACCCATGAGGATACTATCATTAGAGAAATTAAAGAAGAGTTAGATTCATTGGTTGAACCACTTGAATACCTAGGCGCTTTTAGTTATGAATATACAAATCTAGCCCCTTATGAGGATTTTTCAATAACACTATATGCTTATAAATGTAAATTAGTAGAAGGTAATCTTATTTTATCTGAACACATTAATAAAAAATGGGCTACAAACGAAGATTTAATTAATCTAGATTTTGCTCCTGCTGATAAAGAACTAATTAAACTTTTAATAAGATAAATATAAAAACGATCATTAAAGTAGATAAATAAAATATTACTTAAATCTAATACAAAAAGTATTATCATTATTAACGAGGTGAAAAATATGAAAAACTTTAATAAAACATTAATTTATTTATTATCAATATTTACATTAGCTTCATGTGGTTTTAATAATTTAAGTCATATAGAAGATACTAATGGAGAAGAAGATACATCATTATGTAGTTTAACTGAAGAAGATTTATTAGATAAACATACACATTCATTATTTAATATGTCTTCTACTACTACAAAGAATAATAAAACAACATTTAAGTGTAATATCTTTTCTGGAGTCAGTGATATTACTTCTTATACTATTAATGAAGCAACTAGTTTTACTGTTACTTCTTTAATAGAGTCTGGTAATGGAGATTTCTTTATATATCAAGATGGTAAAAGAATTCAAACTATAGGTTTCCCTTATAACGGAACTATTTTAGTTAATTCTGTAATTGGTAAAATTCATTTTAGAATAGCTGGTGAATCAGCTAAGATGAATATTACAATAATAAAAAATTAAAGTATATAATATGGAAATGTAGTGCCAATAATGGCACTACTTTTTAGTATATATATGTGTTAGAATAACGATAATTAATAAAGAAAGACTAGAGGGCTAATTATGTTAGAGTTAAGAAATATAGATAAGACATATAAACCTAAAAATGGTAAACCTGTTCATGCTCTTAATAATATATCTATTAAGTTTGAAGAAAAAGGAATGGTATTCATTTTAGGTAAATCTGGTTGTGGTAAATCTACTTTACTTAATGTAATCGGTGGATTAGATAAATTTGATTCTGGAGAAATCATCATTAAAGGTAAATCTTCAAAAGAATTTTCTGGAAGTGACTTTGATAGTTATAGAAATACATTTGTTGGTTTCATTTTCCAAGAATATAATATTTTAAGCGAATTTAATATTGCTAAGAATATTGCTTTAGCTTTAGAGTTACAAGGTAAAAAAGCAACACCAGCAAAAGTTCAAGAACTTTTAGATATGGTTGATTTAAGTGCTCAAGGTAATCGTAAAACGACTGAATTATCTGGAGGTCAAAAGCAACGTGTTGCTATTGCTCGAGCATTAATTAAAGATCCAGAAATCATTATTGCTGATGAACCAACAGGTGCATTAGATTCAGCAACTGGAGCTCAAGTTTTCGACACATTAAAAAAACTTTCTAAAGATAAATTAGTTATTATTGTTTCTCATGATAGAGAATACGCTGAACAATATGCAGATCGAATTATCGAGATGAAAGATGGTGTTGTTATTGGTGATGATACTAAACGTTATGTAGAACCAAAAAGTGTTGCTAATAACATTGATTTAATCGGTGATAATATAATTCGTATTGCTCCTAACCATATGGTTACAAATGATGAAGTTGAACAAATTGTTAAGATTTTAAATAAATCTACAGGAGAAAAAATTATTTCTTGTGACAAAGAAAATAATGATAAATTTAAACAATTGTCAAATATTTCTGAAGAAGGAAAAACAGAAATTTTCACTGAAACTACTTCCTCAGATCACAAAGATATTTCATATGATAAAAATGAATTAAAATTTATTAAATCTAAATTACGTTTACGTGATTCTTTTAAAATGGGTGCTAGTGGTCTAAAGAATAAACCATTTAGATTATTTATGACTATTTTATTATCTCTTGTTTCTTTTACTATGTTTGGATTAGCTGATACATTTGCTAGTTATAATAAAGAAGATGCGACAGTTCAGTCTTTTATTGATAGTGATTTTAAATCATTGTGTTTTAGTGGAGAAAAACAACAAATTAGTTACTATTATGATGTAGATGGTAATAGAGTAGACAGTTATTATTATAATAGTGCAAATATGAGTAATGCACATATTGAATTATTAAAGGAAAAGACTGGTTTAAATGTTAAACCTATTTACACTCCAGGAGGAAATAATTTTTCATTAGAAACCCAGTTATTTGAAAAGGATGCCATTATTATAGGTACTTACAATAATAGTTATTTTAGTGGTTATTCAACTGGATTTGTTGAAATGACTAATGAGGATTTAAAAACATTTGATTGTGAAATAATTGAAGGAAGATTACCTACTAATAATAAAGAAATTGCTATAACAAAATATATATATGAATTATTTGATTACTGTGGTATTAAGCAAGAAGGAGAAGTATTAACTCTTTCAGATATATGTAGTTATGTTTATAAATATGAGGATTCTAATAATGATGGAGAAGTTACATCTACTGAATTAGAACATATTAATTTATTTAGTGAAGAATTTAATACTGTATTAACTAAAGAAGATTTTTTAGCTAAAGGTCCTTTCTATGTAACAAAATATGTATCTCAAGATGACATAACTAAAGAAGATTTATATATGTTAACTGAAAACAACTTGGAATGGAATAGTGTAGTAGGATTAGATAACCTAAATGAAATTAAAGTTGTCTTTAATGAATATACTCTATTAGAAGCCAAAAATATTTCTTCTTATCATGATGTAATAGGAGCAACACTTGCTTATTATAATTATGAAGTAAGTGAAACAGAATATTATAAAATTGTTGGTGTAGTTGATACTAAATTAGATGATAGTAAATATCAAGAGAAGAAAGAAAAGTCCATTAATAAAACTATAGGTTCATTAAGTAGTAGTGACTATTCAGAGATGCAAGCTTTTAGTGAACTCATTGATTATAGTTTACATTCAGTAACGTTTGTTGCACCAGGTTTTGTTGATGCTCATATTAATCCAATAATGAAGTTAAGTAATACTGATGATGCATTTTTCTTAATAGCAAAAGATTATAACTATGATGGTCTTCACATGAATGATGGTATTAGAAGACTTTATTTTACAAATACCACTGAATATAATCCTGCAGATGTTGCTTTTTTAAATGGATATACATCTTCAAAGACTTCATTAAATGATGATGAATTTGTTATTGATTTTAAAGTTGCTATGGAGTCTTTATATAATTATTACATTTATAAATCATCAGAAGATATTTCTTTCTATACTAGTGATGAATATATTCAATTTGATGAATATTATTCTAAACTTAATAGTAATAATGGTAAAGCTTTATTAAGTGATTCTACATTTAGACAATGGTTAATTAATAATTTTGATAAATATTATATTACATCAGCTGAATACCCACCTTATAGTAATGATGATATGTTAGCTATTCGAAATGATGATTATAAGATTGTTGGTTTGTATATGCATTCATTCGATGATAGTTTTAAATATTGGGAATATAATTATACCCTAATTGGATCTTCAACTTTCTTAGCTAAATATGGAGATGGTGTATATGCTAAAGCTATTAGTACGATGCCTACATCGACAGAAGAATTAAAAAAATTAATTAAAAACTATTATCAAGATGAAGAAAATAATGAATTATTCTTTAAGTTTCAAATACGTAATTCGGTCATGAGTTCGATTGATTTTATTAATGAATTTATTGAAGAGACTTCCTCAATATTCTTATATGTAGGTATTTTCTTCTCAGTTTTCGCAGGTTTAATGCTTGCTAACTTTATCAGTGTTTCAATTACATATAAGAAAAGAGAAATTGGTATTCTTCGTGCAATTGGTGCCCGTAAGAAAGATGTATTTAGTATTTTCTTTAATGAGAGTGTAGTTATTGCTTTTATTAATTTTATATTATCTGCTATTTCAACTGGTGTCGTAGCTTACTTTATAAATAAGAGTTTACGATTAGAAGCTGGATTTAATATAACGTTATTACTATTTGGCCCTCGTCAAATTATTTTAATTGCATTAATTTCATTATTAGTTGCTTTACTTGCTTCAGCACTTCCAGTATATAGGATTGCTCGTAAGCAACCAATTGATGCTATTAATAATAGATAATTACATAATGAAGATAGAATTTTACTTTAAAAATAGAAAATGAAATATGAACTTTAATGAATAAATAAATATATAAAATAGTAAAAGTAAATATAATCAAAAGAAAACCTCACTAAAGAGTTAATAACTCAAAGGTGAGGTTTTTATAGAATAAATTCGCAGTAGAGAATATATAGTTTTAAAACTACTGTTATATAGAAATTAAGAGAGAGTTAATTTCTTTCTCAAGTTTCATGATTGTATCAAGAATATCATCAAAAGAAGGATAGTGCCCATAAATCATTTTACGCATTTTTGCATAATCTTTTTTTAATTCTTGAATACTATGTTCCGCAGGGTAAAGTTTTAAAGAACCAACTTTTGCAAGTTCGTATTTTGCCCATCCCCGAGGATAAAATTTTTGTTTAAATTCAGCTACCTGGATAAGTAAATCTGGTTGACTTAACGCAAGCTCTTTAACTTGTGATTTTGCCAGGCAATACATATCATAATAATGACGAGAGTATCTTGCAGGAATTATAGAGTCTTTTGGCCTTAGTGCTTCTTGATGGAGAATGGTAGCTTTTTCCCAAAATGTTCTTTCAGCAGTTGTTGTAATAATTTCTGTTTCTTTTTTCTCGAATAACATTGGATAATATTCTGCAACGTATGGTTCAATAGATGCTTTTTGTGTTGGTGACCATGCTGATAGTGCACCAATTTCTAAGCGTATAACTCGTAAGATAGATTCGTTATTAAAAAAAACTAGGATACTCAAAGTTAATTGTCCCAGGATCATCTTCATTAATGAAAATATGTAATTCCTGGTTTAATAATTTCTCCATATCAGATTTGAAACCAGGTAGAAATTCATCGGCAAGATATTTAAATAGTCTCTTTCTAGAATCCTCTATAAATTTTTGTTGTTTTGTATTTGATCTTTTCTCCCAGGGTTCGTTTTCGCTATATCCGATTACGCGCCAGTCTAAAATTAAATCTATGTCTTCAGAAAATCGTTCAATTAAATTGTAGACTTTACTTAGACTTGTTCCTCCTTTGAATGCAAAAGATGATTTCCATTGTGAATGATGAAAAAGATAATCAAGTGTTAAGCAAACCCAAAAGTCTTTTTCTACAATTGCAGAATCAATACCCATTTTTGAAGCCGTATTAATGAATAATGCTTCACGTTCTTTGTTTGTTGCTATTTTATACATTTAGCGATCTTCCTCCTTTGCAATCTCTTTTATAGCTGCATATATCCAGGATGTTGTTCTTTGGCTTTCTTTTAAAATGAGTAGTTTATCGTTTGTGGTAAGTATTTTTTTGAAATTTATAATATATTCATTTATCCTATCTTTACCTATGGCTTTTATTGCTTGAATAATAAGTCTAGTTTTAAAAGATTTCCCGTTAATTTCTTTATCGTTTGTATGTGTAAATTCAATTACTGTTTTTCCAATAGTGTAATTTCTATATGGACCAGAAGAAATGAATGAATAATGACCTGGTACTTGTGTAGAAATACCTAATAAATTTAAAGCATTTTCTCCTGTTGGTGTGATTGACCACTCAAAATTTCTTGCAATTGCTTCTGCAACCGTATTCATATTTGGTGCTATAAGTTCATTTAATAGAGTGCTGTACATTGCTTTATAATATATTCCCCTGTGAATTTTAATAATGATTCTATCTTCTTCAAGTCTAGCTAAAGTTCTTCTAGCAGTATCATAATTTGAAATGTCTGTAAAATCTGAAACGATAAAAACACTCCCAAATTCAGATGCGTTAATTCTATCTTTTATTTGCTTTGATAATGTCATAGTAATCACACTCCTTGTCCTTAAAAATATATCATTTTCCGGACAAAAAATCAATTATATAATGCTATTTTTCTTTTAAGTTGTTAATAAACATTTATTAACTATCATTATAAAGATAATAATGAATATTATGGAACTTTTAGACATAGTATAGTTATTAAAAATCAAAATGATAATATTTATATTGATTCAGAAAAGATTTCTAGATTAAAAGGTTATTCTATAACGGATGAAAATTTTAAAACTCTTGTAGAAATTGAAGATGGAAAGATTTTAGGTATAGTAGATACTAAAGAGTTAGCGAAGAATCATATTTATTTAAATACTTTAAATCTTCTTAAAAAAAATTCAATCACAAATATATGTTTTGATTATGAAGATAAAGAAGATTCTATACAATTATTATTAGGAATTAGTGCTCTACGTACATTTGGATATAATTTATATGTTTCTATCGAAAAAGAGAATCTTAATTTTAATTATCTAAATAAAAGAAATCAACTACATAATTTGATCATATTAAAAAATAATGATAGTAAGATCTTAGGTAGTGTTATAACTGATGACATCTTTACTCTATCTGCTGAGGATCGAGATATAATTGATAAAAAAGATATTGAAAATTATGAAAATAAAATTAAAAAATTAACAAGTTTTATTAAAGTTTTTAAACCTAATCTAGATAATATATCAGTTGATAAAAAAATCAATAATGATACTTATTATTGCGATAAGATATTTCATTATGGTGATTCAGCAGTAAATATAGAGTTTGAAAGTGCAGGAATTAAAAAGTTAGTAAGAATTTTTAATGCTCTAGTTTCTTGTAGTAATGGTCGTGTAGTTTTTATTGATGAATTTGATGCAAATCTTCATGATGTTTACTTTTCGAAATTAATAGAGTTTTTAAAAGATTATGCAACTGGACAATTATGTTTTACCACACATAATTTAAGTCCAATTGAAATTTTAGAGGATAATAAACATTCATTAGATTTCTTATCAAATGATTCACGTGTTACTAGTTGGACTAAAAATGGTAATAAATCTGCTATTAAACAATATATTTATGGATTAATAGATTATTCCCCTTTTAATGTAAATTCAATAGATTATATCAGTTCATTATTAGAGAAATAGAAGTTTTGCAATATCTTTTAATGAATAACCTTTAGCAATTCCTGCTTGTTAATTTATACTATCATTGTGATCTTTTTCATAGTTATTCTTTTCTAAGTAACAAGATCAATTAAATTATAATTAATTATTTATGTCATAAAAAAGTATCTAATTGTTCAAATATATTTAATTGAGTAATTATGAAAAAATAATTATTGCAATAAAATTTTCAATTAATATATTTTACAAAAACTTAAAAAAATTGTTTTTTTTGAAAGAACTTTAAAAAAATTTGAAATTATAAAATACAACATGTGTCAGGATTTGGAAGAACAATAAATTCATTTTGAGTATCCATTAATTGCTCTATATTCATTACTGGTTCAAATTCAAAAATATAGCCTTCGGAAATTTCTACTTTATTAATAGGAAAAATTACTAAATTTAATATTTCCCTTTTATGAAGAAATGGAAAAAATGTTTTATTCAAGTTGCATACATAATGGAAACAGCAGAAACAATTGCTAGAGAATTTGATGCATTTTGCCCTATTAAAGATGCATCACCTAAATATGTATTAAGTCTCGATACAATTGACATGTCAAGAAATGGAATAACTCATATTAACATTATCGATTTTTTAACTCATAAAATTGATTTGTTTTATCATAGTGTAATTATTTATTTATAAGTGTAATTAACAGTTAATTATTTTAAATAAAGTTATAAATGGTAGATTGAATAACGATAAATAATTTTTCTTAAATAACATAATTTATTATTAAAAACTTAGATAGGCACTTTTAAAAAAAAGATATAATAAACTATTCTTTTTATAGATAAATTTTGATATACTATATATAGTCCTTAAAGGGGAGTAGCTTAATGTTATGTTCGTCACCACAGATATTATATCTCGGGCATAACAATCTAAAGTTAGATGTGCAAGACCTTTATTCGTAAGAAGTAAAGGTCTATTTTTTTTGTAAATGGAGGGTGAAATTATGCAAAAGAAATTAAATGAATTACAAGAAGAATTTAGCACTGATTTTAAGAAGGGATTAAGTAGTGAACAAGTCGTTATTAATAAAGAGAAGTATGGTAGTAATACTTTAGAAGCTAAGAAGAAGAAATCTTTTTTTGTGAGATTTTTGTTACAATTTAAAGATCCTTTAATTATTATTCTTTTAATTGCCGCTATTGTTTCAGTAGTTGTTGATTATCATGAATGGGTAGAATCTTTAATTATTTTAATAGTCGTAATGCTTAATGCAATATTAGGAATATATCAAGAAAACAAAGCTGAAAAAAGTTTGGAATCTTTAAAGAAAATGTCAGCTTTAACATGTAAAGTAATTAGAGATGATATCGCTCAAACTATTAATACTGAAGAGTTAGTTGCTGGAGATATAATACTAGTTGAAGCAGGAGATGTTGTTCCTGCAGATGCTCGAATTATTGAATGTAGTAACTTAATGGTTGAAGAAGCTTCTTTAACAGGTGAATCAGTAGTTGTTAATAAAAATAATGAATACATTGAAAGTGATGAAATAGCAATTGGTGATATGAAGAACTGTTTGTTTTCATCTACTTCTATAACAAATGGTAAAGCAAAAGCTATTGTTACTAGTGTAGGTATGAAAACAGAAATTGGTAAGATTGCTAAACTTTTAAATGAGCAAACTAATGAACTAACACCTTTACAACATAAATTAAATAAAGTTGGTAAAATTATTGGTTTAATGTCTTTAATTATTTGTGCTCTTGTTTTTGTATTAGAAATGATTGCTGCTTCTTGGAATGCAAGTCATTTTAGTGAAGCATTTATTACTGCTGTTGCTTTAGCTGTTGCAGCAATTCCTGAAGGTTTAGCAACGGTCGTAACAATTGTTCTATCGATTGGGGTTACAAAACTAAGTAAACAAAATGCTATTATTAAAAAACTTCCTGCTGTTGAAACATTAGGTTCTTGTACAGTAATATGTTCTGATAAAACGGGAACATTAACTCAAAATAAAATGACTGTTGTAAAAGTATTTAATAAAGAATTGAAAACTTTAGACAAATTAACAAAAGATGATAAACAACTAATTAATTATTTTGCTATTTGTTGTGATGCTTATATTGATAATGTTGAAGGTAGAGAAATTCGTATTGGTGATCCAACTGAATTAGCATTATTAGATTTAAATAATAAATATGGTAGTTCCATTAAAAAATATAAAAAAGTATTAGATTTACCTTTTGATAGTGATAGAAAACTTATGACTACAGTTATTAAGGATAAGGATAAATACATTGCTATTACAAAAGGTGCTACTGATAAATTAATTTATATATCAAAGAATAAAAAAGATGATTTACTATTAGCTATTACTTATAACGGATATATGGCAGATGAAGCATTACGTGTTTTATCACTTGGAATTAAGGTGTTTGATACTTTACCAAAAGAAGAAGATTTAGAAAAAGATATTACTTTCCTTGGTATGGTTGGTATGATTGATCCTTCAAGAACAGAAGTAAAAGATTCTATTCAAATTGCCACTAAGGCAGGTATTAAAACAGTTATGATAACTGGAGATCACATATTAACTGCCAAAGCAATTGCTAAAGATCTTAATATTTTAAAAGATGGAGATTTAGCTATTGATTCTAGAGAATTAAATAAATTAAGTGATGAATATCTAGCCGAACACATTCATGAATATTCAGTATTTGCTCGTGTTGCACCAAAAGATAAAGTTCGTATTGTTGAGGCATGGCAAAAAAATGATGCTGTTGTTGCAATGACTGGTGATGGAGTAAATGATGCTCCTGCTTTAAAGAAAGCTGATATTGGCTGTGCTATGGGAATTACAGGTACTGATGTTTCTAAAGAAACTGCAGATGTTATTTTAACTGATGATAATTTTGCAACAATTGTTTCAGCTGTTAAAGAAGGAAGAGGTATTTATGATAACATTCGTAAATGTATTAAGTATTTATTATCATCAAACATTGGTGAAGTATTAACTATTTTTATAGCTTCTTTATTATCAGCGTTTGGTCTCATTAATTTAGGCACACCACTTTCAGCAATGCATTTATTATGGATTAATCTAATTACTGATTCATTACCTGCATTTGGAATTGGTATGGAAACACCTGAAGACGATATTATGGAAAGAAATCCACGTCCTCGTAAAGAAGGAATCTTTGCAAATGGATATGGATGGAAAATTGCTCTTGAAGGCATTTTAATTGGTGCATTAACATTAACGTCTTATATAATTGGAGAAGCAACATCTCATGTTTTAGGTCAAACAATGGCTTTCTTAACATTATCAAGTACACAATTATTCCATGCTTATAATGTTAAATCTAATTTCTCAATTTTCAATAAAAAGACATATAAAAATAAATTTATGAATTTTGCTTTCATAATAGGATTTGTTCTTCAATTATTTGTAATTTATTGTCCAGGTGTAAATACCTTATTTGGATTACAAGCATTAGATATTATAAGTTTATTAATTTCTTTAGGATTAGCACTTTCGATTGTTGTTATATTTGAAGTTTATAAATTATTTAAAAAGCATTAATTTTTAAGTGTTTGTTTTATTTCTCTAATATTTTCCCTTACTTAATTAGAAGTTTTCTAATGAAAATATTTACATTTGTGCCCAAATGTAATATATAATAATTAGTGAGGTGATTCATATGTTTAATCAACAGCAATACATAAACGAGTATATCAAAGAAAAATATCGTACTATTAAATTGCGAGTAAGAAATGATGATGTAATATTAATTAATAAACTTAGCAATGTACATAATATTAATAAATATATATTAGATCTTATAAGGCAGGATATTCTTGAAAATAGGGAATACAAGTATATTGATAATGATATTGAAATTGATTTCACATTATCTAATACGATGGATGATCTTGTTAAGAAAGCTGAAGAAGCAGATTTGTTAGAGGATTATGGTTTATATATGAATATAGCAGATGCTATTGATGTTCAAGCAAAGAAAGAAGTTACTAATCATATTATTACTGAAACAGAATGGAAGAAAATATGTAGGAGATATCATTTGTAGGAGAACTACAATTAATAATATATGCATAACTAAAAAAGGATTTTGATAGTTTCAAAATCCTTTTTAAATTGAAATGTAAGTTTATTTAAGCTTGCACCATAAGAATGTTGCAATGGTTAAAGGTACACCTAAAAGATAAATCATCCATAAATTAATATCAGGATATAATACTAGTACTTGTAGATGTATAGCAGCTAATAATGGCCAAACAAGTAGCATCACAGCAGGTAAAAGGTATTTTCTTTTTCCCCAAATTCCATTAAAGACAATTAAAACGATTGCATTGATAGGAACTGCCCATAAAAAGATAGTCCATAAGGAAGTTTCTTTAGTTGGAATATATGTAAAGACATAAACTGTAGTAGCAATAATCCATACCAAAACACTAGATAATAAAGTAATCAAAATATGATTTCTTTTTTTAACGTTATCATTCTTTAAAAGTTTCTTACCTTTTTCAGAAGAATCCTTTACTAAGTAATCTAGAGTTACTCCATAAAGATTTGCAAGTTCCAATAATATATCAATTGGAGGCAAAGAAGAACCATTCTCCCATTTTGATATTGCCTTATCAGAGTAATTTAGTTTTTCAGCAAGTGATATTTGTGTATAACCCTTTTGCTTTCTAAGCTCGGTTAGGTTTTCACCGATAATTTCTCTTAATTCTTTCATAGTTCTATGTTACTACTATAAAAAACACATTTCAACACTAAATTTTTGGACAAAATACGTCAAATTCTACAATTTTGAGAGTTTTAAAATGAGTGTAGAAAATTTTGAGAGTGATGTAGAATTATTTTTCTTACCCTAATATAGTTTTTAAAACTAGATTAGAGTGACTTAAATATTGCTTTTCTTATAATAAAGGTAGAAGGCAAAAGGCCTTGGAGGTATGTATATGACTTGGAATGAATTATTGAACATTATTTTAATCATTTATATTGTATTACTAGGAATTTGTGCAATTGCATATGTCCCTCGTATGCGTGCTTGGTTCTATGGATTTAAAAAAGAAAAGCACTTAGTAAATGATAAACAAAACAAAATAGCTGTTTTAATTCCAGCTAGAAACGAAAGTAAGGTTATTGTTGATCTTTTAAATAGTGCTAAAGAACAAACATATCCAGCTGATAAGTTTGATTTACACATTATTGTTAAAGAAGAAAATGATCCAACAATCGAAATTACTAAACAATATGGATATAACTTCCATATAATTGCTGATCAAACATGTAAAGGTGATGCACTTGAATTTACTTTACAAGAAATCTTAGCAAAAACACCAGATCTATATGATGCATATTTAGTAGTTGATGCTGACTGTGTTATGGAAAAACATATGTTAGAAGAATTAAATAATGCTCTTGCATCAGGTAGAGATGTTGTCCAATGTAAGAAAATTGTTAAAAATTATTTATATGGTGATAAAAAGAGTAATACCTTTGCAACATGTTGTAATGGATTAATCTGGCCTTTAATTGATGATTTAGGAAATAAATATAAATCAGATCATAATATTACTGCTATGACTATTGGCACTGGTATTATGATGACAAGTAAAGTTATTAAGAAAATTGGTGGATGGCCATATCGTCAAACTTTAACAGAAGATATTGAATTTATGTATGATTGTGTTTTACAAGACTTTACATGTTATTACTGTGGTTATGCAAAAATCTATGTTGAAGAAGCTACTTCTTTAAATATGACAAATAAAAGAAGAACTCGTTGGATGACTGGTGTTGTTGATTCTTATCGTTTATATAATGATAGAATTAAAACAAAAAGAGATATTTATGACACAAAAGAGATTAAGAAAAATGTCTACTATACTACAGCTCTTCAAATTGTTTACGTATATATCGGATTATTAGTTTCCTTTATTGGTTTAATGTTATTAATGGCTCTTGGATTTGGTATTTTCGGTATAAACTTATGGTTAAAGTGTTTAGTACTTGCTGCTATCGGATTTGGTGTTATTTATATCTCATTTGGAATAATGTCATGGATGTGTGTTCTTGTTGACTGGAAAAACATTAAATTAAATTGGTTCAAGAAAATTTTATTAGCTATTGTTCACCCATTCTTCTATATGGGCTACATTAGAATTGTTTCTAAAGCAATATTTGGAAAGAATAATAAAGGTTGGGAAGTCATTGAAAGAGTTGACTTTGCACCTAATAATAAAAAGGAAGAAAAATAATGGTTACACATAAAGAATTAATTAAGCGTGAAAAGGGATATGAATCTCAAGGGATATTTGATGTTCATATTGATGAACCAGATTTAAGTTTAATGATTCCAGTGACTGAAAAGTTTCCTTATATTAAAAAAGGATTTTTAAAATTAAAAATAGCTTTTGAAAAAGCATTTGTTGTAAATCCTTTTACTAGACACATTAATAAAAAAGTTTGTAAAACAAAAGTTATAGGTAAAGAAAATCTAAAAGGCATTAAATCTTGTATATTAACTTGTAATCATGTTTATATCTTTGATTGCTTAGTAGCTACTTGGGCAGTTAAAGGACATAAGATTAGAATAACATCTGCTGAATTCAATAATCGTAGTGATAAACTTGGTGAATATATGAGAGCAGGTGGATTAATGCCAATGTCTTCTAATATGAAGGCAATGATGAATTTTAATAAGGCTCTTTCATATTATTTAAAACATAATAATTATGTTATGTTTTATCCAGAACAAGCTATGTGGTGGATGTATGAAAAACCACGTCCTTTAAAAAATGGTGCTTTCCATTATGCAGTTAAAGAAAATGTTCCAGTTGTTCCTTTATTTATTACTTTTGAAGGTAATGGAACATTTGATGAAGAAGGTATTGAAAATAAGAACTTTACTATTCATATAGGTAAACCTATTTACAAAGATAAAAACTTATCTGATAAAGAAAACATTGAATATATGAAAGATCAAAACTATAAATCCTGGGTTCAAACTTATGAAGGATTTTACGGAAAAAAATTAAAATATGATATTAAAAAGAAGGTGAAATAAATGAAACTATATTTACCTACATTATTTATTTCTATTTTCTTAGTAGCTATTTTAAATACTATTTTTGTTCCAGTAGGGTATGATATTTTAGCTGTTTGGCTTTATACATGGATTAATGCAATTGTAATCTTTGTATTAGATATAATTGTTGCTACAGTTATTCATGCTCTACCTCGTAAATGGTTTGATCCATATAAAAGAATATTTCATGTTTATAAATGGGAAAATAGATTTCTAACCAAAGGATTAAAAATTTTAAAGTGGAAAGATAAGGTACCAGAGTTAGGAAAATTAACAACTAATTTTTCTAAAAGAAATATAGAAAAGACAGACTCCAATTATTTGTATTATTTTCTTGTTGAAACTTGCTATGCTGAAAGTATTCATATTTGGATGGCTTTAATAGGAGTAATTATCTTTATATATAATCCTACAGATTTATTTTTAAGGATTATGTTACCTTTAATGATTATTAACTTTGTCCTAAATATCCCACCTGTTTTGATTCAAAGATTAAATAGACCCAAATTACTTCGAATCTATGAATTAGAACTAAAGAAAAATTCCCTTAAAGGACAAAGTAGTAATATGGTAGTGGGCTAAAATGGTCTACTACCATTTTTTTATAAAAAATGCTAATATAGTTTTAAGAACTATATTATATTGGGGGTATATATATGTTTGAGTTTTCTACTAATTTTAAAAAGATTAATGGTGATAGGTTAACTCTTTTACTAATTGAAGAGAAATTACCTACAGATTTTGAATCATTACCATATTATTATTTCGATATTATTTTAAATTCCTCAAATGAAGTAATTGGTCATTTAACCGTACGAATTGGTGATAATTTAAGTAGTACTTACGAAGGTAATATCGATGTTGATATCTTTGATGATTATCGAGGAAATAGATATGGATATGAAGCTATTACGATGGTCTTACCTTTATATAGACATTATGAAATGAAAAAGATTATTTTAGCTTGTGGAGAAAATAATTTTGCTTCAAGAAGAGTTATTGAACTTCTTGGAGGTCAACTAATTGAAATAACTGATGCCCCTACTGAAGTTAAATTAAAAGACCTAAAAATTAGTTCTTATGCAATTTATTCACTTACTATACCACCTGTAGATTATGTAAATACTAAAAGATTAGAACATAGTTCAATGGCGATTGTTTTTTGTAAAGATAAAGTCTTATGCTTAGTTAATCATGATAATAGAGTTGAATTACCAAAAGGTCATATTGAAGCTGGCGAAACTTCTATGCAAGCTGCAATTAGAGAATGTCTAGAAGAAACGGGTGTTATGCTACTTGAAGATGACTGGATTAAGCAAATTAAAAGTGTTGAATATTCTTTTTCTGGAAAAGATTTTAGAAATATGACAAATCTTCAATTCTTTGCAACATTTGGAGTTTGCACAATACACAAAAAAGTTGATATTCATGTTTTTAGTGTCGATGAAGAATTAGAAACTTCACTAAATGAGCCAAAATATTTTAAAGAAGTCAAATGGGAAAAAGTTGATCAATTTATTTTAGAAAATCCATATGAAGATACTTTAAGAGCTGTAACAGAAGCATTATTAGCACTTTAATATGAAAAAGAAAGATATATATATAAATTATAAAAAAGAAATAGTATCTTTAAGAAAAGATATTATTTATGATTTTAATAGATTGAATAATGTTGATAAAGTATCTTTAAAATATAAGGTTGAACCTAAAACACCTTTAGAAAAAAATATCAAATCTTTTGTCGATAATTTTATTAAACTTAGATTAGATGAAGGAATGGAACTTAAAGAAGCAAAAGAAATAGCTTTAACAATTGTTAAATTTTCTTTATTAAATGAAAAACAGATTCAAGAAGAATTAGCTCATGAAGAAAAAAGAAATCGATTCAGCATTTCAAAAATTGTTTGGATTACTCTTATTGTCTTTATTATAGGAATGATTATTACTCTTATAACTATCTTATAAAATTGGTATTGAATTATCTTTACCCTCATTAATATTAGTGAGGGTTTTATTTTGGAAAAAACAAAAATTACTATAAAAGAAGAAATACTTAGAAATAAACTTCAAAGTATTAGATTATTATTCTGTGATATTGATGGAAACTTAAAAGGAATAGAGTATTCAACATATTTTATTGATAGGATACTAGATGAAGAAATTTCTATTGATGGTTCTTCTATTAATGGCTTTCAATCTATTAATGTATCTCCTTTATATCTAAAACCAGATTATGAAAGTTTTCAAATCATTGAATCAGAAGAAGATGAACCAATAGCTATTATTTTTTGTTACCTATTAAACATTGATAAAACAATTCACCCATGTGATACACGTAATTTATTAAAAGATATAGTTTTAAGAAATAAAAAAGAAAATAACATTACTAATATTAATGTTAGTTTTGAGTTTGAGTTTTATTTGTTAGATGAAAATAATAATCCAATTGATGAAGGAAGTTATTTAGATATAGGTATTAAAGATAAGGGCTATGAATTTAGAAAATATGTTACCAGGAAATTAAATCAATTTGGTTATCAAGTAGAAGCAAGTCATCACGAATGTGGAAAAGGCCAGCAAGAAATTCATTACATTTATAAAGATGTTCTTGAAGCATGTGATAGATTTTTATTGTTGAAATATTTGATAGAATTGTATGCATTAAAATATAATGTAAAAGTTGACTTTTCTCCAAAACCTTTTTCACATCTTCCAGGTAATGGATTACATATAAATATTTCTTGCTGGAATAATAACAGTAATTTATTTTTTGATTCTATGAATAATAAAAGTTCTTCACTTTGCTTACAATTTGTTCATGGCATTTTAAGTAAAATGCAAAGTATGTTTTATGTATTAAATAGAACTTTTTATTCGTATTATCGTTTAAATGATGGTGGAGAAACACCTAAAGAAATTGATTATAGTTTATATTCACGAAAGTCTTTAATTAGAGTAATAGAATCTAGTAATGATACTTCTCGAATTGAAATACGAAATCCAGATGCTTTTATTAATCCCTATCTTGCTATTAGTCTCATATTAAGTGCTGGTTTTAAAGGAATAAATGAAAATAGAATTATTAAAACCAGGAATAAGAAAATACCAACCTCATTAAAAGAAGCTTATCTTTATTTTTCAAAGAGTATTTTTATAAAAGATGTTTTGAATAATGAATTATTTAATCAATTATTAATTTATAAATAATTGTCATATTTTTTAAATGAAAATCATAAGTAATAAAAGGGGGATTATATGTCTCATTTTTTTGGAACTGATGGAATTAGAGGCAAAGCAGGTGAATTTCTTACTTACGAGTTTATAAAAGAAATCGGCTATAGTATTTCTCTTTTCATAAAAAAGAATAAGTTAGAGAAGAAGGTATTAATTGGTTATGATACACGTGAATCCTCCGAGTTCATTGTGTATACTTTAACATCTGTGTTTTTATATTATGGAATAAATGTTGATAATTGCGGCATTTGTTCAACTCCTTGTATTTCTTACTTATCAAAAAAATATTCTTTATCTGTGATGGTTACTGCTTCCCACAACTCTTTTGACGATAATGGCATAAAAGTGTTCTTGAATAATGGACAAAAAATCCCTCCTACACTTAAAGATGAAATTGAGATGAATATGTTTTTAAAGCATGAGGATTTTTATTCAAATGAATTTGGTAAACTTCATTTTCGACCATCCTTAATTTATGATTATCAAAGTAATTTGATTAGCCATTTTCCTCAATTTAAATATAAAGGAAAATTACTAATAGATTGTGCCAATGGTGGAATCTTAAATATTATTAATGTTATTAAGCAATATGCACTAGATGTTACCTTAATAAATAATCAACCAAATGGTAAAAACATTAATAATGATTGTGGAGTGACAAATATACATAAATATAAAAATAAAGATCAATATGATATTTGTGCTTTTCTAGATGGTGATGGAGATCGTATAGAATTTCTTGATGAACATAAAAATATTATTGATGGTGATGATATCTTATATATTTTATACAATTATTATCATAAAAAAGGTAAGGTTGGGAGTCTAGTTTTACAAGAAACATCTAACCTTTCTTTGAGAAAATATTTAAACGAGAGTAAGATTCCTTTTTATATTTCACCAACTGGTGATAGTAATGTTATTAGTGAAATGAATATACATGAATCAATTTTAGGTGGAGAACCATGTGGACATATAATCGATAAAAGTTATATGTCTTGCTCTGATGGATTATATATTTTAATAAGTATACTTCATATTTTATATGAACAAGATTGTACTCTTTCTAAACTAGTCCAAGATTTTAAACATATTGATAAAGTAGAAAGAACAATTTTGAATAAAAATAAAAAGATAATAAATGATGACATTCTTAATACTTTAAAAAGTTATATAAATGATATGTTCCAAGGAGATCTAAATATTGTTGTAAGAAGTAGTGGAACAGAAAATGCATATAGAGTTTGTGTTCAATCAGATAATCACATAGATAATATGAAAATTGCAGATTTTATAGAAAATTATTTAATTACTCTTATTAATGAGGAAAGTATATAATGTGTGGAATATTTGGTAGTGTTAGTAATCAAAATGTAGTAAGTTCATTAATTGAAGGACTTTTTAGTTTAGAATATCGGGGTTATGATTCATGTGGTATAGCCATTCTAAATAATAAAATTAAGGTATATAAAACACTTGGTGAAGTCAAAAATTTATCTAGTAAGATTGATAAAAATATAAGTAGTAATTGTGGAATAGCTCATACAAGATGGGCAACACATGGAGGATGCACGATTTTAAATTGCCATCCTCATTTTTCATTTGATAAGAAAATAGCTTTAGTTCATAACGGTACTATTTCAAATTATTTAGAAATTAAAGAAAAATTATTATCTTTAGAAGAAGGAATTACATTTACTGGTGAAACAGATAGCGAAGTAGTAGCAAACCTTATAGCCTATTACTTTCTTAAAACTCGTAGTATCCTTGGAGCACTAAAAAATGCTACAAAATTAATTAAAGGATCATATGCTATCGCTTTTATTGTTGAAAATAAAAAAGATACTATTTTTTTTGCAAGATCTTTTATGCCTTTATATATTTCTTTTAATGAAGGTACTTCTTATTTAGGAAGCGACTTATATGCTTTACCTGAATCAAGTAAATATTTTGAAGTTCTGGATAATACATTTGGTTATATGAATGCTAATGAATATAGAGCATTTAATTTAAAAAAAGAAATTATATATGAAAATATAGAAAATGATTTTGAAAGAAGCTCCTTATCATTAAATGGGTATTCTTCATTTATGGAAAAAGAATTGAATGAAATATCTAGTATTCAAAAATTATTAGTTGAAAAGTATAAAAATTTTAAAATCCTTAAGACAATTCAAAGACTAGTTAAAAATAAAAAAATAATATTCATTGGTTGTGGAACTTCTTATAATGCCTGTGTCTTTGCTAAACGTTTCTTTTTAAATGATGTAATGTGTTTTGTAGCATCCTCTTTTAATGATGAAAATATTAAAATAAGTAACAAAAATATTTATTTTGTAATTTCTCAATCTGGAGAAACTGCTGATGTATTAAGAGCAATACAAAAGATTAGAAAACATAAGTGTAAATTAATTTCTATTTGCAACAATAGCAAATCCTCAATAGCACGTGCATCTGATTATAATTTAGATATATGTTGTGGTAAAGAAGTA
The DNA here is from genome assembly GCA_051872335.1 of Bacilli bacterium. Taxonomy (GTDB): domain Bacteria; phylum Bacillota_I; class Bacilli_A; order RFN20; family CAG-826; genus SUG2458. Next base: position 92,307 of record JBJEDT010000045.1, on the reverse strand, counting down.
TCGGTTGCTTCAACAAAGTGTTATTATGCAACTATTTCTCTACTTTATATATTGTCTACTTTTAAAAGAAAAGATTTTTCTACTAATAATATTCATAATTTTATAAAGCGATTAGAAAATAGTACAAATGATTTATTAAAAATTAAGGAGTTAGCTCATAATTTAGAAAAGGCACAAACTATTTATTTTGTAGGTCGAAAAGATGATTACGATTTATTAAAGGAAGTTGCTTTAAAATTACAAGAAGTATGTTATATAAATTGTCTTGTATTTTTAGGTGGTGAATTAAAGCATGGTCCAATTGCTTTATTAAATGATGAATCATATGTAATTTGTTTTAATACAAATAATTTAATGAACGTAAACATAGAAGAGATTAAATCACGCAAAGCTAAAATATATATTTTTGGTGAAGCAAATGATAATGTAAATAAAAATGAAATTAATTTTAAGTTTAATTCAATGTATGAAAAAATCTATCTTGTTTATTTAATGCATTACTTGACTTTTTACCTCGCATCACTAAAAGGACTGAATGTTGATAAGCCTCGTAATCTTGCAAAATGTGTAACTGTAGACTAATATTCGACAAATTACGACAAAAATATTAAAATATATTTTAGTGGGGGCTAAATATTATGAAAGTACTACTGATTGATGAAACAATAAATATTAAAGATTATTTAATAACAACCAATAGTGATCCTGATATTGAATTTGTTGAAATTAAAGAAAATGATAGCGAATATCAAATTAATGATATATTCTCAAGCGTTGATGCAATCATCTATATATCTATTTTAAAAGAGAAGTATTATCGTAATGATGATTCAATGTTTAATTTGTTTTTAAACAAATATGTTGAGTCACTTAATAAAGCTTTGATTATTTATGTAGGGCCTTCTTCACAAAGATTAGGAACTTCTGAGTTTTCTAAGTCATGTCGAAATCGTGAAATACAACTTACTAATATGGCGTCTCTTTTTAGTAGCAATATCCATCTTTTTAGAGCTACTAATATTTTTGGAAGATGGTGTGATGATAGACAATGCGATTATATTATGGATATTTGTAATAAAGTTGTTAATGATATTCCTGTTGAAATTGGAGAAGAAAAAGCTGTTGAATTTAATTATATTGAAGATGTTAAAAACGAATTAATTGAAATTGTTAAAGGTCATATTTCTAAAAAAAGCATATCAAGCCAAAAATTTGCAAATGCTTATTTTTTAACGAATAAAAATATTTATGATTTGTTTCTAATATTGAAGCAATATAATGATACAAGAGATGTACCAATTGTTTTTGATAAATTATTAACTGAATTAATTAATATATATAATCAATGTATCTTTGAAAAACAAGAAATACTAAAGATGAACTCTATTGATAAAGATGGTCAACATTATTTAGTTTATAGTTCTCGTTTTGGTGGAAAGAAGTTTCTTTATAAATTTAAAATAAATGAAGAGATAACTAATGAATATAGTAACCATCCAAAAAGACTAATGTTTATAACGGGTAAATTTGTTGTTAAGATTGAAGATTTAAGAACAAAAAAAGTATATAATTATAATATCGATGAGACATTTAAAGAATTATGTGTACCGTCAGAAGTAAAGATTATTATAAAATGCATGAGTGATGAAGGAATATTATTGAAATGGGTTATTCCTTATGAATACGATGAAAGTAAAGATAGTTAGGGGTTAATGGATGTTTGGTTCTTGGAAAGAATTTTTTGAAAAAGAAAAAGAGAAAGATTATTTTAAGAAATTAGAATTATATCTTGATGATGAATATAATAATAAAACAATTTATCCACCACGAGATTTAATGTTTAATGCTTTTTCTTTATGTCCTTTAGATAAAATAAAAGTTGTTATTATTGGACAAGATCCATATCATGAAAAAGGTCAAGCAATGGGATTATCTTTTTCTGTTCCATCAACTTGTAAAGTACCACCTTCACTTAAAAATATTTATAAAGAAATTGAAGATGATTGTAATGAAATCTTTTTTAATAAAGATGGAGATTTAACTTATCTAGCTACTCAAGGTGTTTTATTATTAAACTCAATTCTTACAGTTGAAGAGGGTAAACCACTATCACATAACAATAGAGAATATGAAGAACTATATCATAATATCTTAAAAGAATTAGATGAATTAGATTATCCTTTTGTTTTTATGCTTTGGGGTGGAAACGCAAAAAAACAAAGTGCTTATCTTAAAAATCCTAAGCACTTAGTTTTATGTGCAAATCATCCTTCTCCTTTATCAGCTAATAGAGGAGGATTCTTTGGTTGCAAGCATTTTACAAAAGCAAATGATTATTTAGTACAAAACGGTATTGAACCAATTATATGGATTAAATAGTTATTTACTAATTTCAATGAAGTTAATATATACACCTAAAATTATATAAAGAGTACCAGATTCTCTATCTTCTAAAACAACATGATCCATAGCTGCAGAGATTAATCTTCCACGGAAGACCATATCTCTGTTTTTTGCTGAGTCTGGAAATGTACAATAAACATTAACATTCTTTTTACGATAGTCATTCATTGTTTGGGTAAAATATACTGCTCCATCATTTGATGAATCTTTCACCATTTGTTCGTAATCTTCTTGAGGTTTATTTGTTTTTTCAGCTCGTGGTGCAATTGGAGGAGGTGGTAAAGGATTATTCATTGGTTGGCCCATATAGGGTTGCTGATAATTTTGTTGTTGATTTTGTTCTGGTGGATAAGGTTGCCCGTAATAATTTGGTGGAGGTTGCATACGATCCATAAGTGTCTCCTTTGTCTAGTAAAATATATGATGATAAAAATAAAATATTCTTTTAATAGAAAAATAATCGTGCTAAAATACTTGTGGGAGCTTAGTAAACTAGGCTGAGAGGACCTTTGTGAAAGGTCGACCATACCTGATCTGGGTAATGCCAGCGTAGGATTTATTTATATTGTTTTCAAATAGTCCCACAATGGCAAGAAAGTGGGATTTTTATATGGAAAAAGAAAAATTTAACTCATGGCTAAAAGATAATTTTATTTTCCTTTTAGCAATCTTATGTGAAGTCCTTTTATTAGTTGGGATATTTACTAATCTTGTAACAACAAAAGGTGCAGTTGCTACTTTTGTTAATGATCCTGAATGGGGGGATTATTACGAGATTTCAAAGGCACATAGCCGCGAAACACTTAATATTTTTCAATCTGTAAAAGAAGGCACTTCTTGGCCATTTTTTGTTCTTTATGGTTTAGGATTCTTAGCAATTCCATTAACTATATTAGGAAAATTTGTCCATAAAAACTTCTATATAGGTTCAACATTAATTCTTCTTTGTGTTGGTGTTTTATTTTTAACAACTAATAGTTTATACAATGTTGCTTTAACTCAATCTTTATTAAAAGAAAACTTTAATGCAGATTATGCTTGGGTTTGGGAAGATGTAGCTTCTTGTGCTGAAACAAAGATCACATTTGGTTGTACTTGGTCTTCAATTTTCGCATTTGCTTCAGCTATTATGTGTTTCTCAGTTGCTTCATCAAAAGACACAATTGATGTTAAAGATATGTCAGAAATTGCTGTTTTATCAGCTTTAGCAATTGTACTTCAATTTATAAATATTAAAATTGGAGCAACTGGTGGTTCAATTAATCTTGGATTAATACCTTTATTTGTAATTGCTTTAAGAAAAGGACCAACAAAAGCATTTATTGCTTCTGCATTTATCTATGGTTTAATCACATGTATTACTGATGGTTATGGATTTAATACTTATCCATTTGACTACTTAATAGGCTTTGGAGGATGTGCAGTTCTTGGATTTTTTAAACCATTATGTTTTGTCGATAATGAAAAAGGATATTCTAAACTTGGATTCCTTTATATTGCTTTTGGAGTAATTGGTGCTTCAGTAATTAGATTTATCGGTTCAAGTGTTTCTTCTATGGTTAACTATGGTTATACTTTAGTTGCAGCAGCAGCTTATAATTATATTTATGTTTTTGTAACTGGAGCAGTATCTCTTGTAGCAATGGAATTATTATTCATACCTATTGCTAAAATCAATAAATTATATCCAGTAAAATAACATTACTATTATTATTCCTTTAGCTTTAGTATATTTTGTTGATTTTATATTATTAAACTAAATATTAACAAGAATCATATATTATTACGGTTTGAAATAATAATATATGATTTTTTTATTTTGTATGAAGCAAAGTCAAGACTTTACTAAAATTTGCATTAATGTATCTAATTTAGTAAAATTAAATTATAAATGGAGGCTTTTATGAGAAAGAATAATTTTAGATTTGCACTATTCTTATTTATTCCAACAATATTATTACCATCTTGTTCCAATAACAATCATACTGGTGTTAAAGCAAGTTTGTATGAAACAACTTTATATGCCTCATATGATTTTGAATCTTCTTACGCAAATGTAGCTTATGATGTCGCAGGAAATTCTGATTTATTAAATGATTGGTTAAATTCAAGTGACTTAAGTATTTATGGAGAAACAGTTACTTATGATGAACTAATTCAAGGACTACTCAACAATAATAAAATTGATTGGGCTAAGTTCAATGTGAGTGAAAATATTCCTACATCAGTTGATGAAGCAACTCAAGTTTTTGAAACAAAGCTTCCTAATCTTTCTAGTTTAGGAAAAATTACAATAGGTAATGAAACTGAAAAGACTCTTACATTTAATAATATAACTTATTCAATTGACCAAAATGCTGAATATTCAGGAATGTTACCAATCGATTTTCAGATATATGAATATAATAAAACTAATGAAGAAAGTATAGGATTTACTGCTTCTAGTGGAAGTTTTTCAACAAGTAAGAATGATGAATATTTTCTTGATGAAGTTCCATCATTTAAGGTTTCAATAATAAAAGAAAATGACGGAAAGCCAATTTTAGATGAATCTTATAGATTAGAAGTTCCACTTAATAGTGAATCTTATCCAAATTTTGAAATTACATATAATATTGTTTGGAATATTGAATTAGCTTAGTTTATATTCTTAATAAAAGTATCAAGATCATTAAGGATTTTATTTCCGTATAAAAATAGCGTAGTTACAAATAGGAGTTTTCCTAAATGTATATACGCTTTTTCGTTTGGCAAGTTAACTTTATCATATTCAAAGAAAGACTTTGATACAAGTGTTAAACCCGTTAATTTTTTTCTTCGTTAAAAATTTGTATATCAAATAGATTAATTGGTAATTTTATTATTCATAATTTAAACTCCAAAATATTGATTTATCACTTGCCAAACTTGCGATTTAATTTAATCCAAACTTGCGGTTAAATTATAAAGGTGTATAATATTTATGAGGTTAAAATATGGAAAAAAAGTATATAGATAGATTATTTGACAAACAACTCGAATTTTACTTAAGAAGTGTTGGTGCAGTACAAATCGTAGGTCCAAAGTGGTGTGGGAAATCAAGAACTGCTAGACGATATGCAAAAACCACAATTGATTTAATGAAAAAAAGTGTTAGAGACCAATTCGTTCCAATTGCGAAACAATCACCTGAGACATTATTAGATTATGGACAAAAGCCATTATTAATTGATGAATGGCAAATAATTTCTTTTATTTGGAATAGCTTGAAAGAAAAAATAGATGAAAATGGAACATTTGGACAATTCATATTGACAGGGAGTGTTACTGATGCAACTATTGATAAATCTTTCTATGGTGAAGAAAATGAAAAACATACTGGCACAGGGAGAATAATAAAGAAACTTATGAGAACTATGTCTCTTTATGAGACCGGGGATAGCAACGGGAGTGTATCTTTGCTAGGACTTAAAGATGGCATTTTTAAACCTACTATATGTGATAAAACTTTGCATGATTATTCTTTTTATATTTGCCGCGGTGGATGGCCTCTTTCGATTGGTGAAGAAAAAGATATTGCCCTTCAACAAGTGAAAACATTTTATAGTGGATTAGTAAATGAAGACATTTTCTCACTCTCTGATATTCCACTAAGAAAAGACATAAATAGGGCTAAAAAAATATTACGATCTTACTCTAGATGTATCTCATCAGAAGCATCAAATGAAACCATTAGAGAAGATGCAAAATCAAATGGAGATGAATTGGATAAGGATACATTTAAAAAATATATTTTAGCATTAGAAAGATTATTTGTTATTGAAGAACTAGAAGCTTGGAATCCTAATTTAAGAAGCAAAACCGCAATAAGAACTAAAAATACTAGGCATTTTGTTGATCCTTCTATTGCAGCAGCGGCATTAAATCTTTCTGAAGATAATATGTTTTTAGATATGAATACTTTTGGTCTACTATTTGAATCATTAGTTATAAGAGATTTAAGAATATACTGTGACTCAATTGAAGCCAATGTGTATCATTATAGAGATAAAGCAGAAAGGGAAGCGGACGCTGTTATAGTGTTTGAAGATGAATCATGGGCACTTGTTGAAGTAAAGTTATGTAATCAAGAAGAAATAGAAGCGGCGTCAAAGAAACTAATTGAATTGGCTAATGATATTGATAATAAAAATCATCCAAAGCCTTCATTTTTAATGATTGTTACAGCTACACAAACAGCTTACATTGATGAAAACGGGGTATATGTGGTACCTATTGGATGCTTAAAAAATTAATAATTATTCGAAAATCAAAAAAAATAATCTGCAGTTCAGTTGGAAGCAGGACAATCATATATAAAAAATAATTATATTCGTCTTAAAAATCTTCATCTTTTGTTAAAAATAACAAGAAAATCCCTAATAGGATTTATGAAATTATCTGCATTTTTTATCTTGTTTTTACTATCGTATATCATTTTATATTTTAGATGCAGAAAGAGTTCATAAATTACTTTTCTTTCAAGAATATCAAATAGTAAAACTAACATTGTTTCTGGATTCGAAAGTATATATGATAATTCCAAATGGTATATAAAAAAGTACTGAATTTGAATATGATAATTTATTATTAAAGAATATTCTATTTTCTTAACTGGATCTAATTTATATCTTTTAAGTAATGAGATTTCAACTAAATTAACATGAAGATATATTTCTTTTGATACTTATCAATTAGTTTTTTCTGAATATCTTGAAATGAAGAAATATTTTAACAAGAAAATTAATGACAATATTTATGAAGAGTTTAATTCTTATATTATTGGAGGCGGATTTCTTAAGACGATTGAGTTTGATGATTTAACTTCAAAACAATTATATACTAAGGACATAATTGGAGAAATTTATAATAAAGATGTAAAAACTAAAAATAGTCTAATAATTAACACTATTATGTACTTATTAATGTCATGAGATTTTTATTTTAATATATAGACTAATTTAAATATTTGTCTATTTACTTTATCTTTAAAAAATATAATTGCGTGGTATAATACTATCAACAGCGAAAGGACTGAAATTATGAAAAAAGAAAAAAAAGAAACTGAAATTGAAGAAGTTCATATTAGTGATGATCCATTATATGTTGCTATTGAAGAAAAAAGATTATTATTTGCTCGAGAATACAATAAGCAAAAAGTAATTAATAGTGTTATATTAGGTGTTACATTCTTAGCTCTAATTTTAACTTATATTTTCTTAATGAAATATATTGTTATAGCTTTGATTGTAATGGTTGCATTAATTATTTTTACAATTGTTTATTCATCTATGAAACGTAAAAAAGTTGATAAGATGACAAATGATTACATTGATTATTTTTATAACACTCAAACAAAATTTGTATTTAACAATAATGTAGATTATGTTGATGTCGTTTCTCATCCATTTGAAAAGCTTCAACCTGAAGAATTTGTAAATGGTGGATTTGTTTTAAACGTTACTCACCTTGGATCTCGTAATTCAATTTATGGACAAGTTGGTGGATTATATTTTAAAGCAGCTGATGCCGTTGCTCGAGTAACAACAAATAAAGTAACTGAAACAGCCTTTTTAGGAAAATATTTTATGATTCAATTAGATAAAGAGGTTAATGGTAAAACTCTTGTCTATATGGGACCTGAAGCTCAAAATGGAGCAGGACCTAATGACTTAGATGGCTTAGACCAAATTATTGTTCCTGGTCAACCTTCAAATATTATTGTTTGGTCATCAAACAAACAATTTAATAAAGTACTAACTAAAGGTGTTCTTGATGCAATTAAAGCATTTGAACCTAATTCATTATTAGAAGATATTTGTTTTTGTATTAAATCTAATGCTTTATATGTTTGTTTATCTTACACTAATGACATGATGGTTTTACCTTTACTTGATCCATTTAAAGTTGAACCAACTTATCAATATAAAGAAGATACAGTAAAACTAGGTCATTTAGTAAAAGAACTTAAAAAAGCAATTAATGGTAAAATTACAAAAGAAGCTGAAGAACTACTAGAAGATAAAGAAGAAGATAAAGAAGAAGCTTCAGTAGAAAAAGTAAAAAAACCAAGAACAAAAAAAGCAAAAGCTCCTGAAGTAGAAGAAAATAAAGAACCTTCTTTAGATGATTCTTCTAAAGTTGAAGAAGTAAAAAAACCAACTAGAAAGCCAAAAGCTAAGGTTGTAGTAAAAGAACCTGAAAGTAAAGAGTAAAAAAATAGACACTTGCTTTGAAAGTAAGTGTCTTTAATTTTTGTATTAGTTATTTAGGTTCGACTTCATTAATTTGTGCTTTTTTATTCAAATGATTTCTAACTAGTTCAATAACTAATAAAATAACTGCGTATAAAACAGCATATAAGATTGATAAGAACCAAGCATATAAAGGAGTTCCTGAAAGTAAAGGTGTAAATATATGAAGTGCATCATCAATACCAATTAGTGAAATTAGGTATACAGCGTAAGTCATATAGAAAGCAAAACCAATTAATGTACAATACCATTTTTTATATGTTATATGAACAAAGTCAAAAATAATTAAATATACACAAATATAAAGAGTTATAGAATGGTGAAGAAGACCACTAATAGTTGGAAGATAAAAGAAAGATTGATTTTGTCCAATAAAGTCTGGATAAAAAACAGTAATTCCTCCACCGAGGATGCCCATTAACCATAAATAATGATAAGCATAATTATCTTTCTTTCCAAATAATACAGCAAGAGCTAAAACTAAACTTGTTAATCCACAATATGAATCAGGTAATAAAAGTTTAGGATCATGTGGATTAGATTTAAAATAGAAGATACTAAACCTATTTAAGAGTATAGAAATTAATAAAGCTCCACCTAAAGATTTTAAAATAATAGATAAAGTCTTTTCTGATTTCACATATTTCTTTATTAATATTAAAGAAGAAATAGATAAACCAAAGAAAATGATTAAATAAATAATGTGTTGATATCCATATAATTCAGGGTACATAATTCAATTCCTTTCACTAAACAATAAACAAGTTTAGTTTAATATAAATATAGAAAAAAGGCAAATTTATGGAATATTATTTTTTGTGCATTAAGTACATTGTTAATAATTTTAGAAATTAATAAAATTTATTTATGGAGTTATAATTATGCACAAGAAAAGATTTATTTTACCATTATTATTCATTTTATCTACTTCATCTCTTTTAGGATGTAAAGTTAATGATAATCAAGTAGATAATTCAATAGATAATGAAGATTCTAATATTTCAAATGAAGAAACAAATAATGATAATACTTGTAGTGATGAACAAGAAGAACCAATTGAAGAAGAAAAAGAAGTCATCACGAAAGGTACTTTAGATATACTTAAAGTTAAAGGTTATGAAGAAGGACTTTATGTTAACTTTTCAAAAATAAGTTCTACCAAATGCTTTGAAGTATCTTATAGAATACAAGGTTCTACAGATGAATATATAAAAATCGATGATATGCTAATTAGAGAGTATGAACATCATATGCGTGCTGATATTTTAGGATTAACACCTGGATTTTATGAAGTAAAAATAACTTCTCTTTATGAAGATGAAGGCTTAAATGAAGATAATTTTTCGACTATTGAAAATATAAAAGTTACTGCACAAAATCGTGAAGGCTTTTCTTTTTCTAATGGTCATGTACCTGGAGCATATAAAAAAGATGGTACATTAAAAGACAATGCTATTGTTTTATATGTTACAAATGAAAATAAAGATACGATTACATGTGATATTGTTACTGGAAGTAATAGTGAAACTCTTATTGGCTTACAAAGTATCTTGGATGGTTTTAAAAAAGGAAAAGACAATCGTCCAATCTCTATAAGATTAATTGGTGAAATTAATGACCCTGCTATTACTTTATCGGGTGACATTGTAATTGATGGTAACAATAAATACGATGGTGGTATGACACTAGAAGGTGTTGGTGATGATGCTACTATTAATGGTTGGGGTATTAGAATTAAAAATGCTTGTAATATAGAAGTTAAAAACCTTGGCTTTATGAATACGGATGCTGATGAAGGAGATAACATTGGTATTCAACAAAGTAATACATATATTTGGGTTCATCATAATGATTTATTTTATGGTAAACCTGGAGGAGATAGTGATCAAAATAAGGGTGATGGAGCTCTTGATTGTAAGAAATCAAATTACATAACAATGTCTTATAATCATTTCTTTGATTCTGGAAAATGTAGTTTACTAGGTAATAATGATGGAGAAAATGGTTATTTAGTTACGTATCATCATAACTGGTTTGACCACTCTGATTCAAGACATCCTCGAGTAAGATTATATAGTGCTCACGTTTACAATAATTACTATGATGGTAATGCTAAATATGGAATTGGAAATACTACTGGTGGTAGTGTTTTTGCCGAAGCTAACTATTTTAGAAACTGTAAGTATCCAATGTTAATTTCTCAACAAGGATCTGATATTGCAAATGGTAATGTTGGTACATTTTCTGGTGAAGACGGTGGAATCATTAAAGCCTTTAACAACTATATAGAAGGTGCAACTAGATTTGTTTCTTATTCAGAAGATAATACTCAATTTGATGCATATGTTGTAAGTTCTCGAGATGAACAAGTTCCGTCAACTGTTACAACATATAAAGGATTAAAAACTTATGACAATTTTGATACTAACAGTTTACAAATGTATGAATATGAAGTTCAAACTCCTGAAGAGGCAAAACAAGATGTAATTGAAAATGCAGGCCGTCTTGATGGAGGAGATATTAAATTTGAATTCAGTGTAGTTGATGATGCTGATTATGGTGTTAATGAAGCTTTAAAAACTAAGTTAGATAATTATAAATCTTCACTTGTTGAAGTTGGCTTTGATAATACTTCTTCACAAACTCCTAGTGAAGGAGGAGAAAGTAATCCATCAGATTCAGAAGAACGTGAAGAAGGAAATACTTATACTGATCCTGTTATTAATGAAAGTATAGAACATAATTTTACAGAATTAGGTTTAACAAGTAGTTTCTTTACAATCACTGGTAATCTTTCTACAAGTAAAGGAACTGTAACTTATGAAGATAAAACATTGACTCAATGTTTAAAGATTGAATCATCAACTTCGATAAATTTTACTATTGATAGCTCAATGACTTTAACTCTTGTATTTAATAGTTCAAGTACAAATATAAAAATAGATGGTACTAAATATACATTTACTGAAGGTATATTTACTAAAGAATTAGAAGCAGGAAGTCATACAATTACAAAAGCTGATACAGCAAATCTATACTATATTAAATTATTTAAAATAGAATAATAAAAAATGGGACAATTCCCATTTTTTATATTTTATTAAGTATGATTTATTTATAGTATTTTTGGTTTTTACTATTTGGTTTATCAGGAATAGTCATTTTTACAAGTCCATTTTTTATAGCAGGATTTAAATAAGTGGCCCTTAAAGTTTCTTTTGATTTAATACCTAATTTAGACATTATTTCATTTGCCGATAATGGGATATCAAATTCTAAAATATTAAGTAAACGATTAACTTGTTCAGATATACTATTTGGTTCTTTAGTTGCAACCATTAAAATTTCATCTAATGATTCATCAATAACTTTTAACATAAATTCAATAAATACATTAGAGTTACCATTGATATGACTTTGAGATATTGAATTATAATATTCATCTTGATATTCTTTAATTCTTGTTTCTATAGGAACATATTGAAATGTTTTATTCCATTTATTAAGCAGTACATTTTGCCATAATCTAGCTGTTCTACCATTACCATCACCAAAAGGATGAATAGATAAAAATTCATAATGAAAGATACATGATTTAATAAGTAATGGTGTCTCATCATCTTCTTTTAGCCATTTAAATAAATCACTCATTAATTGAGGAACTAATTTTTCGGATGGAGCAATAAAGATGACGTTATCTCCGTCCTTAACTCCTTCAGCATGGTTTCTATATTTTCCTGATTCTTCATCAACTAAGTATGTAAGTATACCGTGTGCTTTTAATAAATCTTTTTCTTTATAGCCATCAAATTGATCAATCATATCGTATGCTTTGTAAGCATTTTTGACTTCTTGAATATCTTTTTGTGGTCCAATTACTAAGTGTCCTGATAGTATATCTTTTACTTGACCTAGTGACAAAGAATTAGCTTCTATTTCAAGTGTAGAGTGAATAGAGTTAATTTTATTATTTCTTCTCAAAATATTCATTGATTCTAAAGAATTAAGTGATTCAATTTTAACTAATTTTTCTACAATTAAAATTGAATGGTTTAACATTGTTGCGCTTATTGAAAATGATGGTTTATACATAAAGCTACTCCTCTTTAGGCATAAATATTTTATCATAAATTACCTATCATCTTGCTTAAATCTTACTTAATATCTTACTTAATTGTTTTAATTAACAAGCCATTTGATAATGATATGTTTATATTAGATAAGAAATATAATAAAATAATTACATAAAGATACGAGGAAAATTAACATGGAAAAACTAAATGATCAAACAGCTAAGATAATGAATGAAAGATTTCAAAAAGATTCGTTGATGGCGTTAGCTACATCTCAAGATAATATGCCATATGTAAGAGCTGTCAATGCTTATTATGAAGATGGTTCATTTTATGTTATTACTTATGCATTATCTTCAAAGATGAAACATATTGAAGCAAATCCAAATGTGTCATTATGTGGAGAATGGTTTACAGCTTCTGGAACAGGCATTAATCTAGGTTATTTTGGTAAAGATAGTAATAAAAATATAGCTGATAAATTAAGAAAAGCTTTTTCAAGTTGGATTGATAATGGACATAATAATTTCCAAGATGAAAATACAATCATTTTACAAGTTGAATTAACTAATGGAGTACTCTTTTCTCGTGGTACTCGATATGATATAGATTTTACTAAATAAATTAGTTTTTTGCTTGTATCTTGTTTACAATAAGTAAATGGAAAGTTATAATTAAATTATAAATAAAGCAATAAAGAAAAATTCGTAATCATATGCGCTATGTAATTTCATATTATGATGAAATAATCATAATGATATTTATATAGTTAATTTTTATTGTTTAAATTATTTCTTAATAAAGTATTTAATTTTTAAGGAGAAAACTATTTTATGAAAAGAAAACTTTTACCAATTTTACCTTTACTTATCTGTTCATTATTTTCAGTTTCAGGGTGTGATAGTGATAAGGAAGAAGTACTAGGGTACACAGAGAACTTAAGATATGAATTAAGTCAAGATAAAACTCATTATATTTGTACAGGATTTGATGGTGAAATGAGTATTCAATATAATTACTTAAATGTACCACCTACCTATAATGATTTACCTGTTAAACAAATAGGTGGTAGTGCTTTTAAAGGTAAATATTTAACAAAAGTAATTTTGCCTGAAGGTCTTGAAAGTATTCAATTATCAGCCTTTGAATCTTGCGATAAATTAGTAGATATTACTTTGCCAAGTTCACTAGTATATATTGGACAATATGCTTTTAGAAAATGTTATACTTTAGAAAAAATCGAATTACCTAATACTCTTGAAACGATTGATACAGGAGCATTTACAAATTGTGCTTTTGATGAAATTGTAATTCCAGCTAGTGTTACAACAATGAAACCGTTCCACAAAACTTATAAAACTCCATAAAAGTATAGAAATTTAGGTTTGTTTCCTTATTCAATGAGCCCTGCTTTTTAGTAAAAAACAGTTGGTTTTAACTCTCCTAAGGCGTTAATTTCGCATGAACGTATGCGTATAATGATTTATATTATTTTGTTTTAATATAGTTATTTAAATTAATAGCTGCGTTATAATCTCTATTTATTTTTAGTCCACATTTAGGGCATACAAATACTCGATCATTCAAAGTTAAGTCATTTTTAATATTTCCACATTTACTACAAGTTTTACTAGATGCATACCATTTATCTGCATAGATAATTTCAATACCTTTTTTAGTTGCTCTTTCTTCTAATAAATTTAAAAATTTTCTAAATGGATTTTCTTGTATTCCTCTTGCTATATCATTATGTTTTCCCTTTTTATGTTGTTTCATTGAATTAACATCTAACGTTTCAACACATATTTTATAAGGAACTAAAGAAATTATATCAATAATAATTTTATCAATATGATCATTGCGAATATTTAGTAGTCGATCTTTATATTTTCGCCATTTCCTTTTTGTTTTTTGATAATTTCTTGATTGACTTAATAACTTATTATAAGATTTTGCTATTAATGATTTTCTTGATAACTTTCTTTGCATTCTTTTATATTTCTTTTTTGTCTTTATATAATTTTCAAGTTTCGTGGCACTTTTATAAACAACATTATCACTTGTCACGATAGAACTTATATTTACATCTATTCCTATGGTTTTATCTTTATTAACATTTTTTTCCTTTTTTGGAGCATATTCGTCATCTACAGAAACCACAACAAAAAATTTGTCTCCATCTAAAATTATTCTTGGATTATAATATCTGCAGTTTAAAGGGACTCTACCTCTCTCTGCTAATGAGACATAATTTAAAACTCTTCTATTTTCTTTTTGATTATTAGCTATTTTTTCAAGTTTTACTTTTCTATCTGTAAATTCAATTTTATATGGATCAACATAGAAAGATTTACGATATGATTGATATTTTTTCTTTACAGGATATTTTGATAATTTCTTAAAAAATCTAATAAATGAATTATATGTGTCTTTAATTTCTTGTTTTAATGCATCATTTGAAACGTCATAAAACAAAACATCTAAATGGTTTTCAATCATTTCTTTTTTAGTCATATTGATTCTTTTTGAAATAGTTTCATTATCTAATATTTTCTTTTGTATGGTAAACCATTTTCTAACTTCACTACATGATGGGAACTTCTTTTTATTTTTTACAAATGAATCTAAAAAATCAAATACTATATTATTACATTCAATACACTTATTTAAAGTACGACGGATTTTTGTTTCTTGTTTATTATTAGGATGAATCATTACTTTATATGTGTACACTATATCCCACCTTTCTAAATATATTATACCATAAAATGTGGGTTTTGTGTTAGTTTCTTTATAAAGTTTTATAGTAATTTAAAAGAAACTTTTAGTATATTAATTATTAATATCATTCATTTTTTTAACAAAATCATCTAATATTTTTTTAGTTTTAGATTTTCTTTTTCCTTGAAGTTTACAAGAAAAGACTGTAACAATTTGTACTAAATCCTCTACAAGTTCTTGATTTTCGCTTTTATTAATTTTATCAAGTACTTCGATTTTAACATTATTTAGTGCAGCAAAATACTCTATTAATTCAAATCCAAAACGAAGAAGTCTATCTTTATATAAAACTACTATTAAATCGACTTCTTTACGATTTATTTTTTCAATAAGCTTTTGTAAACCTGGCTTAGTATAATTAATACTTGAACCTACATCACTAATGATTTCATATGTATCATATTTTGATTTCAAATAGGTATCGAGATTTTCAATTTGTCTATTTAAATCATCGATTTGTTTTTGGCTTGATACTCTTGCATATCCTATAACATTTAAAGTTTTCTTAGTTTTTCTTTCTTGAGTATATGATAATATTGAATCTTCAGAATAATATCTGTATCCATTACTTTTAATATATGATGGCTTTAGTTTTCCTTCTCTATCCCAGTTTCTAAGAGTTTGTGAAGTTACACCTAATAGTTGTGCTACTGTTTTTGTTGAATAATATTTCATAAAATATTCCTTTCTATTTCTGAAATCATTATAAATGAAATATTAAATTTTACAAAGTTTTATAGTATTTAATCTACAGTTTCCGAACCTTATGTTTTTGATCATATATATTCTGATAATTTTGTTATTAAATGTGAAGCTGAATCCAAACCATCTGGTTGGGCTAGTGACTGGAACGTAATGAATTACGAGGTAATTTGGAATTACAAAGGCGAATAATAGAATTTTCTAACAAAACCACTTCTTTTCGGAAGTGGTTTTAAATTGCATAATTATGATAATGTTCATTAAATAATTAAATAGACTTTTATATTTAGGAGCATTATAATAATTTTGATATTTTCTTTAAGAAATGAGTTGATATAAATGATTAGAAAAGGAGATTGGGTACAAATCCAAAGTTATAAACATGATGGTTCATTACATCGTTGTTGGGACAATGGATTAGTATTAGATATTAATGAAGATTATATAGTCATTGGTAGTAAGAAAACAAAAGTTACTGAAGCTGATGGAAGAAGATGGTTTACACGTGAACCAGCTATTACTATTTTTTCATTTAGTGATTGGTTTAATGTAATTGCAATGATAAAAACTGATGGAATAAGTTATTATTGTAATATTGCTTCACCAACATTAATTGATAAAGATATTGTTAAATATATTGATTATGATTTAGATTTAAAACTTTTTCATAATGGAACTATAAAGGTTCTTGATGAAAATGAATATAGTAGACATAAAAATAAATATCAATATAGTGATAGACTTGATAAAGTTTTAACTAATGAAGTTGATTATATATATTCATTAATGCAACAAAAAGAATTTCCTTTTGTTGATCAAAAAATTGATGAATACTATAAACAATTCATTGCTTATTTAGATGAACATTTTGGTAAAGATAAAAATTATTAATCCTTTAAATTTGTAGTGCTATAATACATATTCGAGGTGAAACCATGGAAGAAATTAAGATACAAACAAACTCAGTTGAAGAAACAAAAAAAATAGGATCACTTTTGTCATCTTATCTTTTTCCTGGTGCAGTTATTACTTTATCTGGAGATTTAGGAGCTGGAAAAACTGCTTTTACTGGTGGAATCGCGTTAGGACTTGGAGTAAAAGAAAAAGTATCAAGTCCAACATTTAATATAATGAAATGTTACTTTGAAGCTAAAATTCCTTTATTTCACATTGATGCATATCGCTTAGAAGATGGAGTTAATGCTGATATTGGTTTAGAAGAATTTATAGAGGGAAAAGGAGTTTGTGTTATCGAATGGCCTAACTTTATTGAAAAACTTATTCCACCTAATATTTTAGAAGTAGTAATTTTAAATATTGGTGATAATAGTAGAGAAATCACATTTAAAACAAATTCAAAAAGATATAGTGAATTTTTTAGTTCTTTAAAGGAGATGAATTAATATGGTAAAAGTTATTTTAGATTCATCAAATGAATTTCTTTCAGTTGCAATTGCAAATGAAGAAAAAATTATAGATAAAATTAGTTATCAAGCTTGGCAAAGACAAAGTGAATTAATGATACCTGAATTAGAGAATTTATTGAATAGGAATTCACTTGGAAGAAACGACATCGCTTCTGTAATTGTTTCTATTGGACCTGGCAGTTATACTGGAGTTCGAATTGCTTTAACTATTGCTAAAGTTATGGTTTTAGCTTTAAATGTTCCTTTATATGCTATTTCTTCTTTACATGCAATGAAAGATGGAAATAATAAATCCATTTGTATTATAAATGCTCGTAGTGGAAGATCTTATGTTGGTGCTTATGATGGTGAGAAAGTTATTTTACAAGATCAAATTATGACTAATGATAAATTATTAGAATATATTAATGAACATAAAGATTATGTATTACGTGGTGATTTATCTCATCTTGAATTAGAAGGTCAAAGTATTGATATTCTTGAAGGACTATTTGATTTAGCAAAACATTTAGAACCTGTTAAAGATACATTAGGTTTAACTCCAGTTTATTTAAAGGATTAATTTATGATTACATTTAGAAAAGTTAATCAAGAACTTGTAAAAGATATTGTCGAGATTGAGCAAGAGTGTTTTAAGTCTCCTTGGAGTGAAGAACAACTAATGTCTGAATTAACCAACAATCCTTTTTCAAGAATATTAGCAATTTATGAAGATAATATATGTAAAGGTTTTATAAACTATTGGGTTACATTTGATAGTGCAACTATTTGTCAAATAGCTGTTAAGAAAGAATATCGTAGACAACATTTAGGTTTTAAATTAATGGAAGAAGCTTTTAAAGAAATGGATAAAGAAGAAGTATCTACTATTAGTTTAGAAGTAAGAGTAAGTAATACTCCAGCTATTAAATTTTATGAAAATATTGGATTTAAAAAAATTACAATCAAAGAACATTATTATGATGATGGCGAAGATGCTATTTATATGGTGAAAGGAGGTACAAATATATGGGACAACCAATAATTCTTGCAATTGAATCAAGCTGTGATGAAACGGCTGTAGCTATTGTAAGAGGAGAAGAATTATTAGCAAATATTGTTTCAACTCAAATTGAAGTTCACGCAAAATATGGTGGAGTAATGCCAGAAATTGCTTCTAGATTACATTGTGAAAATATAGCAATTGTATTAAAAGAAGCACTTGAAAAAGCAAACTTAACTTTTGAAGATATTGATGCTTTTGCTGTTACTCGTGGACCTGGATTAATTGGAGCACTTCATGTTGGATTACAAGCTGCAAAGACACTTGCTTTATTATATAAAAAGCCTTTAATTCCTGTACACCATTTAGCTGGTCATATCTATGCTAACGAATATATTAAACCTTTAATGTTCCCTTTACTTGCAGTTGTAGTTTCTGGAGGAAATACCGAACTTGTTATTATGAAGGATCATCTTAACTTTAATATCATTGGTGAGACTAAAGATGATGCTATTGGAGAGTGTTATGATAAAGTAGCTCGAGTAATGGGATTACCTTATCCAGGAGGAATTCCAATTGATAAATATGCAAAACTTGGAAAACATACATATAAATTACCTTCACCAATGAATGATAAATCTTATGATTTTTCTTATTCGGGCTTAAAAACTAGTGTTATAAATCTTGCTCATAAATTAGAACAAAAAGGTGAACAAATAAATCGTGATGATTTGTGTTGTTCTTTCCAAGAAACGGCAATTGGTATGGTTATAGAAAAAGCTTTAAGAGCAGTAAAAGAATATAACGTCAAACAAGTTGTTCTTGCAGGTGGAGTAAGTGCTAACTCATATTTAAGAGAGCAAATTACTTCTAAATTAGAAGGTACAGGTGTTGATGTTATTATCCCACCAATGTGGTGCTGTACTGATAATGCAGCGATGATTGCTAAAGTTGCTTTAAGACTATATGAACAGAAATTATTTGCTGATTCATCTTTATCAGTTGATCCTTCATGGCAAATTGATAAATATAATGAATTTAAATAAAATTACTTATAAAAAATTACTATTTTTAAATTGATAATATTAATTTATATTACTATAATATTAAATACTAAATGGAATAATCTAAGGAGGAAAAACTATGGAAGAATTTAAAACTGTAAGAGAATTATATGAAACATGTCGTTATGGTAATTCACTTGAAAAAGAATCCATTCATGAAGTTGAATTAGAAGGCTGGGTTAGAACTAATCGTGATAATGGTTCTGTTGGTTTTATTGAATTTAATGATGGAACTTTCTTTAAGAATGCTCAATTAGTTTATTCTAAAGATTTAACTGAAGATTATGATGCTTGTAGTAAAATCCAAACTGGTGCTGCTATTAGCATTATTGGTACTTTTGTGTTAACTCCTGAAGCAAAACAACCATTTGAAATTCAATTAAAGAGTGTTGTTGTTGATGGTACTTGTGATGTTGATTATCCTTTACAAAAGAAACGTCATGGTTTTGAATTTTTAAGAGAAATAGCTCATTTAAGACCACGTACTAATACATTTAATGCTGTCTTCCGTGTTCGTAATGTTTTATCTATGGCTATTCATGAATTTTTCCAAAGCCAAGGTTTTATATATGTTCATACACCTATCATTACATCTAATGATGCTGAAGGAGCTGGTGAAGCATTCCGAGTTGTAACTGATTTAAAAAATCCTAATGATTTCTTTGGAAAATCAGCTTCACTTTCAGTTTCTGGTCAATTACAAGTTGAAGCATTTTGTTTAAACTATCGTGATGTATATACATTTGGTCCTACATTCAGAGCAGAAAAATCAAATACAACAAGACACGCTGCTGAATTTTGGATGATTGAACCTGAAATTGCTTTTGCTGATTTAGAAGATGATATGGACTTAATTGAAGATTGTATTAAATATTGTATTAAATATGTTTTAGAAAATTGTCCTGATGAAATCGAATTCTTTAATTCATTTATTGATAAGACATTACTAGAAAGATTAAACTTTGTTGCAAATTCCAACTTCAAGAGAATGTCTTATAGTGAAGGTATTGAATTATTGAAAAAAGCAGTTGAAGGTGGACATAAATTTGAAAACTCAAATATTGAATGGGGTATGGACTTACAATCCGAACACGAACGTTATTTAACTGAAAAAGTTGTTAACGGTCCTGTCTTTTTAACTGACTATCCAAAAGATATTAAAGCTTTCTATATGAGACTCAACGATGATAATAAAACTGTTGCTGCAGCTGATCTTTTAGTTCCAGGAGTTGGTGAACTAGTTGGTGGATCTCAACGTGAAGAAAGATATGATTTATTAAAAGCAAGAATGGAAGAACTTGGAATGGACCTTGAACCATTAAGATGGTATCTAGATTTAAGAAAATATGGATGTTGTAAACATGCTGGATTCGGTATTGGTTTTGACCGTTTACTAATGTATGTAACAGGTATTGAAAACATTCGTGATGTTCAACCTTTCCCTAGAACTACAAACAATTTAAAATTCTAATATTAATGCCATAAAGTCTAAAAACTTTATGGCTTTTTTGCAACTACGCGTTGCGTGACTTAATAGTATTGAATTTTTATAATAAAGATGAAAGGAGGAGATGTAATGATTGATTTTGTATCGGTTGGTAAAAAAATTATGTTATATCGAAAGAAGTTGAACTTAACTCAAGATGAATTAGCAAGTAAATTATTTGTTACTAGACAAAATTTATCTAAGTGGGAAAATGGAACAGGTATACCTTCTATTGAATCATTATTAGAGTTATCAAAAATTTTTAATACAACAATTGAAAATCTTCTATGTTTGGATGACGAACTTGATATAGATATGAATAATATATTTAATGGCCATGATCGTATTTATATCATAAATAGTATTATAAACAAGAAAATTGAAGTTGATATACCTAATGTTTTTTATCAGATGTCTCCACTTGAACGGATGATGATTCTTCGAGCAATCAAGGATGGTAAATTGATTTGTAAAAAAGAGGAGTTATATCCAAAATTAACACCAAGTGAATTGAAATATATGGAAAGGAAGAAAGAATTATGATATTAAAGAAAATATTTGAAAATGGAAAAGAAGTATTTGTTCCTATCTCTTTAGATGAAGCAGTTAATATTGATGAATCTAATTTGGTATTCACTGATGATTCATATGATGAATATGAAGACAGAATGGATGAACTAGAAGAAGAGGAAGAAGATGAAGATGATAATTTTGACGAAGAATCTTTTACTTTTAATTCTTGTGATACTAGTCAAAATAACAAATTTAGTCATGAAGAGATTAGTAGTTTAGTTAATAATGCACTAGGAGCAGCGAAAAATGTTTTATCTTCAGTAGGAGGTATGTTTAAAGATACTTCAAAAAATCCTAAAACAAAAAAAATAGTATCAATGTTACCATTTATGGATGATGAAGATATCCATGAATTAGTAATGGGTATTATAGAAAACAAAGAGGAATATAAAGATTTAGATCTTGTCTCAATTATGCCTTTTTTAAGTACAGAAGATTGTGATATTCTTTTCAAAAAAGCATTAGATGAAAATTTAAGTAATATTGTTAGTATTGTTCCATTTGTTTCCTCGAAAGCATTATCAATATTTGTTGATGAATACATAGATGGTAAATATCAAAATGTTAATATTGAAGCTTTATACCCATTCATTGATAGTAAAGATGTAAAAAAAATATTTAAGCATTTTATGAAAAAAGAATTTTAATTATTTAAATCACAAAACTAAATTGTTTTGTGATTTTTTTAAATATTAATTCTTATGAATATATATACTTTCATAATCAAGAAATAATTATTTTTAAAATATTAACTAATTATTAAATTTTTGATATATTTAAAGAAAGAAATAAAAAGTGAAAAAGGAGGTACTTCTATGGCTGATTTAATAGAAGAGCACAATGAAGAAGAAGAAAAAGAGTTTTTATTACGCCAAAAATCAAGACGTAGAGGACGTACTTTTTTAATTGTCATTAATTCAATTTTATGTTTTTATTTATGTTTCTTTGTTGGTAAATCAATTTTTGATAAGGTTACTGCTCATGATGATGAAATTGTTTCTTTGTGTGGAATGAGTGCTTCAAAATCAATAGATAGATATAATTCATTATTTGAATCAACATATGATTTAGGTGATTATTTTGTTTATGGTAATTCTTTAAATCTTTCTCAAGATAAGTTTGATATTTTAAACTTTGTTCCTTTATCTGGATTACAAATAGTATCAGTTTGTAGTGCTTCTAAAAGTAATGAAACAGTTTATCCTTTAAAGGATGCCACTAAATATGTTAATGAAGGACTAGATTTATATTCTTTAGATGAAGGAGATTACATTTTAACTAAAGATTCTAAAGGTATTAGAGTTTTAAGTGGTTCTAATCAAAATGTAAATACTTTATATACGTTACCTGATGAGCAAGGATATCGTAAAGAAATTAAAGTATATTCGTATTCAACAAATCCTTGTTTAGTAATATCAGTTAATAAGGTTAAAAAATTACCTAAAAATTATTATGATTTTGTATTTGTTTCAAACACTCAAGCATTTGAAACTCTTCAAAATACATATGGCAGTAAATTTAATATTCAACTTGTTAATGAAACCGAAGAATTGGAAGTTGTTGATTCATATAATACTAGTTTTGTAATTAAGGTTGAAGTAGCTGAAGATAGTAGTACTAATAAAATCATTGATTCAATATTTGTTAATTCAGCTTTCACTAAACAAATTGAAGGTTCAGGAACTTTAGCAGGCTATGATACTTCTTACTTTATTCGTGAATTAGGTGGTAGAATAATCGGCGGTCAAGCTAAAAAAGCTTTAGTACAACATTCTTTTGATTTAGCTCAAGTTAGAAATGAATATGATTCAGGTAAAATGACATTTGTAATCGAAGCAACTGAAAATAAAATTATTGATAGTATCGATGATGTAATATCATTTATTAATGTTCGTAGGGGGATTATTTAATGAAGTCAAATTTTGCTATTGGTATGGAAAGAGGATCTAAAGCTTATAAAATTTTTATGGCGCTTCCTGTATTAGATTTAACGTGGGGCTATTATCGTTTAGCTCAAAGTGTTAGAAATGCAAGATTCTTTCAAACTTTATTAGCAACGTTATTATTCTTTTTTGGTATTCCTTTCATGTGGCTTGTTGATATAATAAGTATTGCAAAAACTGGACATATCTTATGGTTTAAGGATCGCTTTGAAGATGCTATTCCTACTTTTGTTCCTGAAGAAAAAATGATGCAAGAAGTATATGAATTCCAGGAGAAACAAAAAGAAAGAATGGAAAAAGAAGAAGCAAAACGAATAAAAAAAGAAGAACGTCGTAAACAAAAAGAAGAAGAACAAAAAAATCATCACGAGTCGTGATGATTTATTTTTGTTCTGTATTTGTAACTCCGTTACCTTCTGCTAAGTTATCAAGATTTTTAATGAAAGTTTCCACGGACATTTTTCTAATTCTATAAGTACGAGCTATTAAACAAAATACTGTACATAAATACCAAATGAAACCTACAAATAATAATGGTATTGATAAATATGATATCCATGCGCGTGGATTATTATAGAGAAATTGAGGAGTACATTTTCTTCCAGCTTCCGTTACTAATATAGGAGGCCACTCAGAAGGAAGCTTCATTCCAAAGAATTCATTTTTAGGAATATTTTTCCAGTCAAATAAGAAGAATAAGGTAAGGAATCCTTCATCTTTTGAGAATAAGAATGAAATATCTCCATCACCGACTACTAAGCAATAAACACCAATTATAACCCATCCTACAGTCATAATAAGAATTGGTCTCCACGATCTAGAGAAGAAATGATATCGACTTTTGTGATAAGCCACCCTTTTAAAGTGTTTTGTATCTTCGACAATTTTTAGTTTGACTAAATCATACATAAAAGTGTCTACTAAACGAGATTGTTTATTAAAAGAAGCAAATAAATGACGAACTAAAAGACCAACGATAGCAAAGATAATAATGAGGCCAATAAATAGAGCTATTAAAACTCTTTTATCGTTTTCTGATAATTGAACAAGTGTAATCATTTGTTATTACCTCCTTTATCATTCTCTAAGTCATCAGTTAAAGAATTTTCATTTTTTGGAGGATTGATGACATTATTTCCAGGAGTTGAATTTCCTAAAGCATTAAATTGTTGTTGTTCGAGTTGACTATAATTTACGTATGGATAAGGATTTTGATTGTTTAATTGTTGATTACCTGGTAAAGGTTGTTGATTATTTATCATATTGTTTGGATTAGGCATACCTTGAGAATTTGGGAAACCACCTTGCATATTTGGTGGGAATGTTCCATAAAAATTTTGTTGATAAATAATATTTTGAACTTGTTCTTTAGGTTCATTTCCTTGTGGATTTTGTAATTCCTCTTTTTGACGTTCTAATATTTGACGACACAAGACATCTTCAGGTAATTCTTTAAAAGGATTAACAAATTCACCTTTTTTATTAAAGATGTTACGTAAATCTATAATGATAGTTTTTGCTAAAATATATAAGAATAAAAATACTCCATAAACTGCGTATAGTAATAAAAATAAGCATACGAAAGGTGATAGCACAATTGCTAATAATCCATATAGACATGTTTTTAGAATATCAAACATAAAACTATCACCTACTTTTTTTATTTTACTCATTTGCTCCATATTTATCAAATAAATATGAGTCTTGTTGGTTACTATTTTTTATAAATAACGAAATAATAGAAATTATTATAGGGAAAATTGAGATTAAACAAATTGCTGATTCTTTATTTATTAAAGGATAAAGTATAGCAAATATAAATATTGATAATATTAAAGTTAAAACTATTAACCACCCTTTTTTGTTTTTAAAGATTTTAATAAATGGATAAATCGATAAAAACCAAGAGATGAACATGAAGACTAATGATAAAGGATAGTAAAAGAAAAGTAACATAATTGAAATACTTCCAGTTGAAATAGAAAGAATACTTAAAATATTGTAAGGTACCATCTGATTTGCTTTGTATTTCATATATTTTGCTAGATCATTATTAATGATAATAAAAGATAATAATGTTTGAAAAATGGAAGTAATTAAGACAAATGATGGATAATAATTTCTTGCTTGTTCTTCACTTAATAATAATATTTTTTTAAAAGATTCAAATACTGGTGTTCCAAAAATTAACTCAATTAGTGGAGTTGTTATATAGTAAACGATAATTGTTGAAATACTAGCTAAAACGATTGTCCAAATATAATTAACGTTATGTTTATAGCAAAATCCAAATATAATACCACTTAGCATTGGAGCAAGTATATAAAATAATGCATCTTGAGGACTTATAATTAAAGTCAAAAGTAATGTAGCTATTACATAAATAAGTGTGTATCTAGCTTTACAAAAAACCATAACTAGTGTACTAACGAATGGTAATAGTAAAGTGAAAATTAATGTTGAAAATGGTAGAAATTTACACAATAAACAAAAAATAACATTAATACCAGCCATTAATGCAATGAAAGTTAAGTTTTGTACAGGTGTCTCTTTGTATTTCATATCATCACCAAGTTTATTTTACCACATTTTAGGAATTTTTAATTTTATATCTAAATTATATATGAGGTGATTTTGTTGAGAAAAGCATATATTGTATTATTGTCATTATTTTTAGTATCATGTAGAACCAATAATGAAGTAAAAATTAGTGAGCCCTCTCAATATGAATATAGTGATATTACAATTTATCTAATTGATAAAGAAGAGATTTTTTCTTTTGCTAATGAAACATATTATATCTACTTCTATAAAGAGAATTGTTCTCATTGTAATAGTATTAAACAAACTGTTATTAAGAAAGCTCTAGAAAGAAATGATATTTATTTTTATGATGATACTAATGAATCAATAAAAATTAAAGATATTACAAATTCTTTATTAGGAATATCCAAAAGTGAAGATATTTTTATATATGGAACACCAATGCTTATTAGTATTACACAAGCAAAAATTTCTTCATATTATTTAGGAACAGAACAAATTGAAAAATTTTTAAGTCTTTTATAATTTTATTGAAGACTAATTATTAATACTATTAATAAAAATTTAAAAAAGTCTATACTCTTTGTCCAATCTATATTAGATTTGTGGTAAAATATTTAAGATTGGAGTATAGGTATGGATTACAAAAAGTTATTAAATGAAAAACAATACCAAGCTGTAACAACTACAGCTCAACATGCTCGTGTTATTGCTGGAGCTGGATCTGGAAAAACACGTGTTTTAACATACCGTATTTCTTATTTAATTAATGAACTTGGAATCGATCCATGGAAGATACTTGCTATTACATTTACTAATAAAGTAGCAAAAGAAATGAAAGATAGGATTATTAAATTAAATCCAGATATTACTAGTAAATTATATATTCAAACTTATCACGCTTTTTGTGTTCGTTTCTTAAGAAGTGAAATCCACCATTTAGGATATCTTTCAAATTTCACAATCTTAGATGAAGAAGATAAAGAAAAAATTGTTAAAGACATTGCTGCTGATAATGGTAAAAAGAGAAATGATAAAATTGTTAAATTAACATTAGGATATATCTCACTAAAGAAATGTAATGGATACTATCCTGAAGATATTGAGATTGGTTTCCGTAAGTATGAAGATGAAGAAACATGTTTAAGTTATTACGCTGAATATGAAAATCGTATTCGTGCTATGCATACTTTAGATTTCGATGATTTATTACTTAAAACAAAATATATTTTAGAGAATTTTCCAGAAGTTAGAGAAAAATGGCAAAAAAGAATTGACCATATTTTAATTGATGAATTCCAAGATACAAATGATATTCAATATCAAATTGTTCAATTATTGAAAAGTCCAAAGTGTTGTTTATTTGTTGTTGGTGATCCAGACCAAACAATTTATACATGGCGTGGTGCAAACAATAAAATCATTTTAGATTTAGACAAGGTGTATGATACTAAAACAATAATTTTAAATGAAAACTATCGTTCAACTAAAAAGATTTTACATGTTGCTAATACATTAATTGATAAAAACAAATTAAGAATTAAAAAAGATTTATTCACTGAAAACGATGATGGTGATGATGTTATTACTTATAACGGATTTAGAGCAGATGAAGAAGCTAACTGGGTTATTGGTGAAATTTTAAAATTAAAGAATGTCAATAAAGATTTTACATTTAAAGATGTAGCAATTTTATATCGTTCATCTTATCTAACTTTACCTTTTGAAAAAGTTTTAACACAAAAAAGAATACGATATGTTATCTATGGTGGATTAAGATTTTATCAAAGAAAAGAAATTAAAGATGTCCTTGCTTTCTTTAATTTAATTGTTAATTCGAATGATGATGTAGCATTTTTAAGAATTATCAATATTCCAAAACGTGGTATTGGTGAAAAAACAGTCGACACTATTAGAAAAGAAGCTGGAGAAGCTAAATGTTCTATTTATCAATATATTCAAGAATGGAATTCGAGTGATTCTAATATTAGTATCAAAACTGTTATGTCTTTAAGATCTTTAATTAATCAAATTGAAGATGTTAAATTACAACTAGTCGATAAATCAGAAGCTTATTCAAGTAAGCTAGAAAAATTTATTCGTGAAATTCATTATTATGAATATCTTGCTACTTTAGATGAGGAAAATTCTGAAGATCGTATTAAAAACGTTCAATCTTTATTTGATGATGTTCAAAGCTATATTTATGATAATCCAGATTCAACATTTGAAGAGTATTTACAAAACGTTGCTTTATTAACAGCTCAAGATGATATTACTAACGCAGATAGTGTTTCTTTAATGACTGTTCATACTGCAAAAGGCCTTGAGTTTCCATATGTGTTTGTAATTGGATTCAATGATGGTGTTTTTCCAAGTGAAAGAGCAATATTAGAAAATCCTTTTGAAGGTCTAGAAGAAGAAAGAAGATTATGTTACGTTGCTTTTACAAGAGCAATGAAGAAACTTTATATTAGTGCTAATAAAGAGTATTCTTATACTTTACAAGCACAAAAAATAATTTCTCGTTTTTTTAAAGAAGCTGGATTATCAATTCATAAACCAAGTAGTTTTTCAACATTTAATGATGATGATGGTTTTCCAAAAGCTTCTTTATATGCTCCTATTAAATCACCGGTACCTAGTAAGCCAATGAACGTTCCTAGTGCGCAATCTATTGATTGGAAAATCGGTGATATTTTAACTCATGATGTATTTGGTGAAGGTAAAGTAGTAGGTGTCGATGGAAATTTAATTATTGTAGATTTTGATTATCACGGAAGAAAAACAATGGTTGGTAATCATGTGAAGTTACATTTAGTAAAGAAAGGTGGGGACTTTCAAGCATGAATGATTTAAAAGCAAGAGTTGAGGATATTACAAAAACTTTGGAAAGATATAACTATGAATATTATGTATTAGATAATCCTTCTGTAAGTGATGCAGAATACGATAGACTAATGCAAGAATTAATAATGATTGAAACTGAACATCCAGAGTTACGCTCACCTTTATCTCCTACTCAAAGAGTTGGTGGTGCTGTAGTTAGTGAATTTGAAAAGATTAAGCATAAAAGATTGATGCTTTCTTTAGCAAATGCTTTTAACGATGATGATTTATATGATTTTGATCGTAAAGTTCGTGAAATTATTAAAGTTGAAAAAGTTGAGTACATGGCTGAAATGAAAATTGATGGTTTAGCAATGAGCCTAGATTATGTCGATGGAAAACTTAATTATGCAGCTACACGTGGAGATGGTAATACAGGTGAAAATGTTACTTCAAATGTAATTACTATTAAATCAATTCCTTTAAATATTAATGTAGATAAACCTTTTGAAATAAGAGGGGAAGTTTATATGCCTAAAGCTTCTCTAGAAAAAATTAACAAACAAAGAGAAGCAAATGGTGAGCCACTATTAGCTAATGCTAGAAATGGGGCTGCTGGTTCAATTAGACAACTTGATTCAAAAGTTGCTGCAAGTCGAGGACTTGAAGGTTATTGGTATTATTTTGTTAATGCTAGAGAATTTGGAATAAAAAAACATAGTGATGCATTAGACTTTGCTTCAAAATTAGGATTTAGAACTAATCCCGAAAGAAGAATTTGTAATGGCATTGAGGAAGTAATTGAGTACGTTAAAGAATATACTTTAAAACGTAAAGATTTACCATATGATATTGATGGTATTGTAATTAAAGTCAATGATATGGATCTATATGATAAAATCGGATATACTGCCAAAACTCCTAAATGGGCGATAGCTTATAAGTTTCCACCAGAGGTTGTAACCACAAAACTAGAAGATATTATTTTTACTGTTGGAAGAACTGGTAAAATTACACCAAATGCAGTTTTATCTCCTGTAAGAGTACAAGGTAGTATGATACAAAGAGCAACACTTCATAACGAAGATTTTATACTTGAAAGAGATTTGCGTATTGGGGATACAGTTGCTTTACGTAAAGCAGGAGATGTTATTCCTGAAGTTGTTTATGCTCTTAAAGATAAACGAGATGGTAGTGAACGAATATTTAAAATGTGTGATACATGTCCTGTTTGTGGAAGCACACTAGTAAAAAAAGATGCAATGCATTTTTGTATGAATAAAAGTTGTGATGCGCGTAATATTGAAGGACTTATCCATTTTTCTTCAAAAGATGCAATGGATATTGAAGGTTTAGGAGAAAAGGTATGTGAACAATTCTTCAACCAAAAATTCATTCATTCAATTAGTGATATTTATAAACTTTATAATCTAAGAAATGAACTAATAAATATTGATGGTTTCTCAAATGTTAGTGTTGATAAATTATTTGATGCTATTGAAAAATCGAAGGGTAATTCTTTAGAAAGATTAATTTTTGGATTGGGAATAAAAGAAGTTGGTGTTAAGACAGCAAAAGTTTTGGCAAAAACATTTAAAACTCTTGATAAATTAAAAGAAGCGACAAAAGAGGAACTTTTAGAAGTTCAAGATATTGGTGAAGTATCTGCAACATCAATTTATGAATATTTCCATAATGAGCATAATGTATTATTGATTGATGAACTTCGTTTGTTAGGATTGAATTTTGAATACTTGGGAAGTACTACGACAAATGGTGATTCAATTTTCAGTGGAAAAGTTGTAGTATTAACTGGTACACTTGAATCGATGGGAAGAAAAGAAGCAACTAACTTATTAGAAGATTTAGGTGCTAAAGTTACTTCTTCAGTATCTAAAAGTACAGACTATGTTATTTTTGGTTCTGAAGCTGGTTCTAAATTAACCAAAGCTCAAGAATTAAATATACAAACAATGGATGAAGAGACATTCATGCAACTTATTAGAAAGTAGAGGGATTTAAATGAAAGAATTAAACGAAGAAATTCTACGTAAATGTGCAAAAGGTTTAATGTTTGACATGACTGATGAACAATACGATTTAATTTTTAAAGAATTTGATGTTACATTAGAACAATTAAAATTAATTAATGATATTGATCTAAGTGATGTTACACCTATGACATTTCCATTTAACTGTTATACAGATTTCTTAAGAGAAGATGATGAAACAGCAACTATCTCAAGAGAAGATGCTTTAAAAAATGCAAAAGATGTAATTGATAATCAAATACGTCTTCCAAAGGTGGTGCAATAATATGGATTACTTAGCTATGACTTTGGTTGAACTTCATAAGTGTTTGGTTAATAAAGAAATTACTCCACTAGAACTAGTTAAAGTGGCACTTGAAGAGTTACACGCTTCACCTGATAATGCTATTGAAACATTTAATGATGAAGAAGCTTTAAAAGAAGCAAGTTTATTAGTAGAACCTGAAGTTGATAATATTTTCTGGGGTATTCCTGTTTGTGTAAAAGATAATATTGCAACTAAAGATTTATTAACTACTGCTAGTAGTGAAATTTTAAAAGATTATGTACCTGTCTTTGATGCAACAGTTGTAAAAAAATTAAAAGATGCTAAAGCAATTATAATTGCAAAAACAACTCTTGATGAATTAGCAATGGGTGGTACTGGTATGACTGGACATAAAGGTTATACATATAACCCATGGGATCCTTCACACAAAAAACAAGTTGGTGGATCTTCTGCTGGATCAGCAACAGTAGTTTCAGCTGGTATTGTTCCTTTTGCTTTAGGAAGTGATACTGGTGACTCTATTAGAAAACCAGCTTCCTATGCTGGTTTAGTAGGTATGAAACCTACATGGAGTCGCATTTCTAGATTTGGTTTATTCCCATTTGCTACTTCTCTTGACCATATTGGTTATTTTACACGTAGCGTTGAAGATGCAGCATATGCTTTAAATTTATTGGCTGGAAGAGATCTTAATGATTCAACTTCTTCTACCAAACCAGTTGATGATTACACAAGTTTATTAGGTACTTCAATCGAAGGAAAAAATATTGCAGTAATCGATGAAATTGTTGATAGTATACAAAATAAAACTATTGTTAACGCTTTTAATGATTCTTTAAAAGCATTAGAAAAACTAGGAGCAAAGATCAATCATACTTCTATTCCTGCAAATGTTTTAAAAACTATCTTACCAACATATATGATTATTTCAAACTGCGAATCAGCTTCAAATAATGCATGTTTAGATGGTATTAAATATGGACCTCGTTTAGGTGGAAATTCTTATGAAGAAGTAATGATTAATGCTAGAACTAAAGGTTTTTCACCAGCCATTAAGCGTCGTTTTGTTATTGGTAGTTTTTGTTTGTTAAAAGAAAATCAAGAAGAACTATTTAAAAAAGCTCAACGTATGCGTCATTATTTAGTTAATTTAGTAAATCAAATTCTTGAAACAAATGATGTAATATATTTACCAGCTGCTCCATCAACAGCATATGAATTCACACATAAAGCAGATCAATTATCAGATGAATATTTAATCGCTGATAATCATATGGCTTTAGGTAATTTTGCAGGTTTACCTTCAATTACTGTTCCTCTTGGATTTGAAGAAGGTATGCCATTTGGAGTTAACTTTATGGGTAAAGCTTTCAAAGAAGTAGAAGTATTTCAATTTGCTTCTGCTTTAGAAAGTACAACTAACTTAAAAAATCTATCAGTAAAGAAGGTGAATAAATAATGAATTTTGAAGCAATTATAGGATTAGAAATTCACGTTGAAATGAAAACAAAATCAAAAATGTTTTCACCTTCACCTAACTCATTCGGCAGTGATGTTAACACAAATGTTAATGTACTAGATATGGGTTTTCCAGGCACTCTTCCTGTTGTAAATAAACAAGCAGTTATTAATGCAATACGAGTTTGTAATGCATTACATATGAACATTGATCAAGAAATTTGGTTTGATAGAAAGAACTATTTCTATGCAGACTTACCAAAGGGCTATCAAATAACTCAAGATCAAAGACCAATTGGCAGTAATGGCTATGTTGTTTTAAATACTTCTAATGGTGAAAGAAGAATTAATATTGAAAGACTCCATATGGAAGAAGATACATGTAAACAACTACATATGAGTGACTATTCTTTATTAGATTATAACCGTGCAGGTACACCACTTATTGAAATTGTTTCTCGCCCCGAAATTAGAAATGGGGAAGAAGCAAGATTATATGTTGAAAAAATAAAATCAATTGTCGTTTATTCCGATGTAAGTGATGGAAAAATGGAAGAAGGCTCATTAAGATGTGATGTTAATGTTTCAATAAGACCTGTTGGAACTGAAAAATTTGGTACTAAAGTAGAAATTAAAAATTTAAACTCAACATCTAATGTTGAAAGAGCAATTGATTTTGAAATTGCACGTCAAGAAAAATTAATTCTTTCTGGTCAACTTGTTGAGCAAGAAACAAGAAGATTTGATGAAGCAAAGAAAGAAACAGTTTTGATGCGTAAAAAGACAGATGCTGCTGATTATAAATATTTTACAGAACCAAATATTACACCTATTTTAATAAGTGATGATTTTGTAAATAATGCAATTAATACTTGCCCTGAATTAGCAGATGCAAAGCTTCTTCGTTATAAAGAGTCATTAGGACTAAGTGATTATGATGCTGATATTCTTTTACAAGATAAAGAAATTTCTGAATATTTTGATAAAGCATGTGCTTTTACAGCTTCCTATAAATTACTTTGTAACTGGATGATGGTCGATGTTGCTTCTTACTTAAATAAGAATGCAATTAAAATTAAAGACTTTAGGGTATCTCCAGAACATCTTTCTAAACTTGTTAATATGGTTGAAAAAGGGACAGTTTCATCTAAACAAGCTCGGCAATTATTTGAAAAGATGGTTGAGACTGATGAAGATCCAAACAAAATTGCAGATAAAATGAATATGACACAAATTTGTGATGAAAATATAATCTTAGGATTTGTTACGGAAGTCCTTGATCAAAATCCACAATCCATTGAAGATTTTAAAGCAGGTAAAGATAGAGCTTTAGGATTTTTAATTGGTATGGTAATGAAAAAATCACAAGGTAAAGCAAATCCAGCTTTAACTTCAAAAATTGTTTCTCAAGAATTGAATAAACGATAAAATTGAGCCGGTGATATAATTCTCACCGGCTTTAATATTTGTTTTTGATTTTATGTATGATAAAATTAAAAAAAAGAAGGTAGTTTTATGTACGATGTATTTATAAGTTATAGACGCGATGGTGGCTTTGCAATGGCAAGGTTAATTTATGAGAATTTAACTAGAAGAGGTATTAAAACTTTTTTTGATATGGAAGAATTGAAGTCTGGACAGTTTAATTATAAGTTATATTCAGCTATCGAAGAAAGCACAAATTTCATTTTAGTTTTGCCACCTCATGGTCTTGATCGTTGCTGTAACGAAGGGGACTGGTTGCGTATTGAAATTGAACATGCAATATTGAAAAATAAAAACATTGTACCTGTAACAATGGAAAGTTTTGACTGGAATGTGAATTTACCTTTATCTCTTGAAAATTTGCATTTGTTCAATGCTGTAAACATTAGTGAAGATTATTTTTCTGCATCGTTAGAAAAATTACTTAGCATGTTAAAAGATGTTAATTATAATCAAGAAGCGACAGTTCGTCGTGAAGAAGAAAGAATAGCAAATCCTTATTATAGTGATAATGATAAAAAAGAAAGACATAGATTAAAAATTCAACAAAATTTGGTTAAAAGATTTGACCAACCAACTTATGACAAAGTAATAAACAAATTTGATGAATTAATAGTATTAGATATCGGATCTAATAATGGTGATTTCATTATGGACCGTTTGGGAAATAATGAAAAATTATCCAAATTAGTTGGATTGGAATATGACACACTAAGTGTAAGTATAGCTAACGAACGATATAGTAAAATCAATAGAATTAGCTTTTATCAATGTAATGTAGAGTCTGAAGAACTAAATGAATTACTTTTTAGTATTGTTGATGAAAATCAAATTGATAAGTTTAATATAATCAATATTAGTATGGTCCTTTTACATCTTAAAAATCCTTATAAGTTACTAAAAACACTTCGTAATTATTTATGTGATGATGGTGTAATAATTATAAAAGACATTGATGATGGATTAAATTTGGCTTATCCTGATGAAGAAGGCAGTTTTGGTAGAGTAGTTGAAATTTGTAACAAGAATGAAACTGCTGGTTATCGTCATAGTGGAAGAGAAATATTTACTTTACTAAAAAGATCTGGCTTTAAAAAAGTTGAACTAGAGAAAATGGGATTATCTACTGTTAATATGGATTATGAAGAAAGATCTGCTCTATTCGAGACATATTTTTCATTTGTATTAGAAGATTTAAAATTAATGCACGATAAATATCCAAATGACAAGCGCATTTCTCTTGATTTTGATTGGTATAAATCAAAATATGATAGCCTCGAACAAGAATTTCAAGATGATAACTTCTTTTTCAATTTAGGTTTTGTCCTATTTACAGCACAAAAAAAGTAAAAAAATTTTTTATTTAAAATACAATGCTACTATATTTCTAATAAATAACTGTTATAAATAAAAAGAGTGTAAAAAATAAATAATATGATATAATAACAATTACCAGGTTTTTTTGGTAGGATGGGAAGTAGTATGGAAAGAAAATTATTTAATCGAATCGGTCTATTAGTTTCTATTGGTTTAATCGTATTATTTGTTGTATGTTCATTTTCATTTTTTGAACATGATATTATTCTAAACAATAATCCAATAGCATTATTTCATGAACAGTTTTTATGGTTTATGCCAACTTTATTAATGTTAATAACATTTATTGTTCCTATTAGTACAAAAAGAGTTAACATATTAATTTTAGGTGCTTTAATTAACACAATAATATATTTCTTTGTTGTTGGAACATATGATGCAACTTTAAAACGCAGTGGAATTAATGTACATCATCCAGTAGCAATTATTGGATATGTTTTATTAGCATTATTACTTGCTAGTGCAATCGTTGATTCAGTAATGAAAATTTTATATGAAAATAAATTACCTAAGAATTGGAATTTCTTTTCAAATATTGTTGTCGGAGGGGTCGTTTTACTTTCAATAATTTTAATAATGATTGGATGGTTAATTAGACTAAGTGGATATGGATTAACAGCATTTGGAATTCTAGCATCATTAGGTTTATGTTTATTTATTGGATTCAATTGTTATATCTTTGTCAATTTAAAATTCGACTATATTGATTTTTTAAATATGTTTAAAAAAGAAGAACAAAAAGATGTAGAAGAATTAAAACAAGCAGCAGCTGTTGAAAGTTCACATTCTAATAGAGATAATGTTGTAGTTGCTGCAGAATTAAATCCTGAATTAAATGAAGCACGTCAAGAATATTTAAAAATGATGGCTGAAGGATTAGAAGAATTAAACAAACAAAAATCTTCAACTTCTTCAACAGAACCAAAAAAATCTCAAACAAAGAAGTCTTCTTCTAAAAAAGTAAAAGTAAATTTAGAAGAAAAAGAACCAAATTCAACTACTACAAAAAAGACTCGCAAATCAACAAAGAAAGAATCTGAATAGTAGGTAGATAATTATGAGTTTGAATATAGGTAATGATGTTCAAGAATGGTTAGACTCTTTAAAAGAGGATAGTATTCCTTCATTAGATGATATGCCATCAAACGGTTTATTGATGGAACAAACATTAAAATATCTTCAAAATGTTTTAGAGCCTTATATTACTGATGATGAAGAAAAACTTATAACATCTTACATGATTAATAATTATGTAAAGGATGGTACGATTCCTTCTCCTGAAAAAAAGAAGTATACACGTGATCACCTTGCTTATTTGATTAGTATTTGTTTATTAAAGCAAGTTGTTTCTTTAGATGATATTTCTTTTATATTAAATTTAGACGCAAATAGTCATAATGATGATCACTATGAATTATTTAAAGTTTATAAATTATATCATGATAAAGAATATGAAAAATTATCTAAAGAATTTAAAGATGATTTAGATTTTGCATATAAAACACTTGATTCCAAATTAGGTAAACCATCTAATGAAGAAAAACAAAAAGTGTATGATGAAAAATTATTAGTATCTTTAGCATATATCGCCTATAAAAATGCAATAACAGCTGAAGCTCATAAAATATTAGCTAAAAAACTTATTAATGAAGTTAAAAAAGAATATAAAAAATAGGTTAAAGATTTCAAAATAACTCTTTTAATTGATTATAAAAGAGTTATTTTTTTAATATTAATTTACAAAGATTTTTTATGTGTTATTATTAAATGGCTTAAGATATTAGGGAGGCTTTAAGAATGGACAAGAGTAAATTTTATTTAGAAATTAAACACGTTTGCAAACAAACAGGAGCTCGTTATGGAATATTACATACACCTCATGGTGATGTTGAAGTTCCTATGTTTATGCCCGTTGGTACTCTTGCTACAGTTAAAGCTTTGTCTCCTGAAGAAGTAAAAGAATGTGGAGCAGGTGTGATACTTGCAAATACATATCACTTATCTTTAAGACCTGGAGCTGATGTCGTTAAAGCTGCAGGTGGAG
Source organism: Bacilli bacterium (assembly GCA_051872335.1). Taxonomy (GTDB): domain Bacteria; phylum Bacillota_I; class Bacilli_A; order RFN20; family CAG-826; genus SUG2458. The sequence continues at coordinate 54,545 of JBJEDT010000045.1, read as the reverse complement.
TTCAAAAATTTATGAATTACAATGGACCAATGTTAACTGATTCTGGTGGTTTCCAAGTTTTTTCTCTTGCAGATAATCGTAAGATTACTGAAGAAGGTGTAACTTTTAAAAATCATTTAAATGGTGCTAAATGTTTCTATTCTCCAGAAAGTGTTATTGAACTTGAAGAAAAAATTGGTGCTGATATTATTATGTCTTTTGATGAATGTCCACCATGGCCTGTAACTCATCACTATATGGAAGAAAGTGTTGAAAGAACTTTAAGATGGGCAAAAAGAGGAAAAGATGCTCAAACTAGAGATGACCAAGCTTTATTTGGTATTGTTCAAGGTGGAGAATTTAAAGACTTAAGAAAACATTGTGCTGAGGAATTAGTTAAAATGGATTTTGATGGTTATTCAATAGGTGGTACTTCGATAGGAGAACCTAAAGATGTAATGTTTGAAATGGTTTCATATAGTGTACCTTATTTACCTAAAGATAAACCTCGTTATCTTATGGGTGTAGGTTCAATAGATTATATTTTAGAAGGTATTGCAATGGGAGTTGATATGTTTGATTGTGTTTTACCAACTCGTATTGCGCGTCATGGAGCATTAATGACTTCTAAAGGAAGAGTAAATATTAGAGATGCAAAATATGAATATGATTTTTCTCCTTTAGATGAAGAATGTGATTGTTATACATGTAAGAATTATACAAAAGCTTATTTAAGACATCTTTATAAATGTGATGAAACATTAGGAAAAAGATTATTAAGTATCCACAATATTAGATTCTTAATACATATGATGGAAGAAGCTAGAACAGCAATCAAAGAAGATAGATTTGGTGATTTCAAAAATGAATTTATAAAAAAATATGGAGATAAGAGAGGTTTTTAAAATGAATAGTATTGATCAATATGATTTTTATTTACCTGAAGAATTAATAGCTCAATCTCCTGCTGATAAAAGAGATCATTCTCGATTACTTGCTATAAATTTAGAAACTCATACATATGAAGATAAACACTTTTATGACATTATTAATTATTTAAAACCAGGTGATGTTTTAGTAAGAAATAATACTAAAGTTATTCCTGCAAGACTATTTGGTGTTAAAGAGCAAACACATGCTCACATTGAATTATTACTTTTAAAAGAGATTGATAAAGATACTTGGGAATGCTTAGTCGGTAATGCTAAAGCTGTTAAAGTAGGTACAAGAGTAGATTTTGGAGAAGGTAAATTGATCGCTGAGTGTATTGAAGTTTTAGATGAAGGTTTAAGACACTTTAAATTTATATATGAAGGTATTTTTTATGAAGTTTTAGATGAACTTGGTAAAATGCCACTACCCCCATATATTCATGAACAAGTTAGTGATAACTCAAGATATCAAACTGTATATGCAAAGATTGAAGGTAGTGCTGCAGCTCCTACTGCTGGTTTTCATTTTACAGAAGAAATATTTGATAAATTAGAAAAAATGGGTGTCATCGTTTGTGAAGTTACTTTACACATTGGTTTAGGAACATTTAGACCAGTTAAAGTAAAAGACATAGATGAACACGTAATGCATAGTGAATTCTATATGATGTCTCAAGAAACAGCTGATATTTTAAATAAAGCTAAAAAAGAAAGAAGACGAATTATAGCGATAGGAACAACTTCTACAAGAACTTTAGAAAGTGTTATGCAAAAATATGGAGAGTTCAAAGAATGTAGTGGAGACACAAATATTTTTATTTTTCCAGGTTACAAATTTTTAGCTATTGATGCATTAATTACCAATTTCCACTTACCTAAGTCAACTTTAATTATGTTAGTTTCAGCCTTTGCTGGCAGAGAATTTACCTTAGAATTTTATAAACATGCAGTTGAAGAAAAGTATCGATTCTTTTCTTTTGGAGACTCAATGATATTATATGGAAAGAAAGATTAATTATTACTTAAAATCTCTTAATGAAATAGAAAGTATAAAAGAAGAATATAAAGACAAGAAACCAAAACTCCTCTTACATAGTTGTTGCGGACCTTGTGCTTGTTTTCCTCTTACTTTTTTATGCCCTATTTTTGATGTTACAATTTTATATAACAATTCAAATATTTATCCTTTTGCTGAATATGATCGAAGATTAAATGAACTAAAGAAAGTTTTAGAATTTATTAAGCGTGACTATGGTTACGATATTAAATTAGTTGAAGTTAATTATAATCATAATGAATATATGAAAGATCTTCTTCCTTTTAAAGATCAAAAAGAAGGAAATTCAAGATGTATTCTTTGCTATTCCAAAAGAATGAAAGAAGCCTACGATTATGCTGAATCTAATAACTTTGATTTCTTTACAACTGTTATGACGATTTCCCGACAAAAGAATAGCCAAATCCTAAATAAGATAGGAAAAAGTTTAGAAGAAACACATTCAAAAACTAGATATTTTTATTCTGATTTTAAAAAGAATAAAGGAATAGATATTGGTCAAGAAATGGCTAAAGAATATAACTTATATCGACAACTTTATTGTGGGTGTGAATATTCACTTCCAAAAATAAAAATATTTAAAGTATAATGTTTTAACTTTGAGTAATTTAATAGTAATCATTTGATTTATTTTTACAAATCTGTATTTACTATTTATTAAATAATTATTTGAAAATGCAAAATTTTGAGATACAATATGCACAAGGAGATATTCTATGAAAAATTACTTTATATATTTAATAACTTATATTTTTTATCTGGGACTTTAGTTTTTTCAAATAATGAAAGCTGCCAACCATATTTTATTAATCTAAATTTACTAAAGAAAAGTTCTTCTTTTGACTTCCAAGATGCTTGTATAATAGGTAATCCCAAGAGAATTTTTACTCATGAAGACTTGATTAATATTGCTAAAAGAAAAGAGAAGGATGTATTTTATTATAATCTATATGATGAAGATAATTGTATGATATTTGTAGATTATAATTATGAGAGGTTGAATTCTTTTTTTCTTAAAACATCAAATGAATTATCACAAATTGAGAAAGCAAATGAAATTAAAAATTATATTCTATATGTGAAAGATTTATTATCAAATAATATAAATAGTAAATTGACTTATTTCAATAATGCAAATGAATCGAATTTGTCCAATACTATTGAAAATTATATTAATGTCAAAAATGATGGATTTATTAGATCAATTTTTACTACTGTTAAACAAGGAAAGACAAAGAAAATAGGATACGCCGATATTTTATATAGAACTAATCCTTATCGAATTAATGATTTTTCATCTTTGGTTATTTTAGAAACACATTCATCTTTTACACCTGGATATGTTGCTTATCGCGATATGAATGATAATGACTATGAATGGGCAAAAAATTTAAGACTTTCGAAAGGGAAAATTGCTATTAAACCTTATCAAATAATAGATGAGGTTGGCTATAATCAAATAAGATATGGTGGACAAATTTCCTTAAAAGATTATTATCCTTCTTCAGATACATCAACCGTTCAAATTACTACAACATTTGGAAATGAATTTACTAAAGGTATAACAGTAGGATTTTCTGAAAATGATGGCTTGAGTGTAGAAGGAAGTAACGGTAAGAGTATAACTTATGCATATTCTAAGTCATTTTCGGCAAATGAACCTAAAATGAATGCTGCAATAGTATCTAATGATATTAATAAGATTCAGTGGAACTTTGCATATAAAGATCCTTATGCTAATGGTAAAGAAACATTTCATATGAATACAGGATATATTTTTGAAATTCAAAATAGTCAGGATATGGTTAATGAAACTGATTTTTATTTTGATTTGGATGTCAGTTTTAGTGCAAAAAATATATTTACTTATACAGATGACGCTGAATAGGGGGAGATTTTATCGTGATATCGATAGAATTGCATAATATAAATAAAGTTTATTATAAATACCAATCGAATGTTTATGGAGTTGAAAATATTAATATAAATATTTGTTCAAATAGTTTCAATGTATTTATTGGACCAAGTGGAGCTGGTAAATCCACATTAATAAATATTATATCTCTTTTAGACACATATGATTCTGGTAATTATATATTTAATGGAATAGATATAAACACATTAAATGATAAAGCTAAAGAAAACTTAAGGCAAAATATGTTTTCTTTGGTTGTACAAGATTTTCTAATTTATGAAGAATTGACGGTTGATGAATATTTATCTTTCGGTGAAGTAATTAATGATGAAATAAAGAAAAACAATTTGCTTAATAAACTCGGTTTAATAAATTTTCTAAATAAAAAGTGTTGTACATTATCTGGTGGACAAAAGGAAAAAATTGCTTTATGTAAGGCACTTTTATCAAAAGCCCCTATTCTAATTGCTGATGAACCAACATCTAATTTAGATGAAGAATCTTCCACAATAATTTTTAATTTGTTAAGAGAAGAAGCAAAAGAAAAAATAGTAATTGTAGTTACTCATGATTTAAATAAAATTAAGGAATCTGATAATGTATATGAACTAAAAAATGGGCATATTAAATGTTTGAATTATAAAAGTATTCCATATAAAGAAGTAAATAATAAAGAAAAAATTTTAGTGCCTAAAAAAATAAATCTATTTGCATTAAATAAGATTATTTTTGGAAAGAATAAAATTAATAAGTTTTTGTTTTGTATTGTCAACATACTCTTTTTCATTTTATTAAATGTTTCATTTTCGTTTATTTCTTTTAATAGTAATATTGCAATTTACAAAGACGCAAAACGTAACAATGAATTAACCAATGTTGAAGTTGTAAGAAATGATGATATAAGTGACATTCTTCAATATGATGATTTGCAATTAAAACCATATATTTATATTAATGCCAATTATACTAATGGTTATAAATCTCAAAATATATATTGTAAGCTTTTATCTAAATCATCCTATGATACTAATGTTAAATTAAACAATAATGAAATTGGAGTCTCAGATTATCTATATAACAAAATTCAAGAGTATAATACTAGTAATATATTGATTGGTGAAAATTCATATAAAATTGTTAGATATTATGATAGTTATACTAGTTTATCCGATCCATATTTACAAAATTATTTTAATCAAAATTATAACAATATTATTGTTATGAATGATAAAAACAATAATTTAATAGATAACAATAATTTTGATGGAATACTCATCGATCTTTCTATAAAAAAACTTAATAAATTATCTAAAGTTTCTTGTAAAGTATCTACATATAATAGTGAAAATATCTTAAATGTTAAGAAAATTACAAATTCAATGAAAATATATTTTCATATTTTTAATTTGGTTATTGTGTTTGTACAGTTGAGCTTATTTTATTTTGATTATCAAAATTTATTTCAAAATAACAGAAGTAATTTAGGAATGCTTAGAATTAAAGATATAAAAAACAATAAACTTATGTTCAATCTTTTTTTGCCTAATCTTTTTAATTTTCTTTTAGGTTATGTTTGTTCTTTTGTTTTATCATACTTTTTTTTAAATTTCATAAATGATTTATTTATTGGTTCACCATTTATATACAATAGTTCCTATTTAACATTAATTTTAATTCTATTTTACTTTTTATTAGTCTATGTTTATTTACTAATAAATTTAAGAGAATTAAAAGGAACTAAAATAATAAAATGGATAAAAAAGTAGGTGATACAATGATTGAAATTAAAAAGTTAACAAAGCATTATGAAAACACTACTTTAGGTATTAGCAATATAAATTTTTCTATTGGAAAGAAAGGACTTTATATAATTAGTGGTCCTAATGGTTGTGGTAAAACTACCTTACTTAACGTGATTGGATTAGTGGATGATTTTGATAGTGGCGAATATTTTTTTAATGGAGAAGATATTTCATTACTAAATAAGGAAGAATTAAATGATGTTCGCTTTAATGAAATAGGTTATATTTTTCAGGATTTTAAATTATTCGAAGAATTAACATTATTAGAAAATCTTATTATATTTAAAAAAGAATCTTTAACAGATGAGAATATGTATTTATTACTTAATGAATTCGGTTTATCTTCTTTAATGACCACAAAAGTGAAATTTTTATCAACCGGAGAAAAGCAAAGACTTTGTATTGTAAGGGCTATAATGAAATCCCCAAAGGTATTTTTATGTGATGAACCAACGGGTAATTTAGATTATAGAAATGTAGAAATAATTGTTAAATGTTTATACAAAATATCTAAAAATATTCCTGTTATTATAGTTACCCATGATATTGATATTTTTACTAATTATAAATATAAGCATTATGTAATGTATAATGGTGTCTTAAGTGAAGAATCTGTAGTCGTTAAGAAGAACGATGTTTTGATTAGAGGAAGAATAGAAAACAAAGAAAAATTTTCTACAGTAAAATGGGCAAATTTAATAAATAGAAAAGTTTTAAAAAGCTCCTTCAAAAATAATTTCCTAAATATAATATCAAGCGCAATTATTTTTTTACTAATGATTTTTTCAATTTCTTTAGCTTCTTTTAATGAAACAAACTTTATATGGAATATTATTAATTTTAATGAAGAACAAATGGTAGGACTTAAAAATGATAAGAATCATTTGTATGGTAATGATTTTGGTGAAATAGAAACCATATTTCAAAATGTGACAAGAATAAAAGGGAAAAGATCTAAATCAGGTAACGATATTCTTTATTATGAAGATTACTCTAATATGTTAGATATTGATATAATAAGTGGTACATATCCAGCATCTAACAATCAAATTCTGGTATCTTCTTATTTTTATAAAGAAAACGAGGAAAAAAATGTATATTCTTTTAACGGTTACAATCTAGAAATTGTAGGAGTGTACGTCTGTAAATTTTCATATGAAGATTATAAAAATAATGATTTAAATTTGGATAGAACTTTTAAAAGTATTGTAAATTTGGTTTATGTTTTTGATTCAACTAAATTTATGAGTGATACTATTGATACTATTAATTTTATTGAACCAGTCAGTGATACAAATGTTTCTGATTTTTCGGGTGAATCAATTTATTTAAATTGGGATATTAAACCAATAGTAAATGAAGAGGATATTTCTTTATATAAAGGAACATTACCAATTTATAAGAATGAGATATTAATAAGTAGAAGAATTTATTCAAATTTAAGTGATAAAAATATTTTAAATAGAGAAATATCATTCGATTTTAATAATTATAGAAATGGAGAACTCACTCATATTTTTACTCCATACAACGCTTTTGAAAATTTAAAAATAGTAGGTGTTTTTAATTCCAACAACTTTGATGTGATGGTTAATCAGGATTCTTTTAATCTTTTGATAGAAGAATATAATAATAATTTCTCCACAAAATTATTTAAAGTTGATGCTTCAATAAATAATATAAAAAGAATTATTGATATGGGATGGAAGGTAGAATCTCTATATTCGAATTCATATTATTCAGTAATTAATGTATGTTCAAAAATTAAGGTATTAAGTTTATATTTAAGTTTAATTTTTATATTAATATTTATATTATCGTTAATTAAAAGTGTGGTTGATTTAAATACAAATTATAAAAAACAAATTGGGACATTATTATGCCTTGGAGTAAATATAAAAGCTCTTTCTTTTATTGAACTATCACATTATTTATTTATCATTTCTGTAAGTTTTATAATATCAATATTAATGTCTATATGTTTAATCAATTTGTTTAATTCTATAATTTGTGTTCATTATTTTTTATATTTTGAGATTTCTGCAATTACATTTAATTGTTTGAGCTTTTTATTACTTCCTGCAATTTTTTTAATTATTTTAATTGTGTTTACTTTTATTTATTCTAAATTTAAAAAATCAAATATTGTCTCAATGATGAAATAATTATATTGTTTTTTATGAAAATTATAATTAATTGATATTATGCATTAATTTGTATATATGTAGTAACAGTATTTTTAATAATGTAAATATTTCTTATAATTATTAGTGATAATTTTAGAAAAGGTTGTTTTAAATAAATATCTATGATATATTAAAGTTAGAAATTGGACGACCGTCCGACCGAGAGGTGACCCTAATGAATACGAAAGAAAAAATTTTGGAGTGTGTGGAAACACTTATTGCCAAAAATAATGTCAATTCTTTTTCCATAAAAGATATTGCTGACGAATTAAACATTTCTAAAGGAACTATCTTTTATTATTATCAAAGCAAAGATGACATTATTTTAGACATCATGGAAAAACATTTTAGTGAACTTGCTTATGACTACGATGATTGGTTAGAAAGGTATAAGGGAGAACTTATTACTAAAGAAAGATTCTTAGAAGTTATTTTTTATAAAGGTACTAAGTTGTTTAACAAAGCAAAAATGCATATCTATCTAATCAATGAGTGTGCTTCATTAAAGCCTAATTTGAAAGAACAATATTTAAAACTTTATGATAGTTGGCGTAAAAAATTAGAAGAAGGTATTAATCGAGTATTTAAAGACTGTAAAGATGCCGAACAATTTTCTTATTTATTATTGATTATTATTGATGGTTTAACTGTTAAGGAAGTATTAAATCCTGATGAAAATGTCACGAAGAATATAGTTAATGAAATAGCTAAGAGGTGGTAAGTATGGGTGAAGAAGCTAAGTTAAGCAAAATTTTAAATCAAGCATCTTTCAAAATTACCTTCGAGATAAAAGATAATATTCTATTTTTATATGGTGAAACAAGAGACTACCAAGAAGTTTTAACAATTATTAAAAGTATTGAAAAAGCTAAAATGTTTGAACATGTTGTTAATAAGATAAAGATTATAGATTATGTTCCTAAAGTTATTCATGGCCCTCAATTTAAAGATGAAACTTTAAATAACAAGAAAGTTGATGTTCTTGTTATCGGTGGAGGAGTTGTAGGTTGTGCAATTATTCGAGAACTAAGTAAATACAATTTAAAAGTTTTACTTGTGGAAAAGGAAGAAGATGTTGCTTTACAAGCATCTAGTCGAAATGATGGCTGTATCCATGCTGGTATCGATTTAAAGAAAAATAGCAACAAGCTCAAATACTTAAATAGAGCAAAAGAAATTCTTCCTGAACTTTGCGAAGAAATTGGAATTGAATACGTTAAGAGTGGACAAACAGTATGCTTTAAAAAACGTTCCTTATTCAACTTAGCTAAATTATATATACCTATAAAAGCTAAGCAAAATCATTTAAAAGGCTGTAAAGTTCTTCCAAGAAAAGAATTATTAAAAATTGAGCCTAATTTAAGTAAAGAAATTTGCGGTGGAATTCATTTTGCTGATTCAGGTACAATTTGTCCTTATAACTTTACAATTGCTTTGGCTGAGTCAGCTGTTATGAATGGTGCTCAGGTAAGTTTAAATACTATAGTAAATGACATGGAAGTCAAAGATAACATAATTAAGAAAGTTTATACCAATAGAGGCGTTATTATACCAAAGATTGTTGTCAATGCTGCTGGAGTATTTGCAGATACTATAGCAAGCATGGCCGAAGATGAATATTTCTCCATTCATCCACGTAAAGGCACTGATATCATAATGGATAAATCAGCGTTCTCCTCACTTTCAAGAAGTTCAATCAATGTGTTCTCTTCTCCTTTAGAACAAAAGAAAACTCATACGAAAGGTGGAGGCATTATTCCAACCGTTGACAACAATTCTTTGATAGGTCCTGATGCCATCGAGATTTTAGATAAAGAAGACTTCTCAACAACAAAAGAATCAATTAATAATATAATTAATAAACACAAAAATACAATAAATAATTTAAATAAATCTGATATTATTACTTATTTTTCTGGTGTAAGAGCTCCTACCTTTGAAGAAGACTTTATTGTAGAGCAAGGAAAGTGGACAAAAAATATTGTTCATGCAGCTGGTATTCAATCTCCTGGATTAACAGCAGCACCTGCAATTGCTGAAGAAATTTGTAATATCGTTACTTCAATTTTAGAACCTTCATTGAATAAAAAATTTAACCCAATTAGAAAAGGTTATATCAATACACGTAAGTTAAGTTTAGAAGAGCGTGATCAATTGATTAAATCAAATCCTAAATATGGAAGAATTATTTGCAGATGTGAAGAAATTAGTGAAGGTGAAATCCTTGATGTAATCCATTCTCCAATTGTTCCAACAACAATTGATGGTATCAAAAGAAGATGCCGTGCAGGTATGGGAAGATGTCAAGGTGTATTCTGTCAACCATTAGTACATAAAATTTTAGCTCAAGAATTAAATATTAATCTTGAAAAAGTAAATAAAAAAGGTAATGGCAATGTCCTTTTTAGTGATATAAAGGAGGGCAATTAAAATGAAATATTATGACACAATTGTAATAGGTGGAGGTCCTGCTGGATTAGCAGCATCTTGTAAAGCTAGTGAAAATGGTTCAGTTCTTCTTATTGAAAGAGAAGGTAAACTTGGTGGTATTTTAAAACAATGTATTCACGATGGCTTTGGAGTAACTAGATTTAAAACAAAATTAAGTGGACCTGAATATGCATATCGAGAGATTGAATCTATTAAAGATAAAAATGTAGAAGTTTCCTTATTAACATTTGTTACTTCTTTAAAAAAAGAAGGTTATGAATACGTTGTTACCTTTGTTAATACAGAAGGTGTCGGAGTTGCTAAAACTCAAAAATTGATTTTATCAACTGGATGTAGAGAACGTACAAGTAAACAAATCTTTATTCATGGAACTAATCCTTGTGGGGTAATGTCTGCAGGACAAGCTCAATATTATATTAATGTTATGGGTAAAATGCCTTTAAAGAATGCTGTTATTCTAGGCTCTGGTGATATTGGTCTAATTATGGCTCGAAGAATAACTTTAGAAGGGGGTCATGTTGAAGGTGTTTATGAAGTTAAGTCAACACCAAGTGGATTAACAAGGAACATCGTTCAATGTTTAGAAGACTTTAATATTCCATTACATTTATCTCATACAGTTACTCGTGTATTTGGTACAGATCGATTAGAAGAAGTAGAAGTAGCTGAAGTTGATAATAGAATGAATGTAGTTGAAGGAACAGAAAGAATAATTAAATGTGATGCTTTAATATTAAGTGTTGGTTTAATTCCAGAAAACGAATTAGCAAAATCTTTAGAAGTTCCTTTATCTAATAAAACTAAAGGGCCAATTGTAGATCAAAATTTCCAAACTTTAGTTGATGGGATATATGCATGTGGCAATTCAGTTCATGTTAATGATCTAGCTGACTATGTTTCAGAAAGTGGTGAGATTGCTGGTCAAGCAAAATTGAATGTAGAAAGAAATTTAATTAAAGTTGAAGAAGATAAAAATTTTTTATATGTTGTACCACAAGTTGTTGATTTAAATTCAAATACCGAAAAAATGATTTTCTATTTTAGAAGTAAAGATGAATTTAGAAATAAAACATTAGTTGTTAGCCAAGGTGATGAAATTCTTTTAAGGAAAAAATATCAAATTTTAAAACCACCAGAGATGGAAAAAATATTAATTTCACTTAAGAATGATAAAAACTTATCATTTAAATTGGAGGATTAATAAATGCGTAAATATGTTTGTATCGTTTGCCCTAATGGCTGTAGCTTAGAGTACGATGAGGTTAATAATGTTGTAACTGGTAACAAATGTAAACGTGGTGAAGAGTATGCTAGAAATGAATATACTTTACCAAAAAGAAGTGTTTGTTCTTCAGTTAAAACAACAATAAAAGAATATCCTGTTATTAGTGTAAGAACGGATGGAGAAATTGAAAAAAGAAAAATCAATGAGTTACTTAATTTGTTAAAAGAAGTAACTGTTGATAAATATTTACCAATTGGTTCTATAGTTATAAAAAATGTTTTAAAAAGTGGTGTTAATGTAATAACCACAACAGATATGAGAAAGGAGTAAAAAGAATCATGTCAAAACCTTATAAAGGCTTCGAGCCTAAATGGTATTTAGATGAAGTACCAGCAAAATCTTATCGTTCTATTTTCAAATGGGGAGATCCTAAATTTGTAAAATACCCTAAAGAAAATCTTTATAAGATGATTAAGAAAACTTTTGAACTCACTGATGAAGATTTTAAAGACTATAGTGTTGATTTAGGTCTTGATGAAGTAAAATTCGATATCCCACCAAAAATTATTAAGGAAGAAGATATTAAATTCTTTAAGAAAGTATTAGGAGATGAGTTTGTAAAAGATGATGATTATAATCGTCTTTCAGTTGCTTATGGTAAGACAATGTATGACTTACTTCGCTTAAGAGAGAAGAAAGTTGAAAATATTCCTGATGTTGTTTTATATCCTGATACAAGAGAACAAATTAATCAAATTGTTAAATATTGTGTTAAGAAAAAAATTCCTCTTTATGTTTATGGTGGAGGAAGTAGCGTCACTCGTGGCGTTGAATGTATGAAAGGTGGAGTCTCATTAGATATGAGACTTAGATATAATAAAGTTATTGCATTTAACGAAGTTGATCAAACAATTACTGTTCAAACAGGTATGAGTGGACCTAAACTTGAAGAAACTTTAAATAATGCTCAAAGATTATTTGGTGCAAAAAGAGCATACACTTGTGGACATTTCCCACAATCATTTGAATATTCTTCGGTTGGTGGATGGGTAGTTACTCGTGGTGCCGGACAAAACTCAACATATTATGGAAAAATTGAAGATCTTGTTTTAAAACAAGTTTATGCAACTCCAATAGGAGAAATTCAAACTTCAAATTATCCTCGTGAAGCAACAGGGCCTTCATTAAATCAAATTATGATGGGAAGTGAAGGAACATTTGGTGTTTTAACTGAAGTTACATTAAGAGTCTTTAGATATATGCCAGAGAATAGAAAGAGATTCTCTTATATGTTTAAAGATTGGGAAACAGCTCAAGCTGCAGCACGTGAAATGATGCAATGTGAATGTGGATTTAGTAGTGTTTTTAGATTAAGTGACCCAGAAGAAACACATTATATGCTTTCTTTATATGGTGTTGATGAAACTCCATTAGCAAAGGTTTTCAAAATGAAAGGTTTTAAAGAATTTGAGAAATGTTTATTCTTAGGTTTTACTGATGGAGAAAAAGGTTATAGTAAAAATGTTGCTAAAAACATTAAACGTATTGCTAAAAAATTTGGTGGTATGAGTTTAACAGGTTTTGTTACAAAAGCTTGGGAAAAAGGAAGATTTAACGATCCTTATTTAAGAGACTCAATGCAAGATTTTGGTATTATGACAGATACATTAGAATGTTCTGTTAACTGGTCTAATATGGGTCAAGTTCATAAAGATGTTAGAGCATTCTGTAAATCAAGACCTAATACAATTTGTTTAACGCATATGTCTCATGTTTATCCTCAAGGAGCAAACCTTTACTTTATTTTTATTGCTAAGATGAACGATTTAAAAGAATATAAAGATTATCAAGATGGTATTTTAGATGCTATCCAAAAATCAGGAGCTGCAATGTCACACCATCACGGTATTGGTAAGGCTTTTGCACCATGGTTAGAAGGACAAATGGGTAAAAAAGAATATCAAGTCTTTAAAGTATTAAAGAAATATTTTGATAAAGATTACTTAATGAATCCAGGAGGAACTCTTGGTTTAGATTTAGAAGAAGATGAAAAGTATTCTAAAGATAAGAAATTTGTGAAAAAAGATTAAGGGGCATTTATGAAACACATATTCGTAATTAATCCAAAAGCTGGCAAAAATAATAAAGTAAATGAAATAAGCGAAGTCCTTAAATCATATAATTCTTTAGATTATGAAATTTATGTAACAAAATCTAAAGGTGACGCTCAAGGATTTGTTAGAAATTATCTTTTAAATAATGATAAGAAAGAAATATATCGTTTCTACGCTTGTGGTGGTGATGGTACATTACATGATGTTGTCAAGGGTGCTTACGGTTTTGAAAATGTTGAAGTAGCGTGTATTGCTTGTGGAAGTGGTAACGATTTTGTAAAGAATTATCAAGATCGAGTTGAATCTTTTAGTGATATTAAAAAAGTCATTGATGGAAAAAGTGAAATCATCGATTTAATTAAGGTTAATGATAAAGTTAGTATTAATATCTTAAATTGTGGTTTTGATGGTGAAGTTACTTTCACAATGCATAAGTTAAAGAAAATACCATTTATTAAAGGAGCTTTAGCTTATAATTTAGCTGCTATTACTTCTTTACTATTTAAAATGTCTTCATATATGAAATTAATTGTTGATGATGAAGTACTATTTGAAGGTAAAAGTTTATTAGCTGTTATTGCAAATGGTTTTTGTTATGGTGGTGGTTTTTATTGCGCTCCAGAAGCAAATGTTAATGATGGCTTAATTGATATTTGCTTTTTCAAAAAAATATCACGTTTCAAAGCAGCAGGCTTAATGAAGGTATATAAAAAAGGTAAGCATTTAGATAGTGAAAAAATTGAACCTTATTTAATATATAGAAAATGTAAAAAGGTAATTATAGAATGTTTGAAACCTATTGCATATGCAATTGATGGAGAGATCTTTAGAGATAAAAGGTTTGAATGTGAAATAATACCTCAATGTTTAAAATTTGTTGTACCTACTCTTTAATAAATAATATTGGAATAAAAGTAGCTACTTACGAAATTAGGATGCGTAATGTAGTTACTTTTTTATGTTTACACTTATTTAAATTTTTTATATATAAATAAAGAAAAAGTTGGTTCTTTTACTAAAATAAAAGGTAATTTTTAGCACTAAAAAGAAAGTAAAGAACTTTTCAAAAAAATGTTGACTAGAGCGTACAATTTTGTTAAAATTTCAACGTTAATGCATGCATTGAAGTGCGAGGTTGCTGATACTCCTACAGGCGTTGTCATGAAAAGGGGTTCAGGGAATTCGTAATGAGCATACATTAGTGCCTGATAAAATATAAGGAGGAAAAATTCATGGCTAAAAGCAAAAAGATTAGAGTTCGTTTACAAGCTTATGATCACAAGATTTTAGATTTCTCAGTTGAAAAAATCGTCAAAGCTGCTATCGACTCTGGGGCTAAGGTTGTAGGTCCTATTCCACTACCAACGGAAAAACAAGTTTATACAATCTTAAGAGCTGTTCACAAATACAAAGATTCACGTGAACAATTCGAAATTAGAACACACAAACGTTTAATCGACATTGTTAACCCTACAAAAGAAACAGTTGACGTTTTAAAACGTCTAGACTTACCAAGTGGTGTTAATATCGATATTAAGTTATAAGGAGGTAAGACAAGATGAAACAAATTGTCGGAAGAAAAATGGGTATGACACAAGTTTTCGCTGAAGATGGAACAATGTACCCTGTATCAGTTATTGAAGTCTTACCAAATGTAGTAACTCAAGTTAAAACTTTAGAAAAAGATGGTTACCAAGCAATTCAAGTTGGTTACGAAGAAAAGAAAGAAAACCGCTGCAATAAAGCAGAAAAAGGAATCTTCGCTAAAGCTAACACAACACCTAAATATGAATTAAAAGAATTAAAAGGTGATGAAATGCTTAACTATAATCTAGGTGACTCATTCGGCGTCGATCTATTCAAAGTTGGTGATGTCGTTGATGTTACTGGAACAAGTAAAGGTAAAGGCTTCAGTGGTGCTATTAAACGTTGGCACTACACAATCGGACCTAAAGGACATGGTTCTGGCTACCACAGAGGTGCTGGTTCATACGCTACAAATGGTAGAACAAACAACCGTATCCATTTAGGTAAAAAATCTGCAGGTCATCATGGTCATGACACAACAACAATTCTTAACTTATTAGTTGTTGGTGTAGATGTCGAAAGAAATGCACTTTTAGTTAAAGGAGCTATTCCAGGTCCTAAAAAATCAATCGTTGTCGTAAGAAGTGCTATTAAAGAACAAAGAAAATCTAGAGTTGCAAAAACTTTAGTAGACAACACAAAGTAATCACAGGAGGAATAAACAATGGCAGAAAAAATTAAAAATGTAAGCTATCCAGTTGTTAACCAAGCTGGTGAAGCTGTCTCCAAAGTTTCCCTCAATGGTGAAGTCTTTGGAATCGAACCTAACAATCAAGTTATGTTCGACGCAGTCCAAGTTTATCAAGCAAACTGCCGTCAAGCTACAGCACGTACAAAAACTCGTGATGAAGTAAGCGGTGGTGGTAAGAAACCTTGGAGACAAAAAGGAACAGGCCGTGCTCGTGCAGGTTCATCTCGTTCACCTATTTGGGTCGGTGGTGGAACAGTCTTCGGTCCAAGAGGTTTACAAAATTATAAATTATCAATGAATAAGAAAGCTCATAACTTAGCTCTTCGTTCAGCATTATCTTCAAAAGTTGCTAATAAAGAATTAATCGTTGTTGAAAGCTTAAACGTTGAAAATCCAAAAACTAAAGAAGTTGCTCAACTTTTAAAAACAGTTGGTGCTAACGGAAAAACTTTAGTTGTCCTACATGAAGAAAACGCAAATTTAATTCAAGGTGGACAAAACATTCAAAGCCTTCTAATCTGTGGTTTAGGCAATGTTAGTGTTTACGATTTACTAAATGCTAACTGTGTAGTTTTAACTAAAGATTGTGTTAAGGCTCTCGAAGGAGGACTTAAATAATGGCTAAAGCTAAAACAGTTACAAAAAATTTTGTAAAACCAACAGTCAAAAGTTTTGATACAATCATTCGTCCAGTTATTACTGAAAAGACAATGTCATTAATGCAAAATCAAAACAAAGTCACAGTCGAAGTTGCAAAAAATGCAAATCGTGCTGCAGTTAAGATCGCTTTTGAAGCAATCTTCAATGTAAAAGTTGAAAATGTTAACATCGTTAACACATTAAGAAAATCTAAACGTGCTGGTAGATACGAAGGTTATGTACCAGGTATGAAAAAAGCTATCGTCACTTTAGCAGAAGGCGAAGCATTAGATTTATTTAAAGAATAAGCCTAGAAGTTAAAGGCAAAATATAGGAGAAAGAAAAATGTCAATTAGAACATACAAAGCGACAACACCTAGCCGTCGCAATATGACAAACTCGACGTTTGAAGAAATCACAACAAGTACTCCTGAAAAAAGTTTATTAGTTAACTTATCCAAAACTGGTGGACGTAACAACAATGGTTGCATTACAACACGCCATATTGGTGGAGGTCACAAACGTCGCTATCGTATTATCGATTTCAAAAGAAACAAAGATGGAGTTCCTGGTACAGTAGCTACTATCGAATATGATCCAAACCGTAACGCAAACATTTGTTTAGTAAATTACGTTGATGGTGAAAAACGTTACATCATTTGTCCAAAAGATATCAAAGTTGGTCAAAAAGTTATGTCTGGAACAGAATGTGATATCGTTGTTGGTAATGCAATGGAATTAGGAAACATTCCTGAAGGTACATTCATTCATAACATTGAATTATATCCTGGTAAAGGTGGCCAATTATGCCGTGCTGCTGGAACAAGTGCACAAGTTCTTGGTAAAGAAGGAAAATATGTTACATTACGTTTAGCTTCTGGTGAAGTTAGAAAAGTATTAGCAACATGCCGTGCAACAGTTGGTATTGTTGGTAACGAAGATTTCAGTTTAATTAAATTAGGTAAAGCAGGTAAATCACGTTGGAAAGGTGTTCGTCCTACAGTTCGTGGTTCTGTTATGAACCCTAATGATCACCCACATGGTGGTGGTGAAGGTAAATGTCCAGTTGGACGTGATGCTCCACGTACACCTTGGGGTAAGAGAGCTCTTGGTGTCAAGACAAGAAGAAATAAGAAAGCATCTACAAAATTAATTGTAAGACGCGCTGGTAAATAAAGAAGGAGGAAAATGAAATATGGCTCGTAGTTTAAAAAAGGGTCCTTACTGTGAAGAATCCCTTATGAAAAAAGTTAATGCATTAAATGCAGCAGGCAAAAAAGAAATTATTAAAACTTGGTCCCGTAGATCAGTTATCTTCCCTCAATTCATTGAACACACATTCGCTGTTTACAATGGTCATGAACACATTACTGTTTATGTAACAGAAGATATGGTCGGACACAAATTAGGTGAATTTGCACCTACACGTACTTATAAAGGACATACTGGCCACACAGCTGAAGATAAAGCTGCACACGCTGGTAGATAGGAGTAGAGAACAATGGAAGCAAAAGCATTAGTTACCGGAGTCCGCGTTACTCCAAGAAAAGTTCGTCTAGTCATTGATTTAGTTCGTGGTAAAGACGTTAAAGTTGCATTAGGAATTCTTGCTAATGTCAACAAAGCAGCTACACCAATCGTTGTTAAATTAATTCGTTCAGCAGCAGCTAACGCTATTAATAACAATGGTATGGATGAAAGCAAATTATACATTTCAGAAATCTATGCAAACGATGGTATGAGAATTAAAAGATTTATTCCTCGTGCAAAAGGTTCTGCATCAAGTATTGTAAAAAGAACATCACAAATTACTTGTGTTGTTAAAGAAAGATAAGGAGGACGAAGTTAATGGGACAAAAAGTTAATCCAAATGGTATGCGTGTTGGTATCAACCGTGCATGGAATTCTAACTGGTTTGCAAATAAACAAGATTTCGCAACCTTCTTACATGAAGATATTAAAATTCGTAAATATCTAGAAGTTGAATTAAAGAAAGCTTTATTATCACACGTTGATATTGAAAGAGTAAGAACAGAAAAAGGAAACCTAGTTACTGTAACAGTATTTGTTGCTTTACCTGGTGTTGTAATTGGACAAGATGGCGCTAAAGTTAATGAAATCAAAAAACAATTAGCTAAACTCGTTAAAGGTTCAGAATTAAAAATTTCTGTTGTTGAAGTAAAACAACCTGATTTAGATGCAAATTTAGTTGCACAATCAATTGCTAAACAATTAGAAGATCGTGCTTCATTTAGATCAGTTCAAAAGAAAGCAATTCAAAAAGTTATGCGTGCTGGTGCTAAAGGTTGTAAAACAATGGTATCTGGTCGTTTAGCTGGTGCTGATATTGCTCGTAGCGAAGGTTATCATGAAGGTATTATTCCTCTACATACACTTCGTTCAGATATTGATTATGCTCTTGCAGAAGCAGCTACAACTTATGGTCGTTTAGGATGTAAAGTTTGGATCTGCCGTGGCGAAATTCGCCCAGTCAAGAATGTAAAGAAAGGAGAATAATTCACTATGTTACAACCAAAAAGAGTTAAATATAGAAGACCTCACGGAATTAAATACGAAGGTTTATCAAAAGCTGGTAACGAAGTTTCATTTGGTGAATTCGGTCTCCAAGCTGTTTCAGGTAACTGGATTACAGCAAGACAAATTGAGGCAGCTCGTATTGTCTTAACTCGTTACACAAAAAGACAAGGTCAAGTTTGGATCAGAATCTTCCCACACTTAGCAAAAACTAAAAAACCTGCTGAAGTACGTATGGGTTCTGGTAAAGGTAGTCCTGAATCATGGGTAGCAGTTGTTAAAACTGGTAGAGTCATGTTCGAAATCGGTGGAGTTAGTGAAGAAATCGCTCGTGAAGCTTTACGTTTAGCTTCATATAAACTTCCACTTAAAACAAAAGTTATTGCGAAAGGAAAGGCTGAGTAATTATGAAATTAAAAGAAATCAGAGAATTAAGCACTGAAGAATTAAATGCGAAAATCTATGAATTAAAAGAACAATTATTCAACGATCGTCGCAAACAAGCTGTTGGTCAATTAGAAAACGGCAAAGCATTAACAAATGCTAGAAAAGATATCGCTCGTATTTACACTGTATTACGTGAACGCGAGTTAGGAATTAAATAAGGAGGGGCTAAAACATGGAAAGAAATTCACGTAAAGTTTTAAAAGGTGTTGTCTGTTCTGATAAAATGGACAAAACAATTACTGTTTTAGTTGAAACTCACAAAATGCATGCAAAATATGGAAAACGTGTTAAATACCGTAAGAAATATTATGCACACGATGAAAATAACGAATGTAAAGTAGGAGATGTAGTTACAATTATGGAAACTCGTCCACTATCAGCATTAAAACGTTATAGATTAGTATCTATCGTTGCTAAAGCAATCGAAGATAAATAAGATAGGAGGAACTAGTATTTATGATTCAAAATGAAACAAATTTAGTAGTCGCTGATAACTCAGGTGCTCGTTCTGTCCGTGTCTTCCGTTTATACGGTGGTTCAATTCGTAAATCTTCATCATTAGGTGACGTTGTATTATGCGCTGTTAAAGATGCAATTCCTAATGGTAAAGTTAAAAAAGGTGACGTCGTTAAAGGTGTTATCGTAAGAACAAAGAAAGCAGTTAACCGTCCTGATGGTTCAACAATTTCTTTTGATGACAACGCTGTTGTTATCATTAACGAGGATGGAACTCCACGTGGTACACGTGTATTTGGTCCAGTTGCTCGTGAACTTCGTGATAAGGGCGATAAATTTATGAAGATTATCTCTCTTGCACCTGAAGTTTTATAGGAGGAAATATCTATGATTATCAAAAAAGGTGATAAAGTTATCGTTATTTCTGGTGCTGACAAAGGCAAAACAGGCGTTGTTCAAAAAGCTTTACCAAAGTTAGACAAAGTCGTCGTTGAAGGTGTTAATGTCAGAAAGAAACACAGAAAACCAACTCAAGCTAACCCAGAAGGAAGCATTGTTGATATTTATGCTCCTATTCACGTTAGTAATGTTGCATTAATCGATCCAAAAACAAAGAAAGCTACTCGTGTAGGTTTCCAAGTTGAAAACGGTAAAAAAGTTAGAGTTTCTGTTGGTAAGAAAGCTAGCGGAAGCAAATTAGACTAGGAGGTAGCAAGTAATGGCAGAAGAAATTAAAGAAACAGTAGCTAAGAAAGCTACTTCAACAACAAAAAAATCAACAACAAGTACTACAGCTAAGAAGACTACTACAACAAAGAAAACAACTTCAACTTCTTCTACAGCTAAATCAACAACAAAGAAAGTTGCTGAACCAGAAGTTAAAGCTGAAGAAACAGTAGTTGCAGAAGCACCTGCAAAAAAGGCTGCTCCTAAAGCAAAGAAAGCTCCAAAAGCTAGAGTATTTAACAATCGTTTACAAGAAAAGTATTTCACAGAAGTTGCACCTGCTTTAAATGCTAAATTTGGCTATAAATCAGTTATGCAAATTCCTTCAATCAACAAAGTTGTTATTAACATCGGTGTTGGTGAAGCTACATCAAATTCAAAAGCATTAGATGACTCAGTTAGAGAATTAATGCAAATCACAGGACAAAAACCTGTTGTAACAAAAGCAAAGAAATCAATCGCTTCATTCAAATTACGTGAAGGAACAGCAATTGGTTGTAAAGTTACTTTAAGAGGCGTTCGTATGTATGAATTCCTTGATAAATTATTTAACATCGCATTACCACGTGTTAGAGACTTCCGTGGCGTTAGCAAAAATGCTTTCGATGGTCGTGGTAACTACACATTAGGTGTTAAAGAACAACTTATTTTCCCTGAAATTGATTACGATAAAGTATCAAAATTACGTGGAATGGACATTGTTATTGTAACAACAGCTCATAAAGATGAAGAAGCATATACATTGTTAGATTTAATGGGTATGCCATTTAAGAAATAAGGAGGAGGATCATCATGGCAAAAAAATCAAAAGTAGCATCTTATCAAAGACCTAAGAAATTTAAAGTCAGAGAATATACTCGTTGTGAACGTTGCGGACGTCCTCACTCAGTTATTCGTAAATTCAAACTTTGCAGAATCTGCCTACGTGAATTAGCTTATAAAGGCGAAATTCCAGGTATGAAAAAATCAAGCTGGTAGGAGAAAGGGGAAATATAAACTATGGTAATGACAGATCCAATAGCAGATATGCTTACAAGAATTCGTAACGCTAATGCTTTACGTTATGAAACAGTTTCTATGCCATCTTCTACAATGAAAGTACGCATTGCTGAAATTCTTAAAGAAGAAGGCTTCATTAGTGATTTCGCTGTTACAGGCGATGTTAAAAAAGAATTAACATTAACATTAAAATATGCACAAGATGGAACAAGAGTTATCTCTGGATTAAAGAGAATCTCAAAACCTAGCTTACGTGTTAACGCAAAAGCTGAAAAACTTCCACGTGTATTAAAAGGTTTAGGTATTGCAATTATCTCAACCTCAAAAGGTGTCATGAGTGATAAACAAGCTCGCACATTAGGTGTCGGCGGAGAAGTTATCGCTTATGTCTGGTAGGAGGAAAATATATGTCACGTATTGGTCATAAGGTAATTAACATTCCTGCAGGCACAACTGTTGATGTAAGCACAAACGTTGTCACAGTTAAAGGACCTAAAGGTGAATTAACAACAACATTTAATCCAATGTTTACATATGAAATCAACGGTACAGAATTAACAGTTAAACGTCCTAACGATTTAAAACAAACTAAAGCATTACATGGTACAACACGTGCTTTACTTCATAACATGGTCGTAGGTGTTTCTGAAGGATTCAAGAAAACATTAATCATTGTTGGTATTGGTTACCGTGCTCAAATGAGAGGCAATGATTTAGTCTTAAATATTGGTTACTCACATGAAGTAGTCATTACTCCTGAAGAAGGAGTTAAAATCACATGTACATCAGCTACAGAACTTGTAGTTGAAGGATGTGACCGTCAAGCAGTCGGACAAACTGCTGCTCGTATCCGCGCTGTTCGTGAACCTGAACCATATAATGGTAAGGGTATTATGTTCAAGGATGAACATATTATCCGTAAAGAAGGTAAACGCGCTGGTAAGAAATAGTCGATAAGGAGGAAATGAAAGTATGATTACAAAAGTATCAAAGAACGTTGTTCGTGAACGTCGTCACGCTAGAGTACGTGCTAAAATCAGTGGAACAGCTGAATGCCCACGTTTAAGCGTATATCGTTCAAATAGCCATATTCACTGCCAAATTATCGATGATGTAAAAGGCGTAACATTATGCTCTTCTTCATCAGTTGTCTTAAAACTTGAAAATGGTGGTAACATTGAAGCTGCTGCTAAAGTTGGTAAAGACGTTGCTGAAAAAGCATTAAAGTTAGGCATTAAAAAGATCGTATTTGACCGTTCTGGTTATATATATCATGGCAGAGTTAAAGCTGTCGCAGAAGCTGCTCGTGAAGCAGGCTTAGAATTCTAGGAGGAAACGAAAATGGCAGAAGAAAAAGTTGTTGAAGTTGTTGAACAAGAAAACACAGAACAAAAACCATCCGCTCCTCGTGGAGAACGTCGTCCTCACAAAGACGCTAAAGGTGAAAGAAAACCTCGTCGTGCTGAACGTCCAGTAAAAGAATTCGAAGAACGTGTTGTCGCTATTAACCGTATTTCTAAAACAGTTAAAGGTGGACGTCGTATGAGATTCTCAGCTGTTGTCGTTATCGGTGACAGAAAGGGTAGATTTGGTTTCGGAACAGGAAAAGCTGCTGAAGTCCCAGATGCTATCAAAAAAGCTCTTGAAGCTGCAAAAAGAAATATGTATGTTGTACATATGGTTAAAGGTGACACTATCCCACATGATGTCGAAGGTGTATTCGGTGCAACTAAAGTTTATTTAAAACCTGCATCAGAAGGTACTGGAATCATTGCTGGTGGTCCTGTCCGTGCTATCTTAGAATTAGCAGGTGTTAGAAACATTTGTTCTAAAGTCTATGGTGCACGTACTCCAATTAACATTTTACGTGCTACTACAGAAGGCCTAAAATCATTAAAGACATATGGCCAAATTAAAGCATTACGTAAATAATTAAATTTAAACTATTTTGCAAAATAGGAGGTGCACAATATGAAACTACATGAATTACAATATACAGAAGGTTCTCGTAAACAAGCTAACCGTGTCGGTCGTGGTATCGGTTCTGGAAATGGTAAAACTTCAGGTAAGGGACAAAAAGGTCAAAACTCTCGTAGTGGTGGCGGTGTCCGTTTAGGCTTTGAAGGTGGTCAAAATCCATTATTTAGACGTTTACCAAAACATGGTTTTACAAACTTTACTCGTGTAGAATACGCAATTGTCAACGTTGAAGATTTAAATAGATTTGAAGACGACGTTGTAGTCACTCCAACATTATTAAAAGAAGCTGGACTCGTTACAAAAGAGTTAAACGGTGTTAAAATATTAGGAAAAGGTGCTTTAACAAAAAAATTAACAGTTAAAGCATCTAAATTCTCAAAATCCGCAGAAGCTGCTATTAAAAATGCTGGTGGCACAATTGAGGTGATCTAACGTGAAAAAAATCGCAGCCATATTTAAAAACAAGGAAGTAATGAATCGTATAGTCTTTACGCTTGCAATATTATTTGTTTTCCGTTTAGGCTCATCGATTACAATTCCTGGAGTTACAGTCAATGATGTTTCATTCTCAGATGATTCAATCTTTGCACTTATGAACTTACTAGGTGGTGGAGCTTTATCAAGCTTCTCTATATTTGCTCTTGGTGTTTCGCCTTACATTACATCTGGTATTATTATTCAATTATTATCAATGGATGTATTGCCTGCATTATCAGAGTTAAATAAACAAGGTCAAACAGGACGTAGAAAGTCAGAAATGGCAACACGTTACTTGACACTATTACTTGGTGCTGTTCAAGCATATGGAATTATAGTCACTATGGAAAATAGTAATTATGTTACTTTATCTGGTAGTGGATTCTGGAATTATGCTTATCTTGTTACCATTTTAGTCGCAGGCGGCATGCTCGTTATGTGGCTAGGCGATAAAATTACTACAAATGGTATTGGTAATGGTATTTCAGTAATTATTTTTGCTGGTATCGTTTCATCATTACCAACTCAAATGTTTACAGCATATCAAACATGGTTATATTATCCATTATTATCAGGTGTTCCATCTAATATTATTAATGGTTTATTACTATTTGGCTTATATGTTATTTCATATATTGTCATTATATGCTTTGTTACATTTATTGAATTATCAAAACGTAAAATTCCAGTTCAACATTCTGGAAAATCGGGTTCTTCAAAAATGGCTAGTGCAAGTTTCTTACCAATTAAGATCAACTCTGCATCAGTTATTCCAGTTATCTTTGCATCGTCAATTATGATGGCACCATCGGTAATTGCTTCATTTATTACAGGAGCAGATACAAGTGCTGAATGGCTAAATATCTTCTCAACAACAAAAATGACAACAATGCCTTGGTTCAATGATAAAACATGGCAAATGCCTTGGGGCTTAATTATTTATTTAATCCTTATTGTTGCATTTACATTCTTCTATTCGAACTTACAAATTAATCCTGAACAAATGGCTGATAATTTCCAAAAGAATGGATCTTATATTCCAGGTATTCGTCCAGGAAATGAAACTGAACGTTATGTTCGTAAAGTATTGAATAGAGTTACATTTATTGGTGCTGCAGCTTTAGTATTTATTGCTGCTTTACCTGTTGTCTTAACACTTACAGGTTTAATGAGTCAATCATTAGCTTTAGGTGGTACAGGTTTAATCATTGTTGTTGGTGTTGCTCTTGAATTAGATTCACAAATTGATGGATTACTTGCTGGAAAGAGTTTTGAAGAATCAGCAAGTGCAAGCCGTAGTGCTAGAAAGGGTTATTAATTATGAATATTATATTAATGGGCCCACCTGGTGCTGGTAAAGGTACACAAGCAAAAAAAATTATAGCTCATTATAACATTCCACATATTTCTACTGGAGATATGTTCCGCGAGGCTATTAGAAATGGTACTCAACTTGGAATTTTAGCTGCTAGCTATATTGATAAGGGACTACTTGTTCCTGATGAAGTTACAATCGGTCTTGTAAAAGAAAGACTTTCACAAGATGATTGTGCAAAAGGATTTTTACTCGATGGCTTCCCACGTACTATTGCGCAGGCTGAAGCTCTTGAAGTATTAACAAATGAAATCAATCGTCCAATTACTCACGTTATAAATATTTCAGCTGACAAAGAGGCTTTGATTAAACGTATTAGTGGTAGACGTGTTTGTAAAACATGTGCTGCACCATATCATGTTGAACTTATGCCTTCAAAAGTCGAAAATGTTTGTGATCTTTGTGGAGGACCTCTTGTTCAACGTAAAGATGACACAGTTGAAGTTTTGAACGAAAGATTAGATGCTTATCAAAACCAAACATTCCCACTTATTGCTTTCTATAAAGAAAGAAATTTATGTAAGGATGTTGATGGTTTAAAAAGCATTGACGAAGTCTTTACAAATATCCAAGATATTTTAAAAGGAGAGTAAAAGATGATAATCGTGAAATCACCTCGAGAAATCGAGTTGATGCGCGAGGCAGGAAGAATAACGGCCAGTGTATTTGATGCACTCGAGCCGTTAATCAAACCTGGTATTACGACACGAGAATTAGATCGTGTTGCAGAAGAAACTATTCGCGCACAAGGTGCAACTCCTGGATTTAAAGGATACGGAGACTTTCCATTTACAATTTGTGCATCAGTAAATGATGTACTTGTTCATGGATTTGCAAATAGTAAACCTTTAAAAGAAGGAGACATTATTTCAATTGATGTGGGTGCTGTTTACAAAGGTTATAACGGAGATGCAGCACGAACGTTTGCAGTTGGTAAAATTTCTGAAGAAGCAGCTAAGCTTATTCGTGTTACTGAGGAGTGTTTTTTCGAAGGCATGAAGTTTGCTAAGCCAGGCAATTTTTTAGGAGATATTTCCCACGCAATTCAAGTTCACGCAGAAGCTAATGGATTTTCATTACCTAGAGATTATACAGGTCATGGAATCGGTCGTGATTTACATGAAGATCCTGCAATTCCAAATTATGGACCTGCTGGTACAGGTGTAAAACTACGTCCAGGTATGTGTTTAGCTGTTGAACCAATGTTACATCAAGGAAGAAAAGAAACAAAAGTTATGAGTGATGGTTGGACTGTTAAAACCGTTGATGGTAAATTAGCAGGACATTATGAAAACACTATTGTCATAACAGAAGATGGTTATGAAATCTTAACACTTAATAAATAAATTTGGAGGATAAAAATGGCAAAAGATGACGTTATTGAAGTCGAGGCGGTTGTCATTGAGACTTTACCAAATGCAATGTTTAGAGTAAAGTTATCTAATGGAGTTGTAATTCTCGCTACCGTTTCTGGTAAAATCCGTATGAATTACATTCGCATTCTACCAGGTGATAGAGTTACAGTTGAAATCTCGCCTTATGATTTAACACGGGGCAGAATCACATTTAGATTCAAATAAATTCAAAAATGAATTAAATTTTAGAGGAGGAAATTTTATGAAAGTCAGACCCTCAGTCAAACCAATTTGCGATAAATGTAAGGTAATCCGCAGACACGGCCGTATTATGGTTATCTGCTCAAATCCTAAACATAAGCAAAGACAAGGTTAATAAGGAGGCATAGTTTATATGGCACGTATTGTTGGAGTAGACATTCCAAATGAAAAAAGAGTTGTTATCTCATTAACATATATTTATGGTATTGGATTAACAACATCACAAAAGATTTTAAAAGCATGTAATATCTCAGAAGATATTCGTGTAAAAGATTTAACAGATGATCAATTAAATGCTATTCGTAATGAAGTTTCAAAATTAAAAGTTGAAGGTGATTTACGTAGAGAAGTATCATTAAATATTAAACGTTTACAAGAAATTGGTTGCTATCGTGGTATTCGCCATCGTAGAGGTTTACCAGTTCGTGGTCAACGTACAAAAACAAATGCTCGTACACGCAAAGGTCCTGCAAAGACAATTGCTAACAAGAAACAAGCAGTTAAATAAGGAAAGTGAGGAAAAAGATATATGGCTAAGAAAAATACTGTTGTCCGTAAAAAGAAAATTAAAAGAGCCTATACTAAAGGCGTCGCTCACATTCACTCAACATTTAACAATACAATTGTTACAATTACTGATGAACAAGGTAATGCTATTGCATGGTCATCAGCTGGTGCATTAGGCTTCAAAGGAGCTAAAAAATCAACTCCATTTGCTGCTCAAATGGCTGGTGAAGCTTGTGCTAAAGTAGCTGTTGAACAAGGCTTAAAGACAGTTGATGTCAATGTTAAAGGTACTGGTCCAGGTCGTGAATCTGCAGTTAGAAGTTTACAAGCTGCTGGATTAGAAGTTGTTATGATTACAGATACAACACCTATACCACATAACGGCTGCCGTCCACCAAAGCGTCCACGTGGTTAATTAGTAAAAGAATAAATAATCATTTAGATTGCTAAAGGAGGAACGGAAATGAGAAAATTCGAAAAACCAAGTTTTAAAGTTGCTAAATTCAATACTTCAACAAATTATGGTGAATTTGTTATTGAACCATTAGAAAGAGGTTTCGGTATTACATTAGGTAATGCTTTAAGAAGAGTATTATTATCATCTTTACCAGGTGCATCTGTCTATGCTGTTGAAATTGAAGGTGCTCGTCATGAATTTTCAGCACTTGAAGGTGTCGTAGAAGACGTTACTACAATTATTCTTAATTTAAAAGATTTAGTCTTAGAAATTGATGAAGACGATGAAAATTCAATTAAGAAAATTAATGTTGATGTAAAAGGACCAGCTGAAGTAACTGCTGCTGATTTACAATTACCAGCTAACGTTTCTGTCATCAATCCTGATTTACATATTGCTACAGTTGCTGAAGGTGGCAGTTTAAGAATGACAATTCACGCTCGTAATGGACGTGGTTATGTCACAGCAGAAGGAAATAAATCTTCAAATTATCATGTTGGCACAATTCCAACTGATTCAAATTATTCACCAATTACTAAAGTTAGTTATGTAGTTGAACCAACTCGTGTAGGTCATGATTCACGTTATGATCGCTTACATCTTGAAATTTGGACAAACGGTTCAATGTTACCTCAAGATGCACTTGCTTTAGCTGCAAAAATTTTAGTAGAACACTTCGAGTTATTCTTAGAAGTTAGTGATATTGCTCAAAATGTTAACATTATCGCAGAAAAAGTTGAAAAAGAAGTTAATGTTTATGAACAAATGAATATCGACGAATTAGATTTATCTGTTCGTTCATACAACTGCTTAAAGAGAGCAGGTATCCAAACTGTTATGGAATTAACACAAAAAACAGAAGAAGATATGATGAAAGTACGTAATTTAGGTAAGAAATCATTAAAAGAAGTCAAAGAAAAATTAATGGCTATTGGACTTTCTTTCCGTGATTACGAATAGGAGGAAATAAAAATGCCAGCACAAGGTCGTAAAAATGTTCATGGTAAAACTGGTGTAAGATTTAAAGCTGCTTACACAAAAAGTAAATACGAAAATATGCTTCGCAATGTTGTTACTCAATTAGTCGTTTCTGAACGTGTTACAGTAACAGCAGGTGTTGCTAAAGATTTAGTTAAATTATCTGACAAATTAGTCACATGGGCTAAAAAAGGTGATTTACACTCAAGACGTTTAGCTGCAGCTGTATTACGTAACTTCGTTGTAGATGAAGCTAAAGGTACACTTGCATTAGACAAATTATTTGCTGAAATAGGTCCTAGATACCAAGAACGTAACGGTGGTTATACACGTATTTTAAAATTACAAAATCGTTTAGGTGATAATGCACCAATGGCTATCGTTGAATACGTTAAGTAAAAATTAAATTAAGCATCCTATATGGATGCTTTTTTTGTTATACTAGATAAAGAGGAAAACATATGATTAATTTAGCTAAAACAAAGACTGAAATTAAAGAATTAGATAAGGAAAGCCGAATTCATAATAATGATGAAGTTATCATCGGTTATTCTAAAGAAGAAGCAATTTATGAAGCAAATCGATGCTTAAATTGTAAAAATAAACCTTGTCAAGAAGGTTGTCCACTTCATAATGATATTCCTGCTTTTATCGATGCTATAAAAAAAGATGACCTAGTAGAAGCAATTAGCATTATAAATAGAACAAGTCCTTTTCCTTTTGTTTGTTCACGAGTATGTAATCAACAAGAGCAATGTGAAAAGAATTGTACACGTGGGAAAAATGGTGAAAGTGTTGCTATAGGAATGCTTGAACGTTTTGTATGTGATAATGCTTATGATAAGATTCCAACAACATTGAACTTGATTCCTCATAATGGTAAAAGCGTGGCTATAATTGGAGCTGGACCTAGTGGTCTTTCCTGTGCCGAAAAATTAGCTTTAGTTGGCTTTAGTGTCGATGTTTATGATGCATTACCATTTGCTGGAGGATTAATGGAATATGGAATTCCTGATTTTAGATTAGATAAATCATATATACGGCATAAAATCAATTTTTTAAGATCCAAAGGAGTTCATTTTATATTAAATACCAAAGTAGGTGTCGAGATAGATTTTAAAGAAATTGAAGAGAAATATGATTATGTATATTTAGCAATAGGTGCCGATGTAACAAACACCATGGGATTAGAAAATGAAGATATAGAAGGTGTTATTACTTCAAATAAATATCTTTTGTATCTCAACAAAAGCGAATTCTATAAAGATGAAGACTGTTTTAAAAAAATTACTAATGCTAAAAATGTAGTTGTTGTTGGTGGAGGTAATGTTGCAATGGATGTAAGTCGCGTTGCTTTAAGACATGGAGCTAATGTTAATATTGTATATCGCCGAAGTTTTGAAGAAATGCCTGCAAGACATAATGAGATTCAAGATGCAATTAATGAAGGTGTAAAAATCAATTATTTAACTAATCCTGTTATTATTAATGGAAAGGATCATATTGAATCAATTATATGTAATAAAAATCAATTAGGTGAACTTGATAGTAGTGGTCGAAGAAAACCAGTTGCAATTGAAGGTAGCGAGTTTGAAATGCCTTGTGATTTATTAATTTATGCTATAGGTAGTTCTCAAGATGAGGATGTTTTAAAAAACATTGGTGTAACTTATTCTAAGAAAAAAACGGTTATTGTTGATGATGTATTAAAAACATCAAAAGAAAATATTTATGCAGGTGGAGACTTAATAACTGGTCCTAATACGGTGGTTCATGCTATTAGGGATGGAATTAAAGCAGCTAAAATTATAATTGAACAAAATGATAAGAATAATTAGCATATGTTAAATTCTTTATCAATATTCATTAATATTGTGATATAATTATTATCTAGACACGGAGGTTAAAAATATGGATATTAAATTATGGAATAGTTTAACAAATCAATTAGAAACATTTAAACCTATCAAAGAAAATGAGGTTTCGATGTATGTTTGTGGACCAACTGTTTATGATTATGTTCATGTAGGTAATTTAAGACCTGTCGTTGTTTTTGATGTATTACATCGTTTTTTACAATATATAGGCTACAAAGTCACATATGTAAGTAATTATACTGATGTTGATGATAAAATTATTAAGAAAGCTCAAGAAACTGGAAAATCAGAAAGTGAAATTACTAATTTTTATATTGAAGAATTTGAGAAAGATTTAAAGAATATAAACTCAAAAAAACCTGATGTCACACCACGTGTTACTCAATATATGAATCAAATTATATCTTTTATTGATGAACTTGTAAAAAAAGAAGCAGCATATGTTATTGATGGCGATGTATATTTTAGAGTAAATAAAATCGATGAATATGGAATGCTTTCTAACACAAAAATTGATGATTTGTTAGTAGGAGCTCGTATAGATGAAAATTCTAAAAAAGAAAGTCCTTTAGATTTTACATTATGGAAGAAAACTGATGTTGGTATTAAATGGGATTCACCTTGGTCATTAGGTAGACCAGGTTGGCATACAGAATGTGTAGTTATGATTAATTCATTATTTGATGAAGGACATATTGATATTCACGGTGGTGGATTTGATTTAAAATTCCCTCACCATGAAAACGAAATTGCTCAACAAAGAGCTTATAAAGGAAATGCAATTGCAAATGTTTGGATGCACAATGGCTTTATCAATATTAATAATCAAAAGATGTCCAAATCTTTAGGTAATGTATGTACTGCTCATGAAGCAATAAAAAAGTTTGGTGGTATGCCTGTTAGATTATTGTTACTCTCGACACACTATCGTGCTCCAGTTAATTTTACTGATGAAATGTTAGCAAGTAATGAAAAAGAATTAAATAAGATTCAAATGGCTTTAAAACAACTTGCTGTAAAATTACAATTATTAGATGTTGATTTAAATAAAGATGAAAAAGCAAAAGACATACATTTATTTTTAGATGCTCTTGCAGATGATTTAAATACATCAAATGCTTTAACTCAAGTATTTTCGGTTGTTAAAGAAGTTAATCAAATTTTAAGAACACGTGAATTTGATGTTAACCTAGGATATGAGAAATTTTTAGAATTAAAAGACATGCTATATATATTAGGATTAAATCTAGATTACATTTTATTATCTGAAGATGATAAAAAATTGTATAATGAATATAACGAAGCAAAAGCTTCAAAAGATTTTGAAAAAAGTGATAATTTAAGAAAATTATTAATCGAAAGAAATATTTTATAAGGAGGTAATAAAATGGAATTAACCACTGTTTTAGCAACAGAATTAAAAACGGTAGATGAGTATTTAATCTCATGGCTTAATGAATTAGGTGCATGGGGAAACTTATTATTGATCTTTTTAAGTTTACTTTTAACTGTTCTATTTTCAGGTATTATAGGTTTTGAAAGAGAATATCATGGACATTCAGCTGGTTTAAGGACTCACATTCTTGTTGCTGTTGGTTCAGCTCTTGTTATGATTATTTCCATATATGGTTTTGGACAAGTAAACACGGATGGAACATTGAGTAGTGGAAGAGATCCAGCAAGATTAGCAGCTCAAGTTGTTTCAGGTATTGGTTTCTTGGGTGCTGGTGCTATTATTAAAACCGGAACAGATATTAAAGGTTTGACTACTGCTACTACTTTATGGCTTGTAATGGCTATTGGTTTAGCTTGTGGTGCAGGTAGATTTACAATAGCTACCATTACAACAATCATTTCGTTGATTACTTTAATTTCTTTAAGAAAAATTGAAAATTTAGCAACAAGAAGAAGACCAAAATTAATTCTTGTTGTCGAACAAGATAAACCTATATTAAGACATGTATTACTTTTAGCAAATGAATATCGTGTAGATGTTAAAGATATTCAATCCCAAGTTATTGTCTATAAAGGACAACCAGCTTTGCGTATTGTTGTATCATTTTTAGAAATTTCTTCTCCAGTTGCTGCGGCATTTGCAGAAGATTTACGCAACTCTACTAATCCATTTGAAATTAAAGTAATTGGTGGACATAAAAAACAAAATTAAAATTGAGACTAATTTGAGACTGGAAGGAGAATAATTTATGGCACAATTGATTTATGGAAAGAATACTGTTTATAGTGCTCTAGAAGAATCAAAAGTAAAAAAACTTTTTCTACAGTCTAATTTTTCTGATAGTAAAATGTTAGCTTTAATTAAAAAAAATAATGTTCCTTATTCTTTTAAAAGTTCAAATGAATTATCAAAACTTGTAAAAGGTGGAAATCATCAAGGTGTAATTGCTGAAATCGATGATTATTCTTATATAGGACTTAACGAACTAATTAATAAAGCTAAGAAAAAAGAATATCCATTAATCATTATGCTTGATGGAATAAATGATCCACACAATTTGGGAGCTATTTTAAGAAGTGCTGATGCATTTGGGGCAGATGGTATCATTGTTAAAAAGCATGGACAAGCTCCATTAAATGCTACTGTAGCTAAAGTTTCTACTGGTGCAATTGATTATGTTCCTGTTTGTCAAGTAACTAATTTAACTCAAACTATTAATGAACTCAAAAAGAATGGTTATTGGGTAGTTAGTAGCGATGGTAGTGCTAAGATGGACTTAAATGACATTGATTATAAATTCCCAACAGTATTAGTTGTTGGATCGGAAGGAGAAGGAATTAGTCGTTTAATACTTGAAAACAGTGATTACATTACCAAGATTAATATGGTAGGACATGTTAATTCTTTGAATGCTTCAGTTGCATGTGCAATTTACTTATCAACAATTCACTATAAACGTTTCTTATAGGAGAACTTATGATAGACGATATTAGTGATATTGAATTAATAACATTAATTAAAAGTCATAATGAGGAGGCCTATCAATGCCTCTTTTTTCGTTATGATAGTTTATGTAAAATGATTGTAAATCCTTTATTTTCAAAGTATAAGAAATTAAATCTTGATTATGATGAATTAATTCAAGATAGTAGAATTGCTTTAGACTATGCAATTAAATCTTACGAAGTACAAAAAGGAACTTTTTTTAATTACTGGTACAATGTGACTTATCGACATGTTTTTACATTTATTCGAAAGTTTTTTAGTAAAACGTATCATATGTCAATTCAAATAGTGAGTAATGACGAAGATACATATGATGAGATTGTTTTTAAATCAAATGAAGATATTAAAAAAGATTATTCGACTAGTAATTTAGTTGAAAATATTTTGAGTATAAGTAAGAAATATTTAACTATCGAACAGAACAAAATATTAAATCTAATTATTGATGGCTATTCATATAAAGATATATCTAATTTTTTAGGTGTGCCACTGAAAACAATAGATAATAAAGTTTATTGCTTGCGAAAAGAAATAAAAAAGCATCTTTTAAGAAATAAGATGCTTTAGAAAAATCGTATATATTTAGTTTTTAAAAATATTTATTTACTATTTGATTTGATTGTGTTAAAGTTATAGAGCAAGATATTAAATAGGATGGTAAATTAAAATGAGAGAAAAAGTTATTTTAATATGCACTGAATGTTTATCCCGCAACCATACAACTACAAAAAAGAAAGAAGGTAACGGGACTCGTCTTGAATTAAAAAAGTTTTGCCCAAAATGTAATAAACATACTTTACATAAAGAAAGCAAATAGGAGGTAATGATATGAGTAAGTTCTCAAACTACCTAAAAGGTGTTGTAAAAGAAGGTAAAAGAGTAAGATGGCCTAAAGGCGCTGAATTATGGAAAAACGTAGCAGTTGTATTAGTTGTTGTTATCGTTGCTGCTGGTTTTTTAGCTCTTGATGATTTTATTTCAACAAAACTACTTTCATTACTAGAAGAAGCATTCAAGAATTTCTAAGGATTTGAGGTATTAGAAAATGGAAAAATTAGCAGAAAAAAATTGGTATGTTGTTAACACATATTCTGGCCGTGAAAAAAGAGTTCAAGAAAATTTAAAACGTCGTGCTGAATCAATGAATTTACAATCATACATTTTTAGAATTATTGTTGCTGAGCAAGAACAACCAATTTTAAGAAATGGTATGCCAACAGGAAAAACTAAGATGGTTAACTTATTCCCTGGTTATGTATTTATTGAAATGATTATGACAGACGAAGCATGGTATATGGTTCGTAATACACCAGATGTTACAGGATTTGTTGGATCTTCTGGTAAAGGTGCAAAACCTTTCCCAGTTGCACATGAACAAATTGAAACCGTTCTAAAGATGATGGGTATTGTCGATGAAGATATGTATAAACGCTATGAAATTGGCGATCGTGTAAAAGTTCTTAATGGATCATTTATGGGTACAGAAGCAACTATTACAGATATCGATGCCGAAGCTGGTGTTGTAACAGTTGAACTTTTATTCTTTGGTAGACTTTCAAAAGTTGAAATTGAATTTAGTGATATTGATAAAATCTAAAAAAGAAGGATTGCAATAATCCTTCTTTTTATTTGTTTAAATATTTATCAAGTTTTTCAATATCTTTACTTTTACCTACAACAAATATGATGTCGTTAGCTTGAATTAAGTCATGACCTTTTGGGGCAAAAGTTTTATTATCTCTAGTAATAAGGATAATGTTACAATCGAATTTATTACGTGGATCAATTTCAGAAAGTAATTGTTTTTCGAATGAAGAACTAACAGAAATTTTAATCGCTGAGAATGATTCACTGATTAAGTAATAATCAAGGAAAGATGATGATTCTAAACGGTTAGCAAAAGATATTGCTGCCATTCGTTGAGGAGAAAGAATTTCATCAGCTCCTAAACGTTTAATAATTGGAGTGTATTCTTCATCATCAACACGAACAGTAATCTTTTTAACGCCTAATTCTTTTAACATGACTGTCGTAAGAATTGTAGCTTGAATGTTATTACCAAAAGCAACGATAGCATTATCAACTCTAGATATATCTAATTCACGTAAAGCTTTTTCGTCTGTTGCATCAGCAACAAAAGCTGCAGGAACAAGATAGGATACTTTTTTTACTAAATCAGGATTACTATCGATAACTAACAAATCAGCATCGTGTTTAACAAGTTCTTCAACCATTGATAGACCAAATTGGCCTAAGCCAATAACAGCAATAGATTTCTTTTTCATTTTCTTTTCCTCCTAACCAATGATTACATTAGCTTCAACGTAATCAATGTGACTTTCATGTTCTTGTTTTACATTTGTAATAATAGCAATTAATGTCATAGGACCTACACGTCCAATATACATTAATAAAGTTAACAAAATTTTACTTCCACTTGCAAGTGATGATGTAATGCCTTGAGATAATCCAACAGTTCCAAATGCACTATAACATTCAAATAATATTTTACTGTGAGTGATTTCAGGATTAAATTTTCTTTCGATTATACAAATACTAGTGAAAGCAATGTTTATAAGAATAATAGCAACAAATAACAATGTAATTGATTTAGATATTGTTTCACGTGATATTTTACGATTAAAGGCTATCGTTTGATGTGTTCTAGAAAGATAGCTAGCAATAAGAATGAAGATTGTAAATATAGTTGTTGTCTTTATACCACCACCTGTTGAAAGTGGCGAAGCACCAATAAGCATTAACATTTGACTAAGCTTTGCTCCTTCATATGATAAATTAGCTTGATCATAAGTAGCAAAACCAGCAGTACGACAAGTTATACTTTGGAATAAAGCTTGCAACCATGTCATATTATTTCCTTCTGTTAATTTGAAACCGAGGGTACCAAATACAATTAAGATAAACGTTGAAGTAAGAACAATACGTGTATATGCAGACAAATTCTTTAATGATTTCTTATTAAGAATTTCAATAATTACTGGAAAACCAATACCACCAAGGAAGATTAAGATCATTGTAACAATATTGATTGCCACATTAGGAGCAAATTGAATCATACTATCATTACCGAATAAATCAAACCCAGCATTATTAAAGGCTGATACAGCATGGAATATTGAAATAAATATTCCTTTTCCCCATCCGTAAATAGGTATAAAAAGAAAACAAT
The DNA here is from genome assembly GCA_051872335.1 of Bacilli bacterium. Taxonomy (GTDB): domain Bacteria; phylum Bacillota_I; class Bacilli_A; order RFN20; family CAG-826; genus SUG2458. Next base: position 17,385 of record JBJEDT010000045.1, on the reverse strand, counting down.
TAATAATACTAAACACAACTTCTATTGAAAAAGTAATAATAATTATTTTTTTAATAAATGCAAATAGTCCAGAAAAATTTTCAAAATTGAATGATTGACGTAAGAGAAATTTTTCTTGGAATCCGAATTTTACTCCTAAAATCGTTAATATGTAATAGTAGATAGTAATGAAGCCTAAACCACCGATTGATATTAAAATCATAAGAGCTATTTTTCCAAATAAACTTAAAGTAACATCTAGACCAGCAGCAAATGGAGATAATCCAGTTACACAAACTGAGGATGCTGATAAAAATAAAGCATCTACAAAGTCTGGAGAAGTGTGGTCAGCATATGAAATTGGAAGATACAAAATTACACTCCCTATCATAATGACAACTGCAAAACTCAGCAAACAGTAGAAATATGGAGCTATACGTTTTAAAAAAAGCATTTAATCATCTCCTATAAGAGATTACTCTCTTAATTCTTTACTGATAATAATATTTTTATCTATAAAAGTCAAATTTAATATTTTAAATGTATTTAATAAAGGGATTTTAGACGTCTTTCTTAGATTAGCTTTATTTATTAAACGAACAAAAATTTTCAGCGATAAAATTTTATAAAAAAATGAAAAATATGTGCAACTTTTTTAACTTTTACTTGAAATGTTGTTATTTATAATATATAATTGACACGCATAAGTATGAAAAATGGTAAATTTATGTATCTTATGTATGCCGATGAGTGGAAGGATTATTTATAATAATCCAATATTACCACGACACGGACAAACTTAAAAGAAGGAGGACTGTCACGTGAGTAAGAAAATCGCAAAAGTTGTAAAACTTGAATTAATGGGTGGTGAGGCTAAACCAGGACCAAAACTAGCATCTGCTGGTATTGTTATGCCTAAGTTCTGTACAGACTTTAATGCAAAGACTGCAGACCGTAAAGGTGAAATTGTTCCTGTTATTATCACAGCTTACGAAGACAAATCATTTGATTTTGTCATCAAGACTTCTCCAGTTGCTGGATTATTATTAAAAGCTGCTGGTGTTGCTAAAGGTTCAAGCAATTCAAAAACAACAAAAGTTGGTCATATTAGTAAGGATCAATTACGTCAAATTGCTGAATACAAAATGCCTGATTTAAACTGTAACGATATTGAAGCTGCTATGAATATCATCGCAGGATCAGCTCGTAACATGGGCATTACAATAGACGACTAATTAAACGTGGGAGGGAAAAACCCGTTATAACCACCAAGGAGGAAATTATGAAGAGAGGAAAAAAATATCAAGCTGCTTTAGCATTAATTGAAGCAAAAAAAGTTTATGCTTTAGAAGAAGCTTGTGAATTAGTCAAAAAGACTACAACAGTCAAATTCGACTCTACTATCGATGTTTCTTTCCGTTTAAATGTTGATCCAAGACAAGCTGATCAACAAATCAGAGGAACTCTTGTTCTTCCACACGGAAATGGTAAAACAAAAAGAGTCTTAGCTATCACAAATAAAGTTGATGAAGCTAAAAACGCTGGCGCTGATTTCGTTGGCGGTAAAGAAATGTTAGATAAAATCAAAAACGAAAATTGGTTTGATTATGATATTATCGTTGCTACACCTGATATGATGGGTGAACTTGGTAAAATGGGTCGTGTTTTAGGACCTAAAGGTTTAATGCCAAATCCAAAAACAGGTACAGTTGCAGTTGACATTGCAAAAGCAATTACAGAAATCAAGGGCGGTAAAGTTGAATATCGTGTTGATAAAGAAGGTAACTTACATTTAACAGTAGGTCGCTGTTCATTCGATACAGAAAAATTAGTTGAAAACTTAACTGTCATTTGTGACACAATGATGAAGGTTCGTCCTTCAGCTGTTAAAGGTGTTTATGTTAAAAATGTAGTTCTACATACAACAATGGGACCTGCTATTAACTTCACATTTAACGGAAGAGCTTAATTTTGTTGAACGCATTCAATATACCATAGACAGCAACGGCCAAGGGGCTTAATAATGTTGCCGAGGTTATGAAAATATATAGAATATTATTCTGAGAACTCATTGGGTATTGAAGCCTCAAATATATTTAAAAGAAAACAGGAGGTGAAGAACTTATGAATCAAAAGATTTTAGAAGCTAAAGAATCTATCGTTAACGAAGTTGCTGAAAAAGTTACAAATTCTGGATCAGTTACTGTTGTTGAATATCATGGATTATCAGTTGCTGAAATTACTAACTTACGTCGTGATTTACGTAATGTTGATGCTGAAATGGTTGTTTTGAAAAATACAATGGTTTCACGTGCTGCTGAAAAAGCTGGATGTTCTGATTTAAATTCTTGCTTAGAAGGTCCTAACGCTTATGTCTTCTCAAAAGATGTTATTGCTGGACCAAAAATCATCACTAAAGCTGCTAAGAAAAACGAGCACTTAAAGATTAAAGGTGGCGTCGTTGAAGGTAAAGTAGTTTCTGCTGATGAATTAAAGACTATCGCAAACTTACCAGGACGCGAAGGTTTGATTTCAATGTTCTTATCGTGCTTACAAGCACCTGTCCGCGGCTTTGCATGCGCTGTTAAAGCTATTGCTGACAAACAAAACTAACCAATATTTAGGAGGAAAAAATCATGGCTAAATTAACAAAAGAAGAAATTATCGCTTCATTAAAAGAAATGACAGTCATCGAATTAAATGACTTAGTCAAAGCTGTCGAAGAAGAATTCGGCGTTACAGCTGCTGCTCCAGTCGCAGTTGCTGCTGCTCCAGCTGAAGAAGAAGCTGCTGCAAAAGGACCATCAGAAGTTACATTAACATTAACAAGCTTCGGTGCACAAAAAGTTGCTGTTATTAAAGCAGTTGTTGCTATCACAGGCTTAGGATTAATGGATGCTAAGAAATTAGTTGATGCAGTTCCATCAGTTATTAAAGAACACATTTCACCAGTAGAAGCTGAAGAACACAAGAAAGCTCTTGTCGCAGCTGGTGCTGAAGTTGAAATTAAATAATTTTAACTACTGAAAATTTAATAGATAAAACCTGTTGATTTATCGGCGGGTTTTTATCACTTTTTAAGGGGAGATTAATTATGCCACAATATTTTGAAAAAAATGATAATTTAGTTGAAAAACCTCTTGTCGTTACATATGAAATATTTGGTAAGAGAATTTCCCTACATTCAAATTCCGGAGTGTTTTCCAAGGACAAAATTGATGAAGGAACTTTTGCTTTTTTGAAAGTATTAGTTCCTCGTCATTTATCTGGAAAAGTGCTCGATGTTGGATGTGGATATGGAGCATTAGGTTTAACTCTTGCTTTATTTGAACCTGATACTCAATTCACTCTAATTGATATAAATGAACGTGCTTTAGGCTTATGTAATAAAAATATTAAAGCTTTAAAGTTAAATAATGTCACTTGCCTTCAAAGTGACAGATATCAAAATGTTGAAGGATATTTTAGTTCGATTGTCATTAACCCACCGATTCGTGCTGGTAAAAAAGTTATTTACAGCATGTTCGCGGGAGCTTATGACCATCTTATTGATGGCGGTTCACTTTTTATTGTAATTCGTAAATCGCATGGAGCTCATTCGGCTTGTAATTACATAACATCAATATTTGGGTCTTGTACATTGCTCAAGAAAGATAAGGGCTACTATATATACGAAGCAAAAAAAATGAACAAAGAAAATTAAAGAGAGGTGCCATTTAATGAAAGAAAAACAAATCAAGTATTTAAATAATCAACGCGTTGATTATTCTAAAATTAGTGGTAGTTTACCATTACCTAATTTGGTAGAAATTCAAACTGACTCTTATAAAAAATTCATTACTACAGGTATAGATGAAGTTTTAAAGGATGTTTTCCCAATTTCAAACTATTCTGAGAATTTAAAAATTGAATATGTAAGTTGTCGTTTTGTTGAACCAAAATACGATTTCCTTGAATGTAAAGAAAGAGATATGACATATAGTGCACCACTACGTGTAACTCTACGCTTACATTTTGTTGATACTGGAGAAATTAAATCAGATGAAGTCTTTATGGGTGATTTTCCATTAATGACTGAAAGCGGCACATTTATTATTAATGGTGCTGAACGTGTTATTATCTCTCAATTAGTTCGTTCTCCAGGTGCATACATGTCTAAAACAATGGATAAATCAGGTAAATTTATTTATGAAGCTGATTTAATTCCAACACGTGGTACTTGGCTACAATTTGAATCCGATACAAAAGATCTTCTATGGGTTCGTATTGATAGACAAAGAAAAATGTATGCAACAATTTTATTAAAAGCATTAGGTTTAGAAAGTGACGAGGACATTGAATATTTATTCGGTGTTCGCGATAATTTACACGGCACACTTGAAAAAGACGAGGAAAACAAGTCTTCACAAAAGGCTTTATATGAAATTTTCCGTAAGTTAAAACCAGGTGAACCAGTTACTGATGAAGGATCTGCAAACTTTTTAGTTCAAAAATTCTTCGATCATAAACGTTATGATTTGGGACGTGCTGGCCGTTATAAATATGCAAAGAAATTAGGTGTCTATACTCGTTTAGAAGGTCGTGTTCTTGCTGAACCACTAATTTCTAGTGATGGTGAAGTAGTTTACGAAAAAGACACTTTAATGACTAAAGAAATTGTTGAGGACTTAAGAAACCAAAAATTCTTTGAAAAAGGTGCTCACAAATATGAATTAAAGATTAATGAAAAATTAGATAATCATAATATCGTAAACATTGTTAAAGTTTATGCAAATGATAAAAAAGAAGTTGTATCAAATATTGTTGGTACAGACTTAAATATTACAGATGCATGTGTAACAATCCCTGATATTATTGCTATCTTCTCATATTTTATGAATGTTATGGATGGATTCGGTGGTACTGATGATATTGATCACTTAGGAAACCGTCGTATTCGTTGTGTTGGTGAATTAATTGAAAACCAATTCCGTATTGGTTTATCAAAAATGGCAAAAGCTGTTCGTGAAAAAATGTCTGTTGCTGATTTTGATAATGTTTCACCTCAATCATTAATTAATATTCGTCCATTAACTGCTGCAATCAAAGAATTTTTTGCAACATCTCAATTATCTCAATTTATGGACCAAACAAACCCACTTGCTGAATTAACAAATAAACGTCGTTTATCAGCATTAGGACCTGGTGGTATTACACGTGATCGTGCATCATTTGATGTTCGTGACGTTCATTATTCTCACTATGGTAGAATTTGTCCTATTGAAACACCTGAAGGACAAAACATTGGTCTTATCAATAATTTAGCTTGTTATGCAAAAGTAAATCAATATGGATTTATTGAAACTCCTTATCGTAAGGTCGATAAAGAAACTGGACGCATTTTAGATGAAGCTGTTTATTTATCTGCTGATCAAGAAAGAGATTTAGTTATTGCTCAAGCTAACTCAAAAATGAAAATAGGTGAAAACGGTGAAGTCTTAGATGATTCAGTTGTTGTTCGTATAAATGGAGAAAACTTCGTTAAGAGTATTAAGGAAGTTGACTACATTGATGTTTCTCCAAAACAAATTGTTTCTATTGCTTCTGCATGTATTCCATTCTTAGAGAACGATGATACAACTCGTGCTTTGATGGGTGCAAACATGCAACGTCAAGCTTTACCTTTATTAAAACCACATGCACCATTTGTTGGTACTGGTCTTGAACATTTAATTGCTCGTGACTCGGGTTCAGCAGTTGTTGCAAAAGAAGAAGGTTTTGTTTCATACGTTGATTCACGTCGTGTTGTTGTTACAAATGGCGAAGGTGATCATCCATATCGTTTACAAAACTTTGTTCGTAGTAATGCTGGTACTTCTATTAATCAAAGACCTATCGTTAAGGTAGGAGATAAAGTAGAAAGTGGAACTATCTTAGCTGATGGTCCTGCTATGGATAATGGTGATTTAGCATTAGGACAAAATGTTACTATCGCTTTCATGACATGGAATGGTTATAACTATGAAGATGCTGTTATTATGTCAGAACGTTTAGTAAAAGATGATGTATATACTACAATTCATATTGAAGAATATGATCTTGAATCTCGTGATACTAAATTAGGACCTGAAGAAATTACTCGTGATGTACCTAATGTTTCTGAAGATTCAAAAGCTTACCTTGATGAACGTGGTATTATTATTCCAGGTGCAGAAGTTAAGGAAGGCGATATTTTAGTTGGTAAAGTTACACCTAAAGGTCAAACAGAACCAACACCAGAAGAAAAATTATTAATGGCTATTTTTGCTGAAAAGACAAAAGATGGAAAAGATTCATCATTACGTGTTCCACATGGTGGTGCAGGTATTGTCTTAGATGTAAAAATCTTCTCACGTAAAAAAGGCGATGAATTAGCTCCAGGTGTTAATGAAGTTGTTCGTGTTTATATCGTTCAAAAGAGAAAAATCTCTGAAGGTGATAAAATGTCAGGACGTCATGGTAACAAAGGTGTTATCTCACGTATTTTACCTGTTGAAGACATGCCATTCTTACCAGATGGTACACCAGTAGATATTATGTTAAACCCACTTGGTGTTCCTTCACGTATGAACATTGGTCAAATTCTTGAAATTCATTTAGGTATGGCATGTAAAAAATTAGGCTTAAAGATTGCTACACCTGTTTTCGATGGTATGACTAATGAAGAAATTTATGAATTAATGGATAGAGCACAAATGGCACGCGATGGTAAGACTGTCCTTTATGATGGTCGTACTGGTGATCGTTTCGATGAACGTATATCTGTTGGTGTCATGTATATGATTAAACTTGTCCACATGGTTGATGATAAGTTACATGCTCGTTCAACTGGTCCATATTCACTAGTAACTCAACAACCTTTAGGTGGTAAAGCACAAAATGGTGGTCAAAGATTTGGTGAAATGGAAGTTTGGGCACTTGAAGCATATGGTGCTGCTCATATCTTACAAGAAATTTTAACTATTAAGTCTGATGATAGAATCGGCCGTAAGAAAGCTTACGATGCAATTATTCGTGGCACTGAATTACCAAAACCTGGTATTCCAGAAGCATTCTTAGTCTTACAAAAAGAACTTCAAGCTCTTGCTATCGATGTCAAGTTATTTGATAACGATAATAATGAGATTAATACAGATGATCTTTCTAAACAAAATCAAGCTGAAGAAAGAAAATTAAATTCTTCTTTACAAAATTTAACAGCTGATTATGTAACAGACGAAGATGATTACGAAGAAGAAATCGTTGCTACTAATGAAGATGATGAATATTCATCTAATGACGAAGAATAAGGAGGAAGAAAGATATGTTTGATGTCAAAGCTTTATCAAAAATCCAAGTTGGATTAGCATCTCCTGAAAAAATTCGTTCATGGTCTCATGGTGAAGTCACAAAACCTGAAACTATTAACTATCGTTCACAAAAGCCTGAAATGGGTGGTCTATTCTGTGAAAAGATTTTTGGACCTTCCAAGGATTATGAATGTCACTGTGGTAAATACAAGAAAATTCGTTTCCAAGGAATGGTATGTGAAAAATGTGGTGTTGAAGTTATTTCAAAAGAAGTTCGTCGTGAACGTATGGGTCATATCGAACTTGCTTCCCCATGTACACATATTTGGTACTTAAAAGGTATTCCTTCAAGAATGGGTTTAATTCTTGATGTCTCACCAAGACAACTTGAAGAAGTTATTTACTTTGCAGCTCACATTTGTTTAAATCCAGGTTCATCTACAGTTCTTCAATATAGAGGATTCTTAGATGAAAAAACTGCCCGTGTAGAATTTATTTCTGCAATTAGAGAATTTAAAGATCAAATCGAAAGTCCTGCTGATATAGAACGTGCAGAAGAGTACATTGAAAAAATGGAAAATCCAGCAGAAACATTTGATTTCTATACAATTTCTGAATTTATTCATAAATACACACAAGCTGAATTTGGCGAAGGTGCTGAAGCAATTAAGAGACTTTTATCTGAAGTCGACTTAGAAGCTGAACTTGAAAAAATTCAAAAAGAATTAAAGGATACTCAAGGTTCTAAAAATCAAAAAAGAGCAAAACTTATTAAGAGATTAGAAGCTGTTGAAGCTTTCCATTCATCTAACAACAAACCTGAATGGATGGTTCTTGATGTAATTCCTGTTATTCCACCAGATTTAAGACCTATGTTACCTCTTGATGGTGGACGTTTCGCAACAGCTGACTTAAATGATTTATATCGTCGTGTTATCAATCGTAACAATCGTTTAAAGAAATTAATTGAAATGAATGCTCCAGGTGTCATTTTGATGAACGAAAAACGTATGTTACAAGAAGCTGTCGATGCTTTAATTGATAATGGCCGTCGTAATAAAGCTGTTCAAGGTGCAGGTGGAAGACCACTAAAATCTTTATCAACTGCATTAAAAGGAAAACAAGGTCGTTTCCGTCAAAACTTATTAGGTAAACGTGTTGACTATTCAGGTCGTTCAGTTATTGCTGTTGGACCAGATTTAAAAATGTATCAATGTGGTTTACCACGTGAAATGGCTATTCAATTATTACGTCCTTTCATTTCTCAATTATTAATGAAAAGAGGACATGCTGTTTCTCATAAACAAGCTGATAAAATCATCGATAGATATGATGAAGTAGTATTTGATATTGTTGAAGAAATTATTGGACAACATCCAGTATTATTAAACCGTGCTCCAACACTTCACCGTTTAGGTATTCAAGCATTCCAACCAAAACTAGTTGATGGACGTGCAATTCGTTTACACCCACTTGTTTGTACAGGATTCAATGCTGACTTCGATGGTGACCAAATGGCTGTTCACGTACCTTTATCAAAAGCTGCTCAACAAGAAGCATTAAGTTTGATGCTTTCATCAAACAATATTCTTGGACCTAAAGATGGTAAACCTATTGTTACTCCTTCTCAAGATATGGTTCTTGGTAATTACTATCTAACAATGGAGTCAACTGTTCAAGATTTCAAAGACAAAGCTCAACAATGTCGTGATCGTGGCGATGAAGAAGAGGCTGAACGTTATGATTTATATGCACAATGTGAAGGTAAAGTCTTTAGAAATAAAGATGAAGTTTTGTTAGCTTATCAAACAAAACAAATTCATTTACACAATAGAATAGCAATTCCTGGTCATGTATTACATAAAACTGGTTTTACTGAAGAAATGAATAATTCTTACTTAATCACTACTGTTGGTAAAATCATTTTCAATGAGATATTCCCATTAGAATTCCCATTCTTAAATAAATTAGATGATAAGAATATTAAAAATCTATTAGGTGATCAAGCATGTTTCTTCGTACCAAAAGGTACAAATATTAAAGAACATATTGCTACATTACCAGTAAGTAAACCATTTGGAAAAAAAGATTTAGGAAATATCATTAACGAAGTATTTAAACGTTATGGTACAACTAAAACTTCTGTTGTCCTTGATAAAATGAAAGACCAAGGATTTAAATATGCTACATATGCTGGTATTACAGTTTCTATTGCTGATATTAACTTAGTTGATGGAAAATATGAATTAATCGCTGAAGGTGACAAGAAAGTTGCTGAAATTACACGTTTATATCGTAAAGGTCTATTAACTGATAAAGAACGTTATCAACAAGTTGTTGCTGTCTGGGGTGACAGAGATACAGGTGTTCTAAAGAAAGTTGAAAAACTTTTGAAAGCTAAAATGGATGCTGAACAAAGAAACCCTATCTTTATGATGAGTGCTTCTGGTGCTCGTGGTAACACATCTAACTTCTTACAATTAGTTGGTATGCGTGGACTTATGTCTAAACCTTCTGGTGAAGCTATTGAGTTACCAATTAAATCATGTTTCCGTGAAGGTTTATCAGTTTCTGAATTCTTCATTGCAACTCATGGTGCTCGTAAAGGTGGAGCTGATACAGCATTAAAAACAGCTGACTCAGGTTACTTGACAAGAAGATTAGTTGACGTTTCTCAAGATGTTATCGTTAGAGAAGTTGACTGTCATACAGATCATGGATTTGTTGTAAAAGAACTTCGTGACACAGCTCAAGATACAGTTATTGTTCCATTACAAGATCGTCTTGTTGGTCGTTATACTGTTCATGATGTATGTGATCCAACTACTGGAGAAGTACTTGCAAAAGCAAATACTATGATGGATGAAAATATTGCTGATGCAATTGTAAAAAGTGGTATTACTGAAGTAGAAATTCGTTCATTATTTGGATGTGAAACTAAAGATGGTGTTTGTGTACATTGTTATGGACGTAACTTAGCAACAGGTAAAGAAGTTACAGTTGGTGAGGCTGTTGGTATTATGGCAGCTCAATCAATTGGTGAACCTGGTACTCAATTAACCATGAGAACATTCCACACTGGTGGTGTTGCTGGTGGCGATATTACAATGGGTCTTCCTCGTGTTCAAGAATTATTTGAAGCACGTAATCCAAAAGGCGAAGCGATTATTTCTGAAATCAGTGGTGAAGTTGTTGATATCACTGAAAAAGATGGTCGTTCAACAATTACAGTTAAAAATGATTTAGAAGAAAAATCATATTTAACAAACTTTAACCCACGTTTAAGAGTTAAAAAAGGTGACCATGTCAAAAATGGTGGTAAATTAACTGAAGGTGCTATTGCTCCTAAGAAATTACTTGAAGTTGCTGATATTACAGCAGTTGAAATTTATATCTTAAAAGAGGTACAAAAAGTATATCGTTCTCAAGGTATTACAATTTCTGATAAACATATCGAAGTTATTATTCGTCAAATGTTAAGAAAACTTGTTATTGTTGAGGGTGGAGATACTTCTATGTTACCTGGAACAAGAGTAGATGTTGTAGACTTTACAGCAAATAACCAAAAAGCATTATTAGCTGGAAAACGTCCTGCAGTTGCTTCACCATTAGTACTTGGTATTACTAAAGCTGCACTTGAAACAGAATCATTCTTATCAGCTGCATCTTTCCAAGAAACTACACGTGTATTAACTGATGCTGCAATTAAAGGCAAAGTTGATACATTACACGGTTTAAAGGAAAATGACATCACTGGTAAATTAATTCCTGCAGGTACAGGCTTATTAAGTGAAGAGGAAGAAGCAGAACGCTTACATGATTTTGATGTTGAAGGCTTTATGCAAAAAATTAAAGATCAATACATTGAAGGCGTAAGTAATATCAAGAATACTAAAGTTGAAGAAACAATTAGTGATCTTGATACAATTGATTAATAATAAAAAAATATACGATTTAATAAATGGAGTAGATACATGGTGTATTTACTCCTTTTTAATTATATTTAATTGTTTTTTTCATAACTTTTTTAATTTATAATAAATTATGACAAATAAATTAGTTTTATTTTTAGTATAGAAAGTGAGGTAGTTGAGTTGGATAGTACTAATAACAGTAGACTTATTGAAATTGCCTCACTTTTAAAATCTAAAGATTTAAGTTGTTTTGATGAATTTTACGAATGTACAAAAACTAAAACGTATAATGTGATATATGCTTTAGTTAGAAATCAAACAATTACAGAAGATCTTTTGCAAGATACTTATGTTAAATTTTTAAATAATCTAGAGTCACTAAAAGAGGATGTTAATCCAGTGGGTTATTTAACAACAATTGCTCGTAATACAGCTTTAGATTACTTAAAGAAAAACTACCGTGAAGTATACGTTGATGCGTATGACAATGTAGATATTTATGGTGGTGAAAGCGACAAGTATAATTTCGACATTGATGTTTTTAAAATTGCAAAAGATATACTTCAACCTAAAGAATTTGAAATTATATATTTACATTTGATTGAAGAAATGAAATTTGAGGATATTAGTAAACATATTAATAAACCTTTAGGTACTGTTTTATGGTCTTATAATAACAGTATTAAAAAATTAAGAAAGGAGATGAAAAAGTATGGAATTTAATGAAATCGAAAAAGATTTTAAAAAATGTGCTCCGACACATAAAATTAATAGTACCTCTAAGCAAATATTAGATAAATATTATAATCCTGAAAAGAATACTTTTTCATCGTGCCAACCAATGTTTACTTCTAGTCATAGATTACGTAATAGATTACTTTTTGCTGGTTTAACATGTACTGTAATTGCTATTGGAGTTAGTGGATTAGAAAATGGAAATGACTTTGTTTCGACAAATTTATCTAGTGATGTTGCAATTTCACAAGAATTAATAAAAGGTGGAGTTAATAATGAAACTGCTTTTCAAGTTTTGAGTGCCGCTTCAATTATTACATCTAAAGACAAGACAATATCCGACTCACTCACAAATAATTTGGGTGGACTTAAATATAAAAAACAAGTAAATTATGGCGATACTAATTCTAACGGACAAGAATATAGCAACAATCCTTTTATGACATATGAACAATTTGAAGAAGTTGTTGATTATTATGAAAGTTTTAGTGAAGTAGCTTCATTAATGATCAATAACGATTTATCACTTGAAACTTCTTGTTACACTTCTGAAAGTGGATTTTATGGATTTTATAAAGAAGAACCTTATCAATTTAAAATGGTCATTGATAGTATTGATAACGATTTAAATTTTATTTTCTCAACTTACACTTTTGCCGAAGATGAAAACTTATTGTTTATAGAAGGTGAAATCATTATTAGTGTTGAGAAAGAAATTTCTTATGAAGTTGATGGATTTATATATTCATATATTGATAATTTTAATCCCAATAATTTTAAAGAAGATGATAATTTAAAAGATCATGATAAATGGTCTCAAACTGATCCTAATAGACCTTGGGACAGATATCAAGATATTGATAATGCAAATGAATATACAATGCATCTTGTTGTTTATCAAGATGAGACATCCTTTGTTGAAATTTATCGTGATACTGAAGGTCCTAATAATGTTTATGAGTATTGTATCTATCAAGGAAAAGAACTTATTTATGAATTAGATATTGAATTTTATACATATCATGAAACAACTGGATTCATTGCATATATTTATGATGAAGAAAAAGAATTTATTTATCAGTCTACAAAAATTCCAAATGGCAAAGAGACTATTGTTGTCTTTAGCGATGTTAATAACAAAAAAGGATCATTTGTTATTTTAGAAAATCAAGGTAATAAAGAATATTATTATTATTTCTTAAATAAAAACAAATTAGAGTATTATAAGATTATAGTATAGGGCGGAGGGTAATTATATGAAAAAAATTGGAAAAATTATTTTACCATTATTGTTTAGTTTTTCTTTATGTGGATGTTCTCTTTTTGATCAAATAGTAGATAAAATTACTTCACCTAGTTATGATAATGGAACTGATTCCACAAAAAGTGATGTTAACTTTTCAAATTATTTAGATGTAGTTGATTTGGAACATATGAATTTTACTGGAAATACAAAAATGCTTGTTATACCAGTAAATTTTGAAGGCAGTAATTTAAAATATAAAGAAAATGCAGGACTTTTAAGTGGAGGTTATGCGTCTGTTTCAACTCGTTCTGATACTGATTTATATAATGCTTTTTTTGGAGATGCATCCGACACTGGTTGGGAATCTGTAAGCAGTTATTATTATAAATCCAGTTATGGTAAGTTAAATATTACTGGCGAAGTAACACCTGCATACACAGTTGACTGCAGCATTTATGATTTGATTAGTGGTAATGTTGGTGGCTCACTAAATGACCCAACTTATTATATTCTTGAAAATGCTGTTGAATGGGTAAGAAATAACACAGAAATCGATTTAAAAGAATATGATAACGATAAAGATGGTTATTTAGATTCAGTCTTTTTAATTTATAATGTCGATTATACAGACGCTGGACTAGATAAAGCTGATGAAGATGATTTGTTTTGGGCTTTTACATTCTGGGATGTTAATACTAGACCATCATTAGATAAACCTACACCTAATGTTTATGGATGGGCAAGTAAACGCTTTATGGATGATGGTGGATATACTAAACCAGATGCACATACTTATATACATGAAACTGGGCACATATTAGGCTTGGATGATTATTATACATATGACTCAGATGATTATGATGCTCTAGGTGGACTTGATATGATGGACCTAAATATAGGAGACCATAATGCATTTTCTAAATCGTTATTAGGATGGACTAACCCAACTCATGTTACTGAAGCAACTACATATACTTTACGTCCTTTCGAAAGTTCAGGAGATTGTTTAGTTATTAGACCTAATTGGAATGGATCTTTCCTTGATGAATATTTAATCGTTGAATATTATACACCTACAGGTCTTAATTATGCTGATTCACATAGTAAATATAGCAATAGAGAATTATTATACTCAAAGAATGGAATTAAAGTTTTACACGTTGATGCTCGATTAGGTAAGTTTGTTTGGAATACATCTAATGACAATACAACATACAAAGGCTTTACTAATGAATTAATTGATAATTATAATTCTACAACAGGAATGTATACATATAGTGATATAGCAGCAAGTAATACAGCATCTCGTAGTGCAAGTGATCGTAAATTAGTATCAATCATTGACGCTTCTGTACCACTAGATAGTGCAAATAGAGTAAAGAAAGGCAAATATGCAGATAATTCATTCTTATTTATTCAAGGGACTGGATTTGGGTATGATGGTAAATACACTACATTTAAATTCAATAGTGGAATTGAAGTTGATTTTGGATTTGTAATTGACTCATTAGATTCGGATCAAGCTACCTTAACTTTCTTTGCTATGAATGAAGAATAAATTGATAAAGAGTAATCATTTATTGGTTACTCTTTTTTATTAGATTTAAAGTAACAATTTATATAAAAATAACAAATTTATAAAAAAATTAAAAATGCTTGACATAATAACTAAAATATGGGTAAAATAATATCGCGTTTGCACGATACTATGTCAATGACCCGGTTGGGTTATTTTTAAAGCCTTGTGCTTGATACACCGGGTATTGTGTGTTTGAATGCATGTTAAATTTATATTTCTTGAAAGGAGGAAATACAATGCCAACAATTAACCAATTAGTACGTAAAGGTCGTACAGAAAATGAAGTAAAATCAAAATCACCAGCTTTAAACAAAAGATTTAATTCTTTAAAGAAAAAAGAAACTAATCAAAATGCTGCTCAAAAGCGTGGTGTTTGTACTCGTGTTGGTACTATGACACCTAAAAAACCTAACTCAGCTCTACGTAAGTATGCTCGTGTACGTTTATCAAATGGATATGAAGTCACAGCTTATATCGGTGGTGAAGGTCACAACTTACAAGAACACTCAACAGTTATGATCCGTGGTGGCCGTGTTAAAGACTTACCAGGTGTTCGTTACCATGTTATTCGTGGTACATTAGACTGTGCAGGTATTGAAAAACGTAGACAAGGTCGTTCTTTATACGGAACTAAAAAACCTAAAGCTGCTAAATAATCGATATCAATAAATTAAATTGATTTTAATTAAATTACGAAAGTATATTTTCACAATTGGAAAGGAGGAAATTATATGCCACGTAAAGGAAGCGTTGCTAAACGCGATGTGTTACCAGATCCAATTTACAATTCAAAATTAGTAACACGTTTAATTAATAAAATCATGTTAGATGGTAAAAGAGGAACTGCTCAAACTATCTTATATAACGCATTTAATAAAATTGAAGCTAAAACAGGAAAAGCTGCAATGGACGTATTTGCTACTGCAATTAACAATATTATGCCAGAACACGAATTAAAAACTCGTCGTATTGGTGCCGCTAACTATCAAGTCCCAATTGAAGTTTCCCCAGAAAGAAAAGTTACATTAGGATTACGTTGGTTAGTTAGCTATTCACGTTTAAGAAATGAAAAGACAATGGAAGATAAATTAGCTGCTGAAATTATTGATGCTGCTAATGGTGTTGGTGCTTCTGTTAAGAAACGTGAAGATACACACAGAATGGCTGAAGCTAACAAAGCTTATGCACATTACCGTTGGTAATCTAAAAAGGAGATTAAAACAATGGCTCGTAAGTTCGATTTACATGAAACTCGTAATATCGGTATCATGGCTCACATTGATGCTGGTAAAACAACTTGTACAGAACGTATCTTATATTACACAGGTAAAATTTATAAGATAGGTGAAACTCATGATGGCGGAGCTACCATGGACTGGATGGCTCAAGAACAAGAACGTGGTATTACTATTACTTCAGCTGCTACTACAGCTGAATGGAAAGGCCACAGAATTAACGTCATCGACACTCCAGGACACGTCGACTTTACAGTTGAAGTTGAACGTTCATTACGTGTTCTTGATGGTGCTGTAACAATTCTAGATGGAAAAAATGGTGTTGAACCACAAACTGAAACTGTTTGGAGACAAGGTTCAAAATATGGTGTTCCACGTATCGTCTTTGTTAATAAACTAGACGCTATTGGTGCTGACTTTGAAATGTCAGTTAGATCATTATATGACCGTTTAGAAGCTAATGCAGCTGCTGTTCAATATCCTATCGGTATTGAATCAACATTAAAAGGTGTTATCGACATTATTGAACAAAAAGCATGGATTTATAGTGATGACAAAGCTGTTCCACCTACTGAAGTAGAAATTCCTGCTGAATATACAGAAAAAGTTGCTGAATTAAGAAGTATTCTTTTTGAAAAATTAGCTAACTTTGATGATGATGTTATGATGACTGTTCTTGATGGTGGTGAACCAACAGTTGAAAAAACTAAAGAAGTAATTCGTAAAGCTGTTTTAACAGGTGAATTCTTCCCAGTATTCTGTGGTTCTGCTTACAAGAACAAAGGTATTCAATTATTACTTGATGGTATTGTTGATTATTTACCATCACCATTAGATATTCCACCAGCTAAAGGTACTTTAGAAGATGGTAGTGAATATGAATGTATTCCAGATGACAATGCTCCACTTGCTGCTTTAGCATTCAAGATTGCTACTGATCCATTCGTTGGTCGTTTAGCTTTCTTCCGTGTTTACACTGGTACAGCTAAATCTGGATCATATGTTTTAAACTCAACTAAGGGTGTTAAAGAAAGATTTGCACGTTTAGTTTATATGCACTCAAATCACAGACAAGAAACTGAAGAAGTTCCTGCAGGTGATATTGCTGCTGCAATTGGTCTAAAAAATACAACAACTGGTGATACACTATGTGACGAAAACAAAGTAGTCGTTCTAGAAAAAATGGAATTCCCAGAGCCAGTTATTGAACAAGCTATTGAACCAAAGACAAAAGCTGACCAAGAAAAAATGACAGCTGCTTTAGTTAAATTAGCTGAAGAAGACCCAACATTAAAAGTTTATACTAACAACGAAACTGGCCAAACAATTATCGCTGGTGTTGGTGAATTACATCTAGATATCGTTGTTGACCGTTTAAAAAGAGAATTTA
>JBJEDT010000044.1:0-6530 GCA_051872335.1 Bacilli bacterium | reverse complement strand
TGGACATAATGTTTGTTGTATATAAAAACTGACGATACCCTTTTAAGTTGGCCAAATGGTCTTTTCATTTTTATTAAAGATCTACTATCAGAAAATAGAGGTCCAAAAGTTGGGTTGTCAGTTTTGCCATTAAAAATAACATCAAATAATATAGACATAGCTTTATGAGGTTCCTTATTTTCATAGAATATTTTTTTAAACTTTAATATTATCATTATATCCGATAAATTAAACCCTAATCTTTTTCCATAATCAGTTTCACATTGCCTACTAATATAATCTAATAAACGATTCATTGATACTGTATAAAATTTCTTTTCAATTTCTAATCCATTAGGTTCAATTTTTTTACTATTGATTAATTCATCATCACTTTCTTCAACTGTATTATTATAAGTATATTTATTAAGTTGAGCTAAAGAATAATGTATACCTGTAGGTTGCTTCTTTTTAACTAATTCAGCTTCCTTTTTTGTAAGTCTTGTTTTTCTAGCTTTTGGAATTGAAGTTTTTGGAGCGGTTGATTGCATTTTTTATAAGTTTGAAAAATTGAGTTGACCAGGATGGAGGGGCGACTATCTGTCACTGATAAAGAAAGAGAAAAAATAGGTATTTTCGTTTATTTTTTTATTTATTTTGGATAATCTGCAAGTAAATCTCCTATTAAATTCACTTCAAAATTATCCCTATTGTTGTTTTCTGCTTCCCTCTCCTCGTGATACTCACGAAGACTCTTTGGATTAAATGGACATGTAGCTTTTGTACTTCTATAAAAATGGGCTTTAGATTTAACTTCACCATTTTTAGCATTATCAAATTTAACTCCACCTCCAGCACATAAATCAAATACTACTTCTCCACCTTCATAAAGTTTTTTGTATATATTCATTACATCACCACCAAATTCTGGAGATTTAGCTTTTTCTAAAATTGCAGTATTAGAAACACCTTTCATTCTTATATGATATCCAATATTATTATTACTATCTATTAATTTATCTATATGCATTTTTTACCTAAGAAATAAGATTCTATTGCTACCACACTATTAGGATCTGAGCCTTTACAAATAGGATCAAAATCTGAGTGGAATTGGCATAAGTTTGTACCTATTAATTCTTTGTTTTTATATTTTAATTTAAACGCTTGTTCTAATATTGGTAATTGATCTTTTCTTATATGCATAGAATCTGTATCTTGATAATATACATCTAAATTTAAATCATCAGCTAAACACATTACTCTATTCATTAAATGTTTTGGCATTGCTAATATTTGTATTCCAAATAATGTATTATTAAAATGATTGTTAATAGGACTAGTTTCTTTAAGTCTAATAATTGGTGAATCTTTAATTTGTGTAATTTCTCTTATATATTCAGTATGATTTTGATACCATTCATAAAATGAGTTTAAATTCTTAGTAAAGAAATCATCGATGTTATTATTTTGGCCCTTACTTAAATCTAAAAATCTATACTTATAATCTATTGCTTTTTGTATAGTTTTTCCATATATACTATTCATTAATAATTTATAAGTATTTTGTAAACTATTTCCTTCTTTCTTTAACTTTTCTCTAATTTTGAATAAATCTTTTATTACTTTTCTTACACTCTTATCTTTTCTACCTGTCCAGTATAAACCTCTTACAATAATAAAATTAACATTTTGAAACTCTACTAAATCTCTTAATTCTATGTCACATAATACCATTCTTACTGGAGGTTGATTAGTATTAATAATTTTATTAGTCCTAGGATCTTTATATGTTACTAATGCAAAATCTTTAGGCTTATTAATTTCAGTGACTAAAATTTCAACAACATAAGCAGTAATTTCTTCTCTTTCTAAGAAACTATAATTACATTCAGTAGGTTTTAAAACATATGGAGTACCTTCTACAATATATAATCTTGACATCGCTGATGGGTATAAAGACACAGTATCAAAATCTACAAGTCCACATTCTATATTATCAGTTATAAAATGATGTCTTTCATTTCTTGCACACATAACTCTTCCTCCATGTACTGCTTCTAATAAAAAATCTCTGATATGATTAGAATAATAAAATAAATTCTTATTAGGATAATATACCTTATTTTCTAAGAACTTATTTGCTATACTAGAAATTGATAATACTTTGTGACAGTCTATCTCGAAAGATGTTAATAGTTGA
Organism: Bacilli bacterium; assembly: GCA_051872335.1. Classification (GTDB taxonomy): domain Bacteria; phylum Bacillota_I; class Bacilli_A; order RFN20; family CAG-826; genus SUG2458. The sequence continues at coordinate 4,348 of JBJEDT010000044.1, read as the reverse complement.
TCATGGAATAAATTTATAGCTTGTTTTAACACTTCTACATCTTTGACACAATAATATTCACAATATTTAATAATATCAAAATTATCAGGATCATCTAATAATTCTACTATTATATTATCTGACATTTCTTCTAATTGTTCTTGACCCCATTTTTCATATGTTTCTTCTATAGGATATACATCATTTCTTAAAGAATATTTTTTATGTTCTAATAATGCTTTTTCTACTCTTTCAGGACTATAAAAATAATACAGAAAAATCTCTTTTTGTACTGGTAATTTAAAAGATAAAGCTATTGTTTTTAACTCCATCGGAAGTAAACCATATGAATCTTTAAACATTATAGAAATACCTTTACAATATATTTCTGCTTGGAGTATTGTAGAATTTCTATTAATAATTCCACATATACCATACTTCATCAAGAAATTTATATCATAGCTTAAATTGTGAAAATATATTAATGGATATGAACTAACACTAACAATATAATCTAAAACTTTTTTTCCACAATCAAAACCAGTAAAAGTTAATACAGGATCTTCATTATTAACACTAGATAAACAACACATAAATGGTTGATGTGCTTTTAAAAAATTTCCATCAGAATCAGCTACACAAGTTTCAAAATCTGCATAAAAAACATCTCTATCTGTATCATCAATTAATTCATTATTTTTTCTTTCTTGTCCTTTTTTAGGTTCATATATTTTCTTTAACTTTGTACATCTTTTTTCATCATATTCTAATGTAGGTGCTTCTTTTTTTTGTAAATTACGTATAGTTTCATTATTTAAAAGCCCGTTTAAATACAAATTATTCAGCTCATTATTTAACTCTATATTACGTCTATTTTTCTTAAGTTCTTTAAAAATAGCGTTAGATAGATGAGATACATCTGAATAATACATGGGAACAAAATTTTTCTTTGAATTAATTAGATGTTCAATATATAACTCTGTTATTAAATCTGATGATAACATAAATTTTGTTTTATGATTAGGATTATCTAAAGAAGCACTTCTATAACCATTTCTATCAAGTCTGTAATATAAATCATGATCATAATAATAAAGATGTGAATTCATATCTATATGTTTCTTTTTTAATGTTCTTTCAAATTTATCTCTATTAGTTACACTAAATTTTGTAAAAGGTGTTAATTCATCTAAAAAATAACGATTTGCTATATTACATACATGTATATCATTAGCTCCTGTTCCAAATTCTTCAACAATAAATTTTTGAGCCCAACTAGATCTTCTCGAATGTATTCTTTTAAATTCTTCAAATATTTCACCTCCTTTTTCTTTAGCTAATCTATATTCAATATATCTAGAGTTAAGTTTTTTGATAATAAATTTTAAATTATAATTATTAAAAAGATTAACACTTTGTTTTGGTATTAGTGTTCTTGTAACAACAGTAGCAGAAATTTCTCTTAATAAAGTATCAGTACATTTTCCGCTACATTTTAAAGCCCAGATTAAACAATTATCATCATAAATTGAATTTTCTAACTCTTCTAAAGATGATGGTATTTGATATTTCGATAAATCATAACCTGAAATATTAAAAAATGGGAAAAATCCACCAATATTTTCATCATTAGGTTCATGAGTTGTATAATCATTATTTAAAGGTGCTTTTTTATATAGGGGAGCATGAGTAGGAGTAACATGATCAATTTTATAATTTGTCCTATGAAGTCTTGAATAAGTTCCAGTATCTTCTACAGATAAAATATTTCTATTTCTAGTCTCAAAACTTCTCATCCTATTATTAAAAACACTATTTGACATTCTTAAAGGTTCTTTAATTAAATCATTAACAGTAAAAGGAATATGTCTTACAATCGATGATAAAGGTCTACCAAATTCTCTTGGATATAAAGGTAATACTCTTTGATTAGCTTCTCTAAAACGAGGTGACATTTGAGCTAATAATCCTTTCATTGGACCAAAAGTAATTTTTGTTGCTGCATCTAAATTTCTAACAATAGTTGTCGCTATATCACTACCAATTAATAATTCATCATCACTAATAACAGGGTTAAAATACTTATTTATAATTTCTGCTAATAAATGATTAATTGGATAATTAATAATACGATTTTGATCAGCTAATTCTATAGATAATAAAAATGGTTCTCTTCTATCCCTAGGATTATATATTCTAAATTTATCTATTGAATTATAAATTCTATATAAAACTTCAGCTATTAATCTATGTCTTGTATAAGAATTTTCTGTATTTATATCTACTGACCAATACTTATTATCTTTAGAAATCATAGCTCTAAATAATCTTCCTAATCTACTATAAATTTCATTAATCGTATTTCTATCATATCCAGATTTAAATATTATATCACGTTGTTTTCTTGATAATAATCTATTAACTAAAGTTATATTATCCATATATTCTCTCTGTAATTGTAAAATAATATCTCTATCACTAAACAATACTCTTCTTGTATTTAAAATATTATTGTTATTATTATCAATAACACGATGTGCATCAACTAAAATTTCTCTATGTAAAAAAGATCGAAGTGTCTGTATAAAAATTTCAGCATTAGTTAAAGTATATGGATTCAACCTCAAATTATTAGCTTTAGCAATATCATTATTAAGCATATAATAATATGGTGTAGTTTCTCCAAACATTCTTAATAACTGTTCTTTTGTTGTATTTAAAATATCTTCTAATTCATTTAAACTACCCATATCTCTCCTTCTTTCTTGTTCCTGATTATCTATTAAATTTGAAATTTGATTTAAAATTGAAGTTAAATCTTTCCATTGTATATTTCTCTGATGTAAATAACTAAAATGTGTATTTAACTTATATGTCAACAATTTTTTTAACAGGGTACCAACTAGGGGTAAAGAAAAAACTTCTCTCTGTAAAGTAAAACGTGTACGTTCTTTAGCTATTCTTGAGGGCTCAATTTCATTAATCTGATGTTCCATAAAACCCGCAAGTTCGTCGAGACGGGTAAAGGGTGCCTGCAAATTTAAGGCCTGAATTCTGCGATTTAAAGTGTGTGGGGTAGCCCCCAAATTTCTAGCCCTAGTATTTCCCCTCGTTCTGATTCACCCTAGTTAAGCACCCTGTTATTTCCAAATGAAAATGAAAGAAGATTTTGCATCTCTCACTTATAAAATTTTTGACAAAAAAGAATTTCCTCTAGTAAACAATGGTTTATCGTTAATAATCGGTGGGGCAGGTAGTGGGAAGTCTTATTTTATGTATAATTACTTATTAAAAATTTATATACACTTTTTTAAAGCAGCACATATTCTTATATGTAGTAAAACAGCTGCTTGTGACACAACGCTTCAAAAATCACTTTCTCAATATAAACACAATAAAAATATAATTATTGATTCTAGTATGTCTAGATTATTTGATGTTGCACAAATAATTAGAGCACAAGCCATAAAAACTCAATGGTGTAATGAGTTAATACATATTAAAACCCCTAGTATAGAAAAATATAGATTAGAAATACGAAAATTTAAAAATGAAATCTTATCCCTCAATACAAAATGAATTAAGAAAATTTTTAGACGATATTTTAGAACCAATATTTGAAGAAGATAATTATCACATTATTAATAAAGAAAAATTTATTACACCTAAAAAACACAATGTTCTTGGACCATCAGGTTTTGATACACTTGATAATATGTATATTAAAAAACTTAAAGATAAACATGGAAATTTACTTACTGAAGAAGAAATTAATAAAAAAGATGAAGAAAAATTTTACTTAGAGAATAGTGATTTTAGTAGCGATTCTGACGACTCTGATAATGATCATGCTTGTGTTCAAACCGTAATTTTAAACAATCCTATTACCGATCAAAATTTAAAAGAAATGATTTATGATGAAAGAGATCAAGAAGACTATGAAAAAAAGAACGATGAATATGTATTAGAATTATCATATGGAATAGTCATACATGATAGAAAACATCAATTAAATAAAAAATTAAAGATTCTTTAGTAGCTAAAAGAATGAAGCAAAATGTAGAAAACTTATATATAGCTTCATTAGAAGTATTTGGACCAATTCATCAACCAATATTAATAATAGTAGATGACAATGCTGTAAATTCTGAACTCTCAAATCCGAGGAGTAATTTTACACAATTATGTATTACTAGAAGACATCTTCATTGTAGTATTTTAATTCTAGTCCAATCTGTTACTTTCATTAACACTAATATTAGAAGAAATGCAACTAGCTATCACTTACTTCCTACTATGAGTTCAGAAGGCTTAAAATTAATAGAAAAAAGACTACCCAGAAGTTTATTAGATGGTGAATTAGCGGATA
>JBJEDT010000043.1:0-1531 GCA_051872335.1 Bacilli bacterium | reverse complement strand
AATCTTTTATGGATTTAAGATAACAATTAATAATTTATCTTAAATGATTTTATAGTTTATCTTAAAAGAATTTGAAAAGGACTAACATATAGTTAGTCCTTTTTGACGCATTAATTATAATTTTGTATAAAGCTTATTTATTTATTATTTATTTATCGTTTGAGTTCAATATTTTATGCCTGAAAATATCAAAATCTGAATAACCAAATCCGATTCTTTTTATAACTTTACAAAAATTGTTTTTACCTTCTATAAAACCATTTGATAAGCGTTTATGTGTAATTGGATCTATTATAAAAGAATTAACTATTTCTTTAATCCAAGATCTATAAGTTAGTGAGACTCTTTTAAATTCAACTAAATTAAATTCAGAATTATCAATTTTCTCACACCATTCTAGTATGTCTTTCTTAGCGGTTTCAAAAGAAGATAATCTTGAAATCTTATATAATTCTTGGAGTAGAGTGTAAGCTTCTTCGAATTCTGGATCCTTATTAACACAAAATTCAATTACAGATTGATACGAAGTAAAACCAAATTTGTTTGTATTTACTTGTTGATCAAAGAACCATGACTCCTTCGAATATTTATTAGCTAAAAGAAGTTTGTAGTATTTTTTTAGTACTGAAGCATAATTTAGTAAATCTGTATCTTTAGTTTTGGATTTGATAATCATATTCATAATAGAAATACGAGTTTTATTAAAAGCTTCAGTAGTTAATCTAATCCAATGAAATCTATCAGCAATATGAATACTATCCCAAAATAAGTTTTTACAAATGGTCCTATAGGACTCAAAAAGGTCTGTAACGACGTATTTTACGCTGAGACGCTCAGATTTATCAATGGTGTTGAAATAATAGTAAATATATTCTTGTAGTCTGGATGGTAAAATATCTAGTATTTTACCTGTTTCAGGATCACCTATAATTAGAGCATATTTACCTGCAATAGTAGAAGCTTTAAATTCATCAATACAAATAATTCTAGTTAATTTACATCTATAATTATGAATATATTGTTTAAATTCGTTTGATACTGTTGTTTGTGAAACGTTAGTTCTAGTTGAAATATCCTTAAAAGATTGTTTATATTTTGATTCTTTTGAAATTTGTAAATACAATTCATTCGAAATAGATTTTTTAAATTTAACTATTTTGTTGGGTTGATTAAATGAATGTTTACAAAACTTACACTTAAATCTTAATTGTTTTAAAAGAATAATTGAAGGGACTCCGTTTATAGGAATATTTTTAATTGTTCTAGTATAGATAGAATTTAGAGTATATTCCATTCCACCGCAGTTTGGACAACTTGTCGTGGCTGACCTTGTTTGTTCAAGTTCAATAACATAATTATTATTAATATGTTCAATTTTTATAAATTTAATATCTTCGTCTTGAATATTTAATAATTTTAGTGTATAATCATTATTGTTCATGTAACTCCTTTCTTAATTAATACGCCAATATTATTATAAGAAAGTTTGAACAAAAATAAAAGTGTTTAGTACTATAATAGTTACTAAACG
>JBJEDT010000042.1:0-1541 GCA_051872335.1 Bacilli bacterium | reverse complement strand
CAGTAAAAAAGAGTAAAAATAAATAATTAATGAAAAATAGATAGAATTTAATAAAAAATAATTTCATCTATTTTTTTCTTCTCAAAATAAAGAATTTTATATCACGACAAAAAGAACCTTTAAAGGCCTAAAAATTTTTTTGCAAAAAGTAGTGATTTCAAAGAACATTTGTAGTATAATTTAATCATCAAATCTTAACTGAAACTTGTTTTCTAAATTGTTAAGATCTGAGGTTGTTGAAGTAAGAACTTTTAGAAGGAGTTTGCTTACTTCTTTTATTTTGAGTTTTAATGATTTAGTTAAAATATTACCTTGTTCTAATAATTGTCTTATTGTATGAGCAAATTGAATAAAAAAATAATGATTTTTCATCGCAGTATCATTTCTACTATTTAAATGTGAAATATTAAAAGTTCTATGTTTTTGAGTATAGAATCCTTCGTTTTCAATTTTCCATCTTTTTCTACCCATAGAAACAATTTCCTTGATATTGGAATCTTTAATTTCCAAATCACTAATATATCTAAAAGTAGTAGTTTTTTTCTTTTTAGTTTCTATATATTTAAAAGCTGATAATATGATGCTTTTATATTTTATATTAGTAGATAAATAATAATTTTTATGATTAGTTTCATTTTGATAATTAATGTTATCTTCAAATGCTTCGTTAATTTCTCTTAGTCTATCTTGTTTAAAATTAAATATATAATTCCATTTATATTTCTTGCATATTTTTATAATAGGAGTGGTTGCATAAAGTGCATCACCAGTAATAATGAATTTATATTTTGGATAGTTCTTTTTAATTCTTTTAATCATTCTTTTAAATGCATTAGTTTCACAATCTTGTTTCTGTTTATCAGTTAGCATTTTCTCGTTTTCAATAAATTCAGAATCTAAACTAATAACTATATTGCCAACTACTAGTTTGCATTCTAAAACGTATTTATAATATGAAATTTTACCATCTCTATGTTTTCTTTCAAGGCAATTATTATTTAGATTATAATCATGATTAGATAAACCAGTACCATCAAATAATAATTGAAAAGAGCCGTTAAATCTATATTTATCAAACATTTTAGAACGTATTAAAGTTTTTACAATATATTTTTGAATATCTCTTAGTTCATTAGTTTTAATATTTATAAATACATCTTGAATAGTTTCCCAATAAGGAATTTCTTCTAAATTTTGTCCACATATTTTAGATAAATTTTTAATACAGTCATTTGTGTTAAAATCATCAGAAGAAATATCAGTCATAGTAGTTAATCCACAAAGTAATCCAAATAATCTTGTAACACAAATAGTTTTCATTTTATAAGTAACATAGCTTTTATTTCTAATATCTGTTAGGTTTTCAAACATATCAAATAGTTTAGGTAAATATTTTACTATTATAGAATATAATTCTTTTATTAAATCTTTATCTTTTCTTAAATTTCTTCTTTCTTTTCTATTCATTACTACATACCACCTTTTTATTATGTAGTAATTATATCAAATTCTTTGCGAAGAAAATTTACTCTTTTTTTCTG
>JBJEDT010000041.1:0-64399 GCA_051872335.1 Bacilli bacterium | reverse complement strand
ACCAAAAATAATAACTTTTTTCAACTTTGGCTGATGTAATTGCAACAATAAAATTCAATTATACTTATTCATTAGTATATTTTATGTTTTTGTTACATTTATGTTGTCATTTAACATAAACAATAAAATACTTGCTAATCTTTTGAAGTTTCTTCATCTAATGTAATATGTTTTTCATTTTTCTTAAATGTGACTTGAGAAAAAATAATTGCTATAAAAATCAAAATACAACCTATAATCTCATTCCACAATAATGTTTCATTTAAAAATAATACACCTGCAATTATTGCAACTACTGATTCAAGAGAAAGAATAAGTGAAGCAACAGATGGTTTTGTATATTTTTGACCAATCATTTGTAAAGCATATGCAATACCACAAGATAAAACACCTGTATAAAGTATCGACCATTTTGCGCCAACAATTCCTTCAATTGTCCATGATTCAAAAAACAAACTTGCAATAAATGAACAAACAGTCGAAATAGCAAACTGAATTAAACAAACCATAATAGGGTCGCTTCTCTCAGCAAAATGGTCGACAGTTAATATTTGACTTGCAAACATTATTGCACTACCAAGTAAATATATATCTCCAATGGAAATATTTGTTATCCCACCTATAAGACTTAAAAAGAAAAATCCACAAAGAGCAATAATTACAGAAACCCATCCATTCCAAGATGTTTTCTTTTTCAATATCAAACCTAATATTGGGACAAATAAAATATATAATGCTGTAATGAAACCAGCTTTCCCTGAGTCTGTAGTTACAATACCGACTTGTTGGAAAGTTGAACCTAAGAAAACAAACACACCACACAATAAACCAGCATATAAAGTAGGTTTATTTATAAATGGTTCATTTATTCCATTGTGTTTTCTAACAAAGAAAATAATTAATTTTGTTATTAATAAAATTATGGCTCCAATTCCAAAACGTATTGTATTGAAAACTAATGGCCCAATATGATCCATACCTTTTGATTGGAACATAAAAGCAAGACCCCATATAATAGATGTCATTAAAAGAATAAGTGGTCCCTTAAGATTCTTCATATAGTGTCTCCTTTCACAAACGAATAAATATTATCATTTCAAGGTATTTTTAGCAATGAATAATTTTTATAAAATAAATAAATTATTTAACTTTATACCCTGCTTTGGACACAGCATTAATTATATCTTCATTTTTAATTTCTTTAGTACACTTTAAAACTACTTTTCCTGTCTTAAAATCAGGCACTGCTTCTTTTACTCCTTTGATTTTTTCTAAAGCTTCTTTGACATGATGTTCACAATGAGAACACATCATACCTTCTACAAAAATTTCTTTTTCCATCGTTTTTACCTCCACGTTTTTAAATTTAAATAATGTCATTGCCGTTAAAACAACTGATATGCTTGATAAACACATAGCAAGTGATGCAATCATCGGATTAAGTTTTATTCCAAATGGGATATACAAAACTCCCATTGCTAAAGGAATAGCAATTACATTATAGAAAAATGCCCAAAATAAATTAAATTTAATATTGTTCATTGTCTTCTTACTTAAACGATAAGCATTATATGCTGATAATAAATCATTACTCGATAAAATAATATCAGATGATTCAATAGCAATATCACTTCCTGCACCAATAGCCATAGAAACAAAAGAACTTTCTAATGCTATAGCATCATTTATGCCATCACCAATCATTAATGTCTTATGGTCTTTGTTAAGTTCTATAATTTTATTTGCTTTATCTATAGGTAATAAATTACCATATGCTTCATCCACACCTGCGATTTGTTTCACATATTGAGCATTTCTATCTTGATCTCCTGTAAGCATAATTGTCTTAATCTTTTCTTTTCTAAATAAAGAAATAGCGTAAGCTGAATTATCTTTTAATGTGTCATCAATTAAGACAAAACCAAAAATTTTCTTTGCTGTTCCTAATATAATTAATGAACTATTTTGTTCATCAATATTTGATAAATCAAGATTAAATTTTTCAAAAAATTTTTTACTACCGGCAAAAAATTCTTCTTTATTTAAACTACCTTTAATACCTAGCCCTGGTATATTTTTAATATTTGTCAACTTTTCACTTTTAATTTTATTTTCTTTACAATAATCAACAATACATTTTGCTAATGGATGAGATGAATTTTTTTCTAGCCCATAAAGAATATTGAAAAAATTATCATCATATTGAGTAAATTCTTTTATTACTGGTTTTCCATTTGTAATTGTACCTGTTTTATCTAAAACTACTGTATCAATTGAACTAAGCTTTTCTAAAGCCTCATGATTTTTAAATAACACATGATTTTTAGCTCCTATTCCACTTGCAATCATAGCAGCAATTGGAGTAGCTAATCCTAAAGCACAAGGACAAGAAATTACAAGTACTGAAATTCCTAAACTAATAGAAAAAGAAACATCTTTACTAATGCAAATCCATACTATAAAAGTAATAAGAGCTAACCCAATAACAATAGGAACAAAGATACCACTTACTTTATCAGCAATTCGTGTTAATGGAGCTTTCGATAAAGATACATCTTCAACCATCTTAATTATTTGAGAAAGCGTTGATGTCTTACTTGTTGATGTCGCCTTAACATAAATTACTCCATCAATATTCATTGTTCCACTAATAACTTTACTATTCTTTTTTTTATAAATAGGAACGGCCTCTCCACTAATTGATGATTCATCAATATTACTAGTACCTTTAATAACTTTCCCATCTACCGGAACTGACATACCAGGAATAATCTTTAAAATACTTCCAACTTCAATATCATTAACATCTATTTCTTCTTCTTTATTATCTTTAACAAGAATTGCTTTTTTTCCCGTCAAATCAAGAAGCATATTTAAAGCATTACTTGTTTTAGCTTTGGAGTGTGCTTCTATAAATTTACCAACTGAAACAAGAGTTAATATAGTTCCTGCTCCCTCAAAATATAAATCATGATGAAATTGATGAATAAGAGGTTCATTGTTAGATGCCATACCATAAATAATCATTATGGTTCCATAAATTCCATAAAGAATAGAAAAAGTTGAACCTATAGCAACTAAAGAATCCATAGTTGGAGCTAACTTAAACAATCTCTTATATCCATTTATAAAATAATGGAAATTTAAAATAACAATTGGAATCAATAATATTATTTGAATAAGTGAAAAATATAATGCCCCTTTAGTAGTCATAAAAAATGACAAGAAAGGAATATTAGCCATTGATCCCATTGCAAAAAACATTAAAAGTAACCAAAATACTAGTGAAACAATTAATTTATTTTTTTGCTTATTATCTTTTTTTTGATATATATTTTCTTCTAAAGGAATAGCTTTATATCCAGCTAATTTAACAGCTGAAACAATTTCTTGATTATTTAAAGTAGTATCTAATTCTAGTGTATTAGTTATTAAATTAACATTTACATTATCGACATTTTTTAAATTATTTACTGCATTAAATACATGCCCTTGGCAAGCTGTACAAGTCATTCCTTCAATTAAGAATTTCTTCTTCATACATTCACCACCTGGAATTATTATAACATTATTTTAAATTTTAATGCTTTATAATGCATTATAAAAGACGACCTATCGGTCGCCTTCATATTGAAGCCTATAAAGATTATAATAATAACCTTTTTTCTTTAGTAACTCTTGATGAGTACCAGATTCTAGAATTTCACCTTTTTGTAAAACAATAATTTTATCAGCATGTTGAATTGTTGATAATCTATGTGCAACTATTAACATTGTGCCGATATTCATCATTTTATTTAAAGATGATTGTATTAATTTTTCAGTTTCGGTATCAATATTTGAAGTTGCTTCATCAAGAATCATAATCTTAGGTTTATGAACAATTGTTCTTGCAAAAGAAATTAACTGCCTTTGTCCACTCGAGAAGTTAGCCCCTCTTTCTTGTAGTACATAATCATATTTATTATCAAGTTTATTAATAAATGTATCAGCACCAACATACTTGCAAGCATCCTCAATTTCTGCATCATTTATTGAATCATCTCTTAAAGAAATATTTTCTTTTAATGTTCCAGAAAATAAGAAAACATCTTGTAACATTTGTCCAATGTTTCTTCTTAATGATTGAATCTTTATATGTTTTATATCAATTCCATCAATTAAAATTTGACCTTTTTGAATTTCATAGTTTCTAACTATTAAACTTAAAATAGTTGTTTTTCCGGCACCTGTTGCACCAACAAAAGCCACTGTTTCTTTTGGATTAACTTTAAATGAAACATCTTTCAAAATCCATTCTTCTTCTTTATAAGCAAACCAAACATTTTTAAATTCAATTTCACCTTTTATATTTTCAAGTTCGATTGAATCTTCTTGATCTAGTAAATCTGGTTTGGTATCAAGTAATAAGAAAAGTCTTTCACTAGCTGCAAAACATCTTTGCAAACCATTGAATTGATCAGCAAGAGTTTGAATTGGTTGGAAGAACCTACTTACATACATATAAAGTGAATAAACAATATTAAATGAAATAGCAATATCAGATTCAATACCTATACGTTTAAAACCTAAATACAAGACAATCATTTCTGCAAAAACATAAAGAACAAAAATTGCTGGTCTAAATAATGCAAAAACAAATACTTGCTTTTCTTGTGCTTTCTTTAATTTATTATTACATTCATCAAATTCTTCTTCTTTTCTTTTTTCTTGATTAAATATTTGTGTAATTTTAATTCCTGAGATGTTCTCCGATAAAAAAGCATTCATTGCTGAAATATTATTTCGAACATCTCTATAAGCAGCACGAGAATATTTTCTAAAAATAAATGATAATATTGTTACAATTGGAACAAAAATCATAATAACTAAAGCGATTCGCCAATCTAAGACAAACATCATTACTGCATATACAACTACAGATATTGCGTTTTTTAATAAGTTAACTAATATGTTTGTATACAAATCATTAACTGCATTAGTATCACTGGTTACACGAGTAACAAATTTACCGACAGGAGTACTATTAATTTGAGCTATTGATAATGATTCAATATGTGTAAATACTTCTTGTCTTAAAGTAAAAACAATCTTTTGTCCAACTTTTTGTAAAAGCATTGTATTAAAATAAACAAATATTAAAGAACCCACAACACATCCAAAATAACCTAAAGCCATTACAATGACTGAATTTAATGCAAACCCTGCTGGGTCAAGAATTAAAGCTGTAACATTACCAAATAAAATAGGAACATAAGCTTGAACTCCAATGAATATCAACATTAATAAAAATGATAATAGAAACATTGGGATATGTGGCTTAATATACTGGAATGTACGCTTTAAAATAGCAGAGTCTTTCATAGTGCGAATTTCATTATCTAATTCTTTCATACTATTCACCCTCCACTTCTTTTTCTAGTTCTTGAAGCTCAACCATACGTTTATATGTAGGTGAAATCTTCATTAAATTTGATGGTGAATCAAATGCTTCGATAGTTCCATCTTTTAAAACTAAAATCTTATCTAAATGAGAAACAGTTGATACACGTGAAGCAACTATAATAGTCGTTTTACCAGCACGTTTTTCTTTAATATTATGTAAGATCTTTTCTTCTGTCTTAACATCAACGGCTGATACAGAGTCATCTAATATCAAAATCGAAGGCTCTTTTACAATTGCTCTTGCAATTGAAATTCTTTGTTTTTGGCCACCGGATAAAGTAACTCCTCTTTCACCAACCATCGTGTTATAACCATCAACAAAATTCTTAATATTTTCATCAACATCAGCAAACCTTGCAGCGTCTTCTGTTTCTTCTTGACTTATATTTTTATTCGCAAAACGGATATTATTGCCTACTTTATCAGAGAACAAGAAATTATCTTGTGGAACATAACCAATAGAATCTCGTAATAATTTTATAGGCATTTTCATTAAGTCAACACCATCAATAAAGATTGTACCTTCTTCAATATTATATAAACGCAATAATACATTTACTAAAGTTGTTTTACCACAACCAATCTTACCCACAATACCAATAGTTTCACCTTTATTAATTTTAAATGAGATATTATGTAAAGAAGTTACTTCACTATCAGGATATGTAAAAGAGAAATTCTTAAATTCAATATCTCCACTAATACATGATACATCAGAAGGTAAATAATCAAGAATCTCTACTTTTTCATTTAAAAGTTCACTAACTCTTTTTAATGATGTATTACCTCTAGAATGAATATTAATAATTTGAGCAAACGCAATCATTGGCCAAATAATAGCATCAAATAAACCAATAAATTCAATCATCGAAGCAGCTGTAAATTTATCATCATAAACATAAAAACCACCAACAATAATGATTAAAACAATTGATAATTCAATTAACAATTCAATACAAACATCAAGCATAGTTGTATAACGAGCATATTCAACATTAACTTTTTGATTTGCTTTATTATATTTAGTAAATGTTCTTAATTCATGAGCCTCTTTTACAAAAGCTTTAATAACAGAAATACCAGAAAAGTTTTCTTGAGCAAAGTCTGATAACTTTTCATAAGCTTCTTGACGAAATTGATATTTCTTTTCCATAAACTTACCAACAATATAACCACAAGCTGCAAGAACTAATAATGGTGCTATTGAAATAAGAGCAAGAATCCAGTTTAATTGAGCCATTTTTATAAAAGCCATTGTACCTAAAAACAAAGCATCAACAGCAAAAATAGTACCATCACTAATAGATTCTTTTATAGTCTCTAAGTCGTTTGTAAATAATGCCATTAAGGCACCTGTTTTATTCTTTTGAAAATATCTTTGTGACATTTGTTCTGCGTGGACAAACATTTCTTTTCGTATATCAGATTCAACAAATATAGAACCTCTTAATAAAGTGACTCTCCATAGAACTCGACCAACAAACATAACTAAAGCAATCAAAGCCATGTACCCAATAATTTGTAATAAATATTTTGGCTCGATTACTCCATAAAGTTCGATTTTTTCTACTAAATCACCAAGTAAAGATGGAATTAATAATTGTGCATAATCAACGACAACCAAAGAAATGATTCCTAGCAAAAACAAATACCAATATTTAAGATAATATTTGTTAATATGTTTACCAAATATCATCATATCACCTCATTTCTTTTATAAGCAATTATAAAACAGTAGCACAAAAAAGAAAATGATAAAGACTGTTTTATATTAATAATTTAAATAACAAATAAATATTTTATATTTTATTCGCTTCGTAAAGCATTGATTGCAGGTTTTCTACATCCGTTTATAGCAGGAATTAAACCAGCGACGACATTAATAACAATTGATAAAATTACTAATATTGGTCCTATATACCATTCAAAACGTGTTAAGTTTAAAGTAGCTGAACCAAGTACTCCACTATTACCATACATTCCAATTAGATTGACAACTAATTTAGAAACAGGTTTACACAAAAGCATTGCTCCAATTACACCCAGAGCACCAGCAATAATTCCTATGAAAGCATTCTCACTTAAAAACATCAGTAAAACATCTTTTCGCCTTGCTCCCAGCGCACGTAAAAGACCAATTTCTTTCTTACGTTCAAGGACTGAAATATATGAAATTATCGCAATCATAATCGCAGCAACAAATAATGATACACAAGAAATAATTAGTAAAACGTTTGTAAAAACACTAACTAAATCTGAAAATTCAGAAGTAACAGATTCAATATAATCTTTCACTCTAACAATTGTAGGTGGATCAGTATCTGGATTATATTTAGCTATGTAACTTTGAATATGCGCACGATCCTCAAAAGAATCAGTGTAATAATAAATTCTAGTAATAGTAGCAGTTGCTCCTAAAGTTGATAAATTAGATTCGTAAAAATAATCTTTAGAATATGATGTTCCTGATGAATCTTGATAATCTTCAATAGGTTGACCATCAAAGACATCATAATCGAAACCCATTTCAATTTGCTTTTGTGTAATTTCACTGGCAAGAGATTGTTGCTTAACAAATTCAACAAAACTTCCTGTATATAACATACCATTAGATAATAATGAACTGCTATAAGCATTTTCTTTTAAACGCAAGATACAAGTTACTTTAAAAGTTTCCGAAGACATATCATATAAATCTTTATATGAATTGCTTGTATTACGGACATAATAACCTTTTGATTCACTATATCGATACCAATGATCATTTGATACAAATTTGTATTCTTTGCTTAATATATTATCAAATGAAATTTGTGTATCAGTTGATACGTCATAACCAAGACCATTTAAAGTATAAAAATTTAATCTATTATATTCATCAACTACTAAAGCAAATTCATTATATGCTTTAGGAAGTCTGCCTTTTAAAACATCATATTGTGATTCAACGACAATATTATTATCACAAATTTCACTGAAATATGTGTTTTTTACATATGCATATGAATCCTCAACTACTTCAGTTACTAAGTTAAATTTGATAATTGAATTAGTTTTTTTAGTAGTATACAAACTTGGATCTAATTTATCCATATAATTTAAAAAATCATCAGTCATCGTATTAACGTTTGTATATAAAGAATCAGAAAATTCGATTAAAACATTTTCATCTTCTGGAAATTTATCATATTCCTCTTCTTTAGCAACTGAAGATGTTTTTAAATAAGAAGTGACAATAACAGGATAATCACCTAAAGCATTTTGTTGAACTTCTTTAACATATTTACCTATTCCTTCTCGCATCGATAAAATTAAACCAACCGAAACGATTCCAACACTTGAAGCAATAACCGTTAAAATATTTCTAAATTTCTTTGACCAAATATTTTTAAAAGATAGTTTCAATGCCGTACCAAATGACATATGTACATGATTAGCATCATATGACTCATCTTCTTTTTCTTGATTATATGGATTTGTATCATTAACCATTTCACCATCTAATAGCTCGATAACTCTACTACAATATGTAACAGCATGTTCTTTATTATGAGTAACCATAATAACTAAATGTTCTTGGGAAATTTCTTGAAGTAATTCCATAATTTGAGTAGCTGTTTTAGAATCAAGAGCTCCTGTAGGTTCATCAGCTAAAACAACTGTAGGATTATTAATCAAAGCACGAGCAATAGCAACTCTTTGACATTGTCCTCCAGATAGTTGATTAGGATATTTTTTCTCTAAACCTTCTAAGCCAACTTTTTTAATAACAGCCATGACCTTTTCATGGTATTCTTCTTTTTTATTAGAAATCTTCAATGTTAATCCGATATTATCGTAAATATTAAGTTGTGGAATTAAATAATAATTTTGAAAAACAAATCCTATTTCGTTATTACGATATGCATCCCAATCTCGACTTGTAAATTTTTCTGTTGAAACTCCATTAACAAAAATATCTCCACTGTCTTTTTCATCAAGAGCACCAATTATATTTAAAAGAGTAGTTTTACCACAACCAGAAGGTCCAAGTATAGCAACGAATTCATTCTTTCTAAAAGACAAAGAAATATCATTAACAGCTTTTACTTCTCTACCACCAGTTTTATAAGTTTTAACTATATGAGATAAACAAATCATTGCCATCACTCCCTTCTAAAAAAATTATTAAATGTTAATTTGATGACAAACTACTTAATTAAGTATATAATAACATTTAATAAAAATTTATTAAATATTGAAGGAGGAATTTTATGATTTCTAAAGAAATAGCTAAGAATGTTTTAAACACAGCTCTTGCTACAGGTGCAGACTTTGCTGAAATCTATCTTGAAGAAGTTCAAACAAATTCTATCGCTATGGATAATGGTGCAGTTAAAACTATTAACGCTGGTATTACCTATGGTGCTGGAATTCGTTTATTAAATAAACTTCAAAGTGTTTATGGTTACACAAACGATCTTTCAGAACAAAGTCTTTTAAAACTTGCCAGTTCACTATCTAAATCATTTTCAGAAGAAAGAAAATTAACTGTTAATGAAATTACACTTATAGAAAACAAAGGTGCTCATAAAAGTAGACGTTTACTAAGTGAAGTTTCAAAAGAAGAAAAAATTAATATGCTTAAAGAAGCTAGTGAAATTATGTCTTCACATGATCCACGAATCGTTCGTACACAAGCTAATTTTGTTGATAATGCAAAATCAGTTACAATTTTTAATTCTAAGGGACATGAACATCATGACTTCAGAGCAAGAGGTCGTCTTTTCTTAATTGCAATGGCTTCAGAAAATGGATTAATTGAAACATTTTATAATGGACCAGGTGCTCAAAAAGGTATGGAATTCTTTACCGATGATATCGACTATAAAGCACTTGCAAAAGAAACTGCTGAAGTAGCAATTACAATGTTAAGTGCAAAAGAATGTCCTAGTGGAAAAATGCCTGTTATTTTAGGTAATGGATTTGGTGGAGTTATCTTCCACGAAGCATGTGGACATGGTCTAGAAGCAAGTTCAGTATCTAAAAAACTATCAATTTTCTCAGATAAACTTGGACAACAAATTGCTTCTCCACTAGTTAGTGCAATTGATGATGGCACTATTGAAAATGGTTGGGGTTCAGGAAATATCGACGATGAAGGAAATCCAACTCAATGTAATCTTCTAATTAAAGATGGTATTTTACAAAATTACTTAATCGATGATTTCAATGGTCGTAGAATGGGTATGCCAGGAAATGGTGCATGTAGACGTGAATCTTATAAATATGAACCAACTTCACGTATGTCAAATACATTTATTTGTGCAGGTGATTCAACTGTCGAAGAAATGATTGCTGCTACAAAATATGGATTATATGCTAAATCACTAGGTGGTGGCTCAGTTAACCCAACAACAGGTGACTTCAATTTTGCTGTTACTGAAGGATATATGATTGAAGATGGAAAAATCACTTATCCAGTTAAAGGAGCAACTTTAATTGGTAATGGTGGAAGCATTCTAAAAGAAATTGATATGGTTGGTAAAGATCTATTAAGAGGTCAAGGTATGTGTGGTGCTGCTTCAGGTAGTATTCCTGCTGATGTTGGTGAACCAACTATAAGAGTAAAAGAAATTACTGTTGGTGGTAGAGGAGGTGCTATCTAAATGGCATTTGAAAAATACTTTGAAGAAGCAAAAAATGCTGGTATTCAAGAATACGAATTATATGTATCAAAAAACTATAGATTCTCATTTGAATTATTTAGAGGAGAAATTAGTGGTTATACAATTGCTGATAGTGGTACAACTTCAGCACGTGGAATTTTTGAAGGAAAAATGGGTTATGCTTTCACTGAAAAAGTAGATGAATCTTCTCCATGCTTTTTAGCTAAACAAGTAAAAGAAAATTCACATTTTATTTCAAGTACTGACTTACCTGTAATTTTTAAAGGTTCAGAACATTATGAAAAAGGTGAAGTTTTTGATTCTTCTGTTCAAGAAACAGATGAAACTACAAAAATCAATATTACTCGTGAATTAGAAAAGAAACTAAAAGAAAAAGAATTCGTCACTGATGTTGAAATTTCATATAGTGAAGCTGTTGAAGAAACTACACTTGTCAATTCTCACTCACTAGAATTATCAAGCAAATCAAACTATGTTGTAATCTATGTATATGTAGTTGCAAAGAAGGGTGAAGAAATTAAGACTGGTGGAGATATGTATTTCAACACAAATCTTAAAGAATTAAATATCGATGAACTTGCAGAAAAAGCATATAAAGATGCAATTGATCAATTTGGTGGAGCTCCATGTGATAGTGCACAATATCCTTGTATTTTAGATAGACATGTTGCTGCTTCATTATTATCCTTCTATATTCATAGTATCGTTGCTGAAGAAGTACAAAAAAAATCTTCTGTTTTAGCAGATAAATTAGAACAAGTTGTTGCATCAACTTGTCTCACAGTTAAAGAATCACCATTAACAAAAAACTGTTTCTTTAGATATTTCGATGATGAAGGTGTTGCTGTTAAAAATAAGACATTAATTGATAAAGGTGTTTTAAAAACATATTTATACAATTTAACAACAGCTGCTAAAGATGGCGTTGAATCTACAGGTAATGGTTATAGAGCAGGAGCAACTGGATCAATTAGTACCTCAACTGTTAATATCCAAGTTGAACCAGGTTCTAAAACTTTAGATGAATTATTTGCTAGTGTAGGAAAAGGTATTTATATTACAGAAGTAGAAGGTCTTCACTCTGGTATGAATGCTCAATCTGGCAACTTCTCATTACAAGCTAAAGGTTACTTAATCGAAGATGGTAAAAGAACAACTCCTGTAAATTTAATTACTATTGCTGGAAACTTATTTGATATGTTTAAGCAAATTAAAGAAGTTGGTAGTGATATTAAATTAATGCCTTCTTCAATTGCATGTCCTTCTTTATATATAGAAAGTATTGCAGTTTCAGGAAAATAAAATTTATCTAAATCTAAAAAACTAAGGAGTTTTAAACTTCTTAGTTTTTATTTATATTGCGTGTTATAATAAAGAAAAATTAGGGGTCAGAATATGAAAACTATACGAGTTGGTAAAAATGAGAAAATAAAATCAATTAATGAAGCAATCAATCTAGCCAATAAAGGATCCACTATTTTACTTGTTGATGATTATTACTTTGAAAAAGTTGTTGTAAATAAACCTAACTTAACAATTACAAGCGAAAACAACTCAATTATTTCATATAACGATTATGCTAGAAAAATACATAATGATGGAAGAGAATATGTAACTTTCAGAACATATACAATGCTTATAAAAGCCCCTCATGTTACCTTATCAAATTTAACTATTGAAAATACTGCAGGAGAAGGTCATATCGTTGGTCAAGCTGTTGCCTTGCATCTATATGCTGATGATATTAATTTAATAAATTGTACTTTAAAAGCTCATCAAGATACTATTTTTTTAGGCCCATTATCTCCTGACTTAATCGAAAGATATATTGATTTATTACCTGAAGATGAAAGAATATATGAAGGTCAATTCCATCATACTTTAAAAAATTGTACAATATGTGGCACAGTCGATTTTATCTTTGGGGGATCAAATGCAAAATTTATCGATTGTACAATAATTTCACTACCAACACCAAAAACCACATACATTGTTGCTCCGAATCATAACAAAGAAATTAAAAATGGTTTTGAATTTATAAATTGTAAAATTTTAAAAGATAAAAATACATTGGAAAACAGTGTATATCTTGCTCGTCCTTGGAGAGAATATGGACTTGTTAATTTTAAAAATTGTTATTTAGATAATCACATTATTAAAGAAGGTTTTTCTATTTGGGAAGGTACTGATAGACATATTAATTGCCGGTTTTATGAAGAAAACTCTAAGGGACCCGGAGCAAACAATAAAGAAAGAATTTCTTGGTCTCATATTAAATAAAGAAAAAAACGAACTCACGAGAGTTCGTTTTAATTTTACTTTTATTCAGTTATTGTTTTATAAGCAATAATTGTTTGGAATGCTTGTGGTTGAACAGAACCTAATTCACCAGATAATGTACCTAGTGTATCTAAGTATAATGTATAACCAGTTAAGTCAATTGCAGTTCTACTTGAAGCATTTACACCATTTGAATGAATAATCATTACTTCTCTATATTCACCAGTTAATGTGTAATAAATTACATTGTTACTATCTTGAGTATTAACAACTATCTTAGCAGCTTCTTCTTTATCAAAATGTAATGCATCAAAATTAACTTTCATATCAATTAATTTTTGATAATTTTCGAACATATCTAAGTTTTTAACTTTTAATGAATAATCTAATTCATTAACTTTGTAAGAAGCATTATATGAATTGTGATTTCCTTGTTTTGTACGTAGGAATTCTTCACCAGCTAACATAAATGTTGTGCCTTGTGATGTAAAGACAACAGAGTTAGCAAGCATTGCCATCTTTTTAACAGTTGCATCATCACTAATACCAGCAGCTTTAAATCTATCATATAAAGTATAGTTATCGTGACATGTAACATAGTTAACTGTCTTATCTGGGTCAGCAATTTCAATAGCAGCATTTTTAGTTGTACCAATTATACCAGCTTTTAAGTTATTCATATTTGTAGTATTTGAAGTAGTATTTGAAATCCAGCTCTTTTCACTAGCAGCACTCATACCACCTTTTACTAATTCATCACGCATTCTATCATTGAATTGTCCATAACCAACAAATTGATTAGCGTTGTTTTGAACAGCTTGTTTAGAATAACTTAGTCCAGATGTACCACCTGTCCAAGGCTCACCATAAATTGTAATCTTTGGATTAATTTCTTGAGCAGCAGCAGTTACTTGATTCATAGTTTCAATATCATGAAGACCCATTAAGTCAAATCTAAATCCACCTAACTTATATTCTTCAGCCCAGAAACATACTGAATCAATCATGAACTTTCTCATCATTGATAATTCAGAAGCAGTTTCATTACCACATCCTGAACCATTGTATAGAACACCTGTACCATCATATCTATAATAGTAACCTGGCATTAAGACATCAAAGTTAGTACCTACAACACTATTAGTATGATTGTAAACAACATCCATAATAATATTGATACCAGCTTCATTAAATTTAGCAACTACTTCTTTAAATTCTTTAATACGAGCATAACCATCATATGGATCAGAAGAATATGAACCTTCTAGACAGTTATAATTTAATGGATTGTAACCCCAGTTAAAGCTTGTATTTACTTCATTATTTGCTTGGTCAAAAATTGGAACTAATTGTACAGCATTTACACCTAATTCTTTAATATGATCAAAACCTGTTTTTACTGTAACTTCATTTTCTGTATATGTAGTTCCAGATTCGATAAGTCCTAGGAATTTCTTTCTATTTGCTTCAGTACCTGTCCAAGTTGAAGATGAAGTAACATCAGCAACATGAGTTTCCCATACTGCTAATTCTTTTCTATCATATTGATGAACATTAATACTATCCCAACCAGTAGGATTTGTTTTTGCGAAGTTAACAATCATACCTCTTAAACCATTAACACCACATGATTTTGCATATGGGTCAACAATTTCTTTACCAGTTGGATATGTAGCATTATAAACAGTGTATGTATAATATTTTCCATCTAAGTTAGCAGTTACTTTTCCAGAGAAAACACCTTTTTCTCCTTTAACTAATTCAACTTCATGAAGTACGGTGTCATCACCTTTAGTAGTATCTAAGCTAAAAGGTGTTCCACTATTATATATTTTTAATACAATTTTACTTGATAATGGAGACCATACTTTAAATGTTGTTTCAGTTTCTGAATAGATAGCACCTAATTCACCATCATAATAGAATGCTTCATCAAAAGAAGCTTGTGCAAATAAGTTTTGCATTGAAACAGGTTGTGTTATTACTGTACCTGTTTTAAAGGTGACTTTTGCTGAATATGAATTTTCATAGCTAAATGGATGTTCTTCAGTAAAATCATAGTTGAATGATTTAACACCTGCTAAATCTTTTTCAGCAATACGTGTATCATTTTCAAAAATTTCATATTTTGCTAATGTGTTCGTAGTAGTACAATTAATTCTTGAAGTATTTAAAAATTTTAAAGATTTAATTTTGTCAACCATAGTTTTGTTTTCATCTAAATAAACGTTTCCATCATTTTGGAAGATATAAACATGATAAACATTATTATCATCTTTTTGTAGAGAACTAAATTCTACAAATCTATCAGAATCAGTATCTTTAGCATCCCACGTTGATCCTGGGTTCTTTGCAACAATAAATCCTAATGTTGCTGTTGGATCAGCTTCTAAATCAATACTAAATGTTGATAATTCATAGCTTGCAACTAAGAATTCACCAGAGCAATAATTGAATTCATATCTTGCTCCGTCAGCTCCTGGAGACCATAGCCATAATGACCAAGGAGCATATTTTTTATCAGTTCTTTTATAATGAATTTGAACAGAGTCACTTTCATATGTAGGAATTTCAGTAGGTAAATCTACATCGAAGTTACTCTTATCAGTAGTGTCGCCTGTATTACCACCATTATCAATAATGTTATCATCGTCAGGTGTATCATCATGATTACAACCAGTGAGTAACAACATTAATGAAAGTCCAAGCATACATGCATTTTTAAGCTTCATAAACTTTCCTCCTATTATATGTTTCTTTATAAAAATATTATATCATAGGTATAAATATTTAAAAATATTTATAGAATGTTTGGACAATTTCGAAAATAACGAAAATTTATGTGTAAAGTTATATTTTATTTATGTTAAAATAAACAAAAGGAGAAAAGATTATGAAAAAGAATTTTATATTTGGATTATGTTCATTACTTCTTATGGGAGCGCTTACCGGATGTAATGTTGGCGGATCCAAAACAGAAAAAGTTGATCTAGTAACTTCTAGTGACTCACTTTATGTTCAAAAAGTTGAAAATCTTGATGAGAATTTTATCATGGGTATGGATGCATCAAGCGTTATTTCACTTGAAACAGGTGGGGTAAAATACTATGGATACGATGGTCAAGAACAAGATGTTTTCAAAACTTTAGCACAAAGTGGAATCAACTATATTCGTGTTCGAGTTTGGAACAATCCATTTGATGAAGAAGGCAATGGTTATGGTGGAGGTAATTGTACTATTGATACAGCTTTAACAATAGGAAAACGTGCAAATAAATATGGAATGAAATTGTTAGTCAATTTTCATTATTCAGACTTCTGGGCTGACCCAGCAAAACAAATGTGTCCTAAAGATTGGGAACAATATACTGACATTGATGAAAAGAGCAATGCTCTATATACATATACTAAAGAATCATTAAATAAATTAAAAAATGAAAAAATTGATGTTGGAATGGTTCAAATAGGAAATGAGACGAATGGTAAAATGGCTGGAGAATCAATTTGGTTCAACATTGCTAAATTAATGATGAGTGGTAGCCAAGCTGTTAGGGAAGTTTATCCTGAAGCATTAGTTGCAGTTCACTTCGCTAACCCTGAAAAAATTACTAACTACCAAAGTTATGCGTCAAAATTAAAATATTATAATATCGATTATGATGTATTTGCTTCCTCTTATTATCCATATTGGCATGGTACATTAGACAATTTATCCTCATTATTATCTGAAATCGCAACTACTTATAATAAAAAGGTTATGGTTGCTGAAACATCATATGCTTATACAAGTGGTGATACAGATTTCTATGGAAATACAATTTCAGACGGTGGATCTATTACTAAAGACTTCCCATTCACTGTACAAGGACAAGCAAATAGTGTTAGAAGTATTGTTGACACTATTGCAAATCATACAACAAATGGTATTGGTGTTTTCTATTGGGAAGGTACATGGATTTCAGTTGGTCAAACTTCTTATGATATTAATAAAGTAAACTGGGAAACTTATGGTACTGGTTGGGCAACTAGCTATGCTGGTGATTATGATCCAGATGATGCTGGTAAATATTATGGTGGTAATGCAGTTGATAACCAAGCATTATTTGATGCAAATGGTAAACCACTTGAATCATTAAAAGTTTTCGCTCTAATGAGAACTGGAAATGTTGCAGAAGTAAAGGCTGATGCAATCGCTGACACTTCACTTGTATGTGACTTAGCTGGTGAAATTGTTCTTCCAACTACAGTTAGTGCAATTATGACAGACAATTCAAAAAGCACACTTGATGTTGAATGGAAATACTATCAAGTAACAGATGAAGATTATAATACTACTGTTTATCCAACTATCGATTTTGATGCTTTCAAATCTGGTGGCCCACAAATGTATGACATCGTTGGTGAAGCTGGTGGAATGGAAGCTCACTTATATCTATCAATGGTTGAATTCAATTTCTTAAATAACTACTCATTTGAAGAAGATTCAAATGGAACAAAAGTTCCTACAGGATGGACAGTTAATGAAGTTGGTTCATCTGATGAATTATATGTCGAAGCAAAAGCTACTGACTCATTAACAGGAATAAATCACTTTCACTTCTGGAGTGGTACTGCGAATACAGTTAAATTTTATCTAGAACAAGAAGTGACAGATTTACCAACTGGAACATATAAATACTACATTTCCATCATGGGTGGAGATTGTGGCGAGACAAATATCTACGCATATGTTAAAATAAATGATATAGTTATAGCTACTGATGCATTATCCATTAACGGTTACCAAAAATGGGATAAAGCTGCTATTACTGATATTTCTTACACAGCAGGTGATAAAATCGTTGTAGGTATTTATGTTGAATGTGAAGGTATCGGTAACGGTGCTTGGGGTAAAATTGACGATGCATTATTAAATTCACAACTATAATTTTTAGGAGGATTTATGAAGAATAAAAGTTCTATTCTTATTCCACTATTATTATTAGGATCAACTCTTGGTTTTGTATCTTCGTGCGGTGATGAAGAAGATACACCCACTCCAGATGATGGAAAAAAATATCCTGTTGATAATGGTGAAGTCGTTATTAACGATAGTGAGTTATTAGGATCAAAACAAACTGATGACAATTATCGTGTGTTCTATGAAATTTTTCCAGGATCATTTTCTGATGGTAATGGAGATAAAACAGGAGACTTAAGGGGAATAATTAATCGTTTAGACTATTTAAACGATGGTGATCCTGATTCTGGTAAAAGTTTGGGTATTGAAGGAATTTGGTTAACACCAATATTTACTTCACCCACATACCATAAATATAACGTCTCTAATTATTACACAATTGATCCTAAGTTCGGTACAATGGATGACTTAGCAGAGCTCATTCAAGAATGTCATAATCGCAACATTAAACTTATTATTGACTTACCGATTAATCACACTAGTACATCAAATCAATGGTTTACAAATTTCGTAAATGCTCAAAAAGAAGGAGATACTAGTAGTCCATATTATGATTTCTATTCTTATTATTTACGTGGAGAAACTGCTCCAGCCGGAAGATCATATGCAACAGTTGCAGGTACAGATATATTCTATGAGTGTAATTTCTCAACAGATATGCCTGAATTAAATTATGATTGTGAAGCAGTTCGAGAAACTGTACTTGAAGTTGCTCAATACTACCTAGATATGGGTATTGATGGTTTCAGATTCGATGCAGCAAAATATATATATTATACAGACAATACTAAAAGTTCTGACTTCTGGAATTGGTATGTTACTGAATTAAAGAAAATTAAAGAAGACATTTATATTGTAGGAGAAGTTTTTGATAGTGAAGGTATAATTGATATTTATACACGAAAAGGATTAAATTGTTTCTCATTTGGTATGTCTCAAGCAGAAGGCAAAATTGCTAGTACAGTTAAATATGATAGCGTTAATAGTTATACAAAGTATGTCCAAAGTTATGTTACTAAATTAAATAGTTATGGTTATAACGGAATGATGTTCCCATTTATATCAAATCATGATATGGATAGATCATCCGGATACTTACAAATGGCTCTAAAACAAACCCATATGGCTGCAAACTTATATATACTTTCTAGTGGATCTCCATTTATCTACTACGGAGAAGAGATTGGTATGAAAGGTTCTAGAGGAAGTGCATCCTCTGATGCTAATAGACGTTTGGCAATGCGTTGGGGTGATGATGACTTAGTCAAAAATCCTTCTGAAGCAACATACCAAGAAAAATATCAAATTAATGGTACAGTTGCTGATCATATTGGTGATGAAAATAGTCTACTAAATCACTATAAAAAAGTCATTATGGTACGTAAAGCAAATCCAGAAATCGCCAGAGGTACATACAAAGCCTTAACTTGTGAGGGTGATTCATTTGGTGGATTTATTTCTACTTATAATGACAAAAGCGTATGTGTCTTGCATAACACTTCATTAGATCCTATTTCAGTAGATATTACTACATTATCTTCTGAAACATTCACAAAACTAAATGGTGTTGTTGGTGCAGGTGGAGCAACACTTGAAAATAACATTTTAACTCTTGATGGAATGACAAGTTGTGTAATAAGATAAAACTTAAAAACTGTTAGGATTTCCTAACAGTTTTTTATGGTCTTAAATTAATAATAAAGCCCCTTAGGATAATCCTAAGAGGCTTTATTTTATATGAGCAAAATAGGTTTTTATTTAATCAAATTTTCTTCAGTATCTTTATCGAAGAAATGCATTACTCTTCCTTCAAATGTGATATTGATAATTGATCCATATCTTAAATTCTCTCTTTGATATGGAGTTAAGTTAATTGTAGGTACTCTAACAATTAATTCCCTTTCATCTTTTGTAACTACGTGAAGATGTAATTCACTACCCATCATTTCGTTAACAAGAACTCTACATTCAATTGTATCTTGAGCAGCTTGATCTTTTAATACAATATGTTCTGGTCGGACACCTAAGATAACATCTCTATCAGCAATATTTAAGTCTTTTAATTGTTGGCCTTTTAATCCATCGACTTCAATCTTGCTATCAAAAGCTTTTACATAGTATCTTCCGTTTTCTCTAGATAAATGAGCACTGAATGTATTCATTTTAGGAGCACCGATAAATTCAGCAACAAATAAGTTTGCTGGATGATCAAATACTTCTACAGGAGTACCAACTTGTTTAATGAAGCCATCTTTCATAATTACAATACGATCACCTAAAGTCATAGCTTCAGTTTGGTCGTGAGTAACATAAATAAATGTTGTATTAATTTTCTTACGTAATAAAATGATTTCAGCTCTCATTTGGTTACGTAATTTAGCATCTAAGTTACTTAATGGTTCGTCCATTAAGAATACTTTAGAATCTCTAACCATAGCTCTACCAATAGCAACACGTTGTCTTTGACCACCAGATAAAGCTCTTGGTTTACGAGTTAATAAATCAGTAATACCTAATACTTCAGCTGCCTCAGTAACTCTTCTATAGATTTCTTCTTCAGGCATCTTTTTGTAATCGATAGCAATAACAGGATTACCGTTTTTGTCTAATTTTGGATTTCCATCTTTATCAGTTACGACTCTTTCAACTGCTTGTTTTTTAATACGTAAGCTGAAAGCCATATTTTCGAAAACTGTTAAATGTGGATACAAAGCGTAGTTTTGGAAGACCATAGCGATATTTCTATCTCTTGGTTGTAAATCATTAACTACTTCTCCATCAATTTCAATTGTACCATCAGTAATTTCTTCAAGTCCTGCAAGCATTCTAAGTGTTGTAGATTTACCACAGCCAGAAGGACCGACGAATACAACGAATTCTTTATCTGCTACTTCAAGGTTAAAATCTTGAACAGCAACGACACTTTTATCATAAACTTTTCTAACGTTTGTAAATTTTATACCAGCCATAAATTCTTCTCCTATCCTTTGACAGCTCCACCTGTAACACCTTCAACATAGTATCTTTGCAAGAACATGAATAAGATTGTAATAGGTATTGCAACAACTACACCACCAGCACAGAATTGTGTATAATTAGCTGCTAATGATTGTGGTGTAGAAATCATATTTTGTAAACCAGCAGCGACGTTCATACCTTTACTTGTACCATGAGCAACAATTTTTGCAAACATGAAATCTCCCCAAGGTGCCATGAAAGCTGTTAGAATTGTATAGATAATAATTGGTTTTGATAAAGGCATAATAACTTTGTAAAATACTTGGAATCTAGTAGCACCATCTACACGTGCTGCTTCATCCAGTGACTTTGGAATAGTATCAAAGAAACCTTTAGATACATAATATCCCATACCAGAACTAGCTACTGAAACTAAAATCAACCCTGGCACAGAGTTTGCATTGGTCATACCAACCCAACTCAATACTTTATATAAAAGTATCATTGATAAGAATCCAGGGAACATACCTAATATTAACATAAAGTTCATTAAAAATTTACGTCCCTTAAATCTTAATCTTGATAAAGTATAACTCATTGATAATACAAAGATTGTTTGGAATATAGCAACAAAAACTGCAATAATCAATGTGTTTAAATACCATCTAGGAAAATCTCCCTTAAATAAATTAACGTAATTATCGAATCCCCATTGTTTAGGAATAACATAACCTACTTGGTATGTACATTCGACACGGAAAGATTCAAATAAAATAAAGATAAATGGTAATAACCAAACAACGCTCATAATTACTAATAATATATAAATAAATGTATTAGAAATTGCGTTTTTGGAGGACATACTCATATGTCTTTTTAATTTTTGTTCAGCCATTATGCATAATCCTCCTCATTCTTATTAGAAGGCATCAAGTTATAAACTATTAATGAAATCAATGAAATGACAACGAAGATCATAATACCGATAACAGAAGCAAGTTTATAGTTACTTGTTGCACCAGTAGTAATATTAAATAACCATGTAATTAATAAATCAGTGTAACCAGCAGAACCACCGCTTGTTAATAATGCAGGGTTTGTTGGTCCACCACCTGTTAATAAATAAATAACATTGAAGTTATTGAAGTTACCTGTAAAGCTTGTTAATAAATATGGACCCGTAACAAATAACATATATGGTAGAGTAATTCTAGCAAATTGTTGCCAAGTACTTGCACCATCGATAACTGAAGACTCATATAAGTCTTGAGGAATATTCATTAAAACACCTGTTGCCATTAACATTAAGTATGGAATACCAATCCAAATATTAATAATAATTACCATTGCACGTGCTAAATTTGGAACTTCCCAGAACCTAATTAAATGCGCATAATCAATAATATTAAGTTGTACTAATAGTCCATTTACAAGACCATTAGTAGCAAACATTTTTGAAACATATAATAATGAAACAAATTGAGGAATAGCAATAGTTAAAACTAATATACCTCTCCAAATTTTTTTCAAACGAATTCCTTTTTTATTAATCATAATAGCTACAAACATACCTAGGAAGTAGTTTGTAAAAGTTGCAAAAATTGCCCAAATAACTGTCCATCCAAGAATTTCGCCGAAAGCAGCTGATAAGTTGTTCGATCCTGAATTCCAAGATAACAATTCATTAAAGTTGTCTAAGCCAACCCAAGTAAATAAATTACTATAGCCATCATGATTAGCATCATAATTTGTGAAAGCTACCAAAATCATAAAGATCATTGGTAAAACTGTAAATAGCAAAATACCTGTAACAGGTAAAGCTAATAATGTTTTGTGGAATTGATCATCCACTAATGATTTTAAATCGTCTTTGCCACTCTTGACTTTCTTGCCTGAAGCGACGATTTTGTCCAAAATGCGATTTTGTTTAATATTTAAATACCAAGTATAAATAAATGCGATAATAAATAAAATTGTTAATAATCCATACAATAGGATTTTAAATGAGTCGTCACCAGGAACTTGTACATAAACATCCAAAATTGGATCGAGTTCCATATGCGCAGCTACATCACCAAGATTATCAAACTTTCCTAACCAATAGCCTCCTGTAAATACCATATAAAGTATAAAGACTACTTGGAATACCAAAAAGAATAAGCCTCTTAGTACTTGCCCACGTGCAATATTACCAGTTCCCATTATAAGGTAAGATATTTTAGTAGGAATGGACCCTTTAACAAAAGTAGTTCCTAAGTCTCTAAAGAAATGACCGATTGCAACAAATCCTTTGACAATTTTTTTGCCTAACTTCTTAAACCATCTGCCTAATCTGCGTGGTAAAGTTTGGAAAAAGTATCCTATCTTATAAAAGAATCTATGAAATTTGCCGAGCTTTAAATATTCTAAATCTGATAGTTTTTCCATATTTTGCTCCTTATTTTGAATAAAAGTAGGTTGAAGCTTAATGGCCGCAACCTACTTGCTATTTTTTATTTTATTAATATATCTAAAACTAGAATTGTATTTTTACATGTCTATTTAGACTATATAAATAATTAACAACTGTTGCTATACTAAATAGAAATTTAATTATGCAGCAGGCTTTTCAGCTACTAAAGATATAACACCTGTTTTTGCTTCGCTATCAAAAACAAATTTTACATACCATGTACCTGCATTTTCAGCAGTAATTTTGAAATTGCCAGTTCCATCACCAAATGCTACATCCCATGATTTACCTTGTCTTACTTTGAATTCATCATTTTCAGCAAATGTGATAGCTTCTTTTGTTGTCCAGACACCAGTTGAAACTTCTTCCATTTCAACATCATCTTTCCAAGCATTTACACCAGCGAAACTACCGATAACAGTAAATGCATTCTTTTCTTCTTCTGACATTGAGAATAAGCCATCAATAGCTGCTTTATAAGCATCTAAAGCTGCTTGTAATGCTACTGTATCATTTAATTCAGCTGTTTTAGCTGCTGTAGCATATGTTTTAGCAATATCCCACCATGAACCATGGATTTGTCCTTGTGGTACTGCATATTCACTTTGTTTAGCTAAAGCTGATAAAGCTTCGTCAGCTTGAACAGCATCACTTGATTGAGCAACTTTATTTGAAGGTCCCCAACCAAATTCATCAAATCTTTGTTCTTGACATTCTTGACCTGTTAAGTAAAGAGCTAATTTTTGTAATACAGCTGCTTTCTTATTGTCAACTTGTGGTTTAACACCTAATAATTTATTACCTGAGAATGATCCTAAGTGATATGAAGTTCCATCAACTGTAAATGAAGGAAGATCAGTAGCAGCATAGTTTTCACCTAAAGCTTCTTTAACTGTATTTGTAGCCCATGTACCTGAGATTACAACTGCTGAAGGTGTAGCAGCACTGAAGTCAGCAGCAGCACTTGAGCTTACATATGCACTTGATTTTAATAATTTTTGCATACCTTTTAAAGCAATTAAGCCATTTGCTGAATTAAATGTATCATCAACTGCTGTAAATGCACCTTTATCATTTGTTGTCCAATTTGAATGACAACCTGTTGCAAAGAACCATGATGCATTGTACCAACCTGATGTTTCAGCTTCAAATGAGAACATTTTACCAGCTGCTTCACAGTCTGCCAAAATATCTTCTAATGAATCTAAGTGTTCTTCTTTAACAACACTCTTATCATAGAACATAAAGTAACCATTATCACTTGTTAATGGATAGCAGTATAGTTTGTTATTAACTGTAGCTGCTTTTACAGCACCAGCATCGTTCATTTCTGTAACTGTAGCTGCTGTTGCTTCACCTAATGGGTTTAAAGCACCTGCTTGAACAAGTCTTGATAATTGGTCTTGAGCAAAACAGAATACATCTGCTCCACTTTCAACGTCTTGAATCATTGTTGTAGCTGAATCAGCTTCACTTAATCCATCTACTTGTGCATTGATAACAACGCCAGGGTTAGCTGCTTCGAAAGCATCAATTTGGCTTTCTGTTAATTCTTTAACACCTGCAACTTCTGAAACCCATACTTTAACATCATAAGTACCAGCTAATGGGTTATCGTTTGCTGGATCGTCAGTTGATTTGTCTCCACATCCTGTAAGCGCTCCCATGACAAGCAATGCAGAAACTCCCAATATAAATTTTCTTTTCATACTCTTCTCCTTTTCTGTATTTAATTATGAAAATTTTTTCACATTTTATAAAATATAAAATGCTTATATCTTAATTATAATCGTATTAATTTAGTTGTCAATCAATTTTGAAAAAGAACGAAATCTATAATTTTCGAAATTATTCGAAATTATTCGAGATTTTTATATTCATTAAATGAAGGTAATTTTTCTCCATCGTATCCAAATAGGCATTGGTTAGCCCATTCATTACGTGTGGATTTACCTTCTTCATGAATGTATTTTTGACCTGCTGGTGATGCCCAGCAAATATTTTCTCCAGGAATCCACATTGGTTCCCAATAGAAAACTCCTTTTATACCATTCTTTTTTGCTAAAGATAAGAATTCTTTAATAAATTGAGCTTGCCCCTCTTTAGTTAAAGGATATGGTTTATTGAAATTAGTAGTACTTAAAGATTGATCATTAATTACTAATTGACAAGTTCCATTATTTGTTTGGATATAATCTTCTAAAGTAAAACCATATCCAAGTTCCATAACCATAATATCTTTTTTAAATGTTTCTTTGCACATATTCATATTTGCAAAAAATTGATCGAAAGTACCATGCCAATAAGGATAATACGATGCACCGATAATATCGTAAGGAACATTGAACTTTTCCATTTGCGAAAAGAATTCATGATAAACATTTTGATCATAACTTCTTTCTAAATGAAGGATGATTTTAATATCACTATATACTTCTTTAGCAGCTTTAATGCCTGCTTTTAATAAAGTTGTTAATCCCTCATAATTACCTCTTACTTGTCCTTCCTCATTTTCAATGAGTTTACCAAGTGGCCAGCACATGCCATTGGTAATCTCATTTCCGATTTGAGTAAAAGGAATTTCAATGCCTTCTTGTTTAGCTTTAATAAGTGTATCTTTAGTGAAATTATATAATTTATCTTCTACTTCTTCTAATGTTAAATTAGCCCATTCTTTAGGTAACATTTGTTTACCAGGATCAGCCCAAAAATCAGAATAATGGAAATCTAAAACTATTTTGTAACCTTTACTTTGAGCAAGTTTTGCAAGTTTAATAAAATTATCAAAATCGCAAGTTCCAGCTAAATATGGTTCTCCTTCTTCACTATATGGATTATTCCATAAACGAATACGCATATATTCAACACCATTATTTCTAAATAAATCCAATGGAAAAATTTCTTTTCCATTATCCAAATACTTTGCATGGGCCTTTTCTTCTTCAAAGTAAGTTGAGACATCAATTCCTAAAATCATTACATATTTCCTTTCTTATGGTCTTCCATAATAAGAGGTTTGTTATCATCGTTAAAATCAACAACTCTTTTTTTCATTGCTTTATAACGATATTTTGCTTGTTCATTCATTTTTAAAACATGTGCCTCATCGCCTGTGAAGCCACATCTTAAGCAATAATATTCTTTCTTTTCTTCGTCATAAAACATATCCATGTCAATATCACGCATAAAACATGATGGACAACGGAAGTTTAATTTGCCTTTACTAGATTGAGACATGTTGTAAGACCTCCTTTTGATAATTTCTTTTCAGCTGCTAAATGATAAACAGGTGAGAATGCAATTCCTTCTTCAACCATTAATTTATCAGCATTTCCTTCTAGTTCAACTCGAGTTAAAACATCAGGAATATTTACATATGCTTTTTTACTATTTTCTTTAACTACTTTTCTTCCTAAATAGCTAAATTTGATTTCTTCATCATCTACACCTAAAGTTAGATTTGACATATCTTTTTGATATTCAACAGTTCCAAATCCACCAGTGAAGTATTCTTTTAATACAACTTCTTCTCCGTGTAAATCATTTAAAATATTTCTTTCTACTTTAATAGAGCTAGAGCCTTCTTCAAAAGTAAAGATAGATTGAATTTCGATATCTAATCCTTCTAAAGTAACAGTTACTGGATTAGCAGTAATAACTACTTTATTATCAACTTTTTCATATTTTGCCATTGTTCTACATAAACAAAGATCGGTCTCTCTACCTTTATAAATAACCTTACAAGATTTAACGGTACCTGCACCAGCATAATGAGTAAAATAACCAGCTCTATAATTTGCTTGGATTAAGAAAGGATAAGAAGCATCATAAACATTATCTGTACCAATGCCACATTCTTGAGGAATACGAGCTACATATGGTCTTAAGTCTATCATTGCTCCACCTTGGTTGAAATCAAGACATGTTCTAAAGTATGGGTCTGCATACCAGAAATATTGTTTATTACTTCCATATAAAATATCTTTCCATAATGCACATTCACCACGATTATAGTTTGGATGACATTCTCTATAGAAATCAGCAAACTCACTCATAGTCATATCAATAAGTTCACCTTTTTTCTTTAATAAACCATAATATTTCATACCATCTTGATATGATTGTGCTAAAAGTTCATATGGACATTCCCATCTACCTTTTCTATTTAACCATCCAGGTCCAACAAACATCATATTATAGGAATAACCATCATTATATTTTCCTAAATGACGATATTGATCAACTAAATTATATAAATAAGGATATTCAATGTGACCATTATCATCATAATATATCATTCCACGTAAAACATTTTGTGGATGAGTACCAAAATTAGAACCATTACCATCAAAGCATGCGAGTAAGTCTCTTGATAAATGTGGAATAGCAACAATTCCAGAATCATCATCAGCATCTTTAGCTGGACAATGTGAATTTACTTTTGAAGGAATCCATGGATTCCATGGGCCACCATCCATAAATGTGTACCAAGAATTATTACAAGTATGGAAAGCTTTTGGTCCTTCTTCCCAACATGTTGCAATAGCACATTTTACGCTAGGATATTTTCTTTTTATATAATTAATAGAATAAGCATCTAAGAAATAACTACCTGTTGATTCAGGATAGAAACCAAATTTTTCATAGAACATTGAGAAAACATCATCAATAATTTCTTCTTTTTGAGCATCTGAAAACATCCAAATACAGAAATCTTCAGTGTGATATTTGGCTCTAAATTCTTTACATGGTAATCCTAATAAAGATAACCCGATTTCATCTCCATATACTTCATGATCATGTTTTGCTAACTCAACAATAACATCTGAAAATAAAGATGCATAAGTAATTTGAATAGTTGTCTTTAAACCATTCTTATGAGCTGCTTCTTGTTGAAATTTAAAAATTTCAAGTGATTCGTCTTGAACTGCCTCTGCTTTACCCAAAGCTTTTTCAGCATATTCAGGTGAAAGTTCAGGACGATGAATAATGTTAACAACAAATTTATCCATATTTTTCTCCTTTTTTCCCGATATCATTTTAAAATATTAAATAATGTCAGTCAATGATTTTGAACCCTTAAAAACAAGTTTTTTCGATTAAAATTTCGATAAAAAAATAAAAGAGCTTTTTGAAAGCCCTTTACGTTTATTTGATTATCTTTTTAAGTTTAGTTTTCTTTAAATTCTTAACAATGAATTCACAAATAATTTGTGCACCTTCATAACGAAGATGAGTATTATCTTGTTTGCCTTCTGGATAATTTGAATATATATTTGAATCAAAATTCATAAAATATTGCTTCGATTTAGAATCACCGATTCTTTGTAACCAACGATAAGTTATTTTATTCATATCAATAAAAATAACTTTACGTTTTTTAGCTACTTTCTTCATTGCTAGCGGATACAAACCATGTGTATTTTTTACTAATTTATGCTCACTTATAAATTGACGACGATATATAGATGATACTAAAACTGGAATGCCACCTTTTTTAACAATAATATCAATGAAATAATTTAAATTGTCTTGATATGTTGTAAAAGGATCAGTATGTCTTTCAGAATCTTCTTTTTCATCATTGTGGCCAAATTGTATTAATACAATATCACTTTTTTTTATTTTCTTTTTGCAAGGTTCAAACAATCCTTCATCTATAAAACTTTTAGTTGATCTACCGTTTTTTGCTAAATTTATAACTTTATAATCTTTAGTAACATAGTCTTGTAAAAGTTGTCCCCACCCGGTTTGAGGATATGTATCTTCACCATTAGTTTGACAAGTAGAGTCACCTAATAAATATATCTTATTCATTATCTACTCGCATCAAAATAATTTTTAGCATTGTTAAAGCAAATATCTTGAACAATTTTACCTAAGAATTCAATGTCGTTTGGATACTCACCATTTTCAACTAATTCACCAATTTTATTACATAAGATTCTTCTAAAATATTCATGACGTGTATAACTTAAAAATGATCTAGAATCAGTTAACATACCAACGAATTTTGATAATAGTCCTAAATTTGATAAAGCAGTAATTTGCTTTTCCATTCCATCTTTTTGGTCTAAGAACCACCAAGCACTTCCAAGTTGCATTTTTCCTGGAACTCCTTCTTCAGCAAAACAGAAAGCTAAAGTTGCTAGAAGTTCATTATCTCCAGGATTTAGTGAATATAATATTGTTTTTGGTAATTCTCCAGTTGAATCTAATGCATTTAAAATTTTAGATAAAGCAGATGCAATATTTCCATCATTTATTGCATCAAAGCCAGTATCTGGACCAATTTCTTTCATCATACGAGATGAGTTGTTTCTTAAAGCTTTAATGTGGTATTGTTGAACCCAACCATGTGCTTTATATTGCTTTCCAAAGAAAACAATAATATATCCTCTGTATTGTGCAATTTCTTTATTTGTTAAAGTTTTGCCACTTAAAGCTTTTTTAAAAATTTTATTTATTTCTACTTTTGTTGCTTCTTCATACATTACAACATCAAGAGCATGGTCAGAAACTCTACAATCGTGTTCATGGAAAAAGTCAATTCTTTCACATAATGCTTTTTCTAATGTATCAATATCTTTGATTTTATAACCTACAACTTTTTCTAATTGTTTAATATATGGTACAAATGTTTCCCAATCAATATTTACAACTTTATCAGGTCTAAAAGCGGGATAAACTTTAGTTTTAAATTTTCCTTCTTGTTTTAATAATGTATGATACTTTAAATCATCAATTGGATCATCGGTAGTACAAAGTGTATCAACATTACTCATATCTATAATTTTACGAGCTGTCATTTTTTGGAGCTTTTTATTCATTTTAGAATACAAATCTTTAGCAGTTTCAGGAGAAAAAATTCCTTTAAAGCCAAAATATTTTTGTAATTCCAAATGTGTCCAATGATATAAAGGATTGCCAACAGTATAAGGAACTGTTTCTGCCCACTTCATAAATTTCTCTTCTTTAGAAGCATCACCTGTAATAAATTTTTCACTTACACCATTATTACGCATTGCTCTCCATTTATAATGATCACCAAAATGTCCTTCAACTAACCATAAATCAGTAATTGATTCAAATTTTTTATCTTCATAAATATCTTTTGCAGATAAATGACAATGATAATCATAAATAGGCATTTTCTCTGCATACTCATGATAAAGTATTTTTGATGTTTCTGTTTTTAAAAGAAAATCTTTATCTAGAAACTTTTTCATATTAATGCACCTTCTTTATTTTATAAAAAATAATCTGTATATTTTTCTATAACTGTATTTAATCCGTCAAAACCACCATCAAGATGGTCTGCAAATAATTTTTTTGCTGCTTCTGCATTTCCACTAATCAAATTTTCAACCATCTTTAAATGATATTCATAGATTTCTTCAACTCGACTAGACTCACGTAAGTTAGCCATAACTCGAACTCTATTTAATGCAGTAGCATTTTTAGATACTATTTCCCAAGCTCTCGATTGCGATGCAAATTCAAATAATGTTTCATGAAACTTATTATCATTTTCATAGAACAAACGTGACTTTGAAATTGATGTATCCATAGAAATTATGTCTTTTTGTTCGTTTAATATTAAAGTCAATTTTTCAATTTGCGATTCTGTTAAATTACCTGCTAGTAAATCAAGAATGGACATCTCAACTGCTTTTCTTATATATATAAGAGTGTTCATATCAGTGGACTCAATTTTTGAAACATATGTACCTTTTTTAGGCATTACTTCTACTAAGCCATCTTTTTCTAAACGAGCAATTACGCTTCGAATAGGTGTTCTAGATGTATGATACTCTTCAGCTAAATCTTCTTCTTTAATTTTTGTTCCAGGTACTAAATCCAGATTGATAATTCTATTTCTTAATTCTTCATAAATTTGTTCTACTGTATTAGCCATAAGTACTCCTCCTAGATATCCATTAAATTTAAAATTACACTTACAAACATTGAATTGTCAATATTCCGAATATCGATAGAAGTATAATTTATAAACTTATTGACTCGATAATTTATTGTGTTCCGATGAGCAAACATATACTCACCTGTAAAAGTTAACGAATGATTACAATTAATATAATTTTTAACTGTTACAAGTATTTCTTTTGGTATATGGTTAAACATTTCAATAATATACGGTATGCTATTCTTTTCATCTTTTGAAGTAGCAAGAATTACTTCATGCAAGAAGAAAACACCGGTTTTTTTAAATTTAACATCTTTTAAATAAAAAGTGTTATACAAAGGTACAATAATTAAAGATAAATAATCTAAATTATGATCTATTCTTAATGTATTAAGTGAGACACTAAGAGTAGCCATATCACCATAACTTAATTCACTTACTTCAATTAATTCATCTATTTTTTTTAATTTTACATCATGCTTTAATAAAATTGAAAGAGCTTTTTCAATAAGTAAAACGTCAACGAGATTATTATCACATAATAGATAAGATTTAATATTACTAACACTCTTCATAACTTTCATTCCCATCTAATATTACTTTTTCGCCTACATAACCTTTAAGTTCAACATTTTTAAGTTTAACTTTATTTACGTTTCTAAATATAAATCCTCGTTTAGAACAAACTTCAGCAAAACTCATCATTGCAGGAGTACCTTCACTAGCTTTTTCTTTGAAACTAAAAGAGCTATCTTCGATAACAATTTCACTTATTGGCATTTCTGGTAAACCATAAAAATATCCAGCACTTTGTTCACATTCAGTTGCTATAATATTTTTAAAAGTAAATTTTCCTAAGTAAGGTGTTCCTTCATCAACAGGTAGTTTTTCTTTTGAATAAACATATTCGGTTTTACCATCAGGATCACAAAAATAAAACATATTAATTACCAGAGGATTTAAAACATTTATCATTTTAATATTCTTAAATTCAATTCCATCAACAATACATGTATTACCTCTACCTCTACGTGTCTTTATTCTTAAGCCTCTATCAGTATGACTAAAAATACATCTTTCGACAGTAATATTTTTTAGACCACCACTCATTTCTGATCCTAAAACAACAGCACCATGTCCATATTCCATTAGACAATTACGGATAACAACATTTTGAGTAGGTTCTTTGTATTTTTTTCCAATGTACATCTTTCCTGATTTTAAGGCTATACAATCATCACCTAAGGAAAAACGAACACCAATAATATTAACCCCATTACAACATTGCGGATTTATTCCATCTGTATTAGGTGATATTTTTGGATTATTAATAGCAAAATCATACATATTAACATTTTTACAAAAATATGGATGTACCGTCCACTGTGGAGAATTTTTTAGTTCGATACCTTGAATAGTTATATTTTGACAATGATTTAAAAATATAAGATGTGGTCGAGCATATGGTTTTGATTTAAAATCTTGCCACCAAGTAGATAATTGGGCATTACCATCAATGATTCCTTCTCCAACAATTTTAACATTACTATTATTAATTCCTAAAATCATTGATTCTTTCATTCTAGAAGGGTGACCTTCCCATGTGCCTAATTGAAATACTTCTCCATTATCTAAATTAATTTCGCCATCAATTTCTTTATAATCATCTTGATTAATGCTAGCAGATAAAATAGCATCTTTTTTTAAATAAAGTGTAATATCATTTTTTAATTTTAATGTTGTAAATAAATATTTACCTTCTTCGATTACGATTAGCGAATTTTTTGAAGCTTGATCAATTAAAACTTGTAATTGCGAAGTGACATCTTTACTACCGTCATTTTGAATATCAAAATCATTAGTAGAAATAATTTGCGATACTTCATCTGTCTGTATCTGAATATCTTCTTCACCATTAACGCTAATTATATATGAAGTATTTGGATTTAAAGAAAAAAGAGAAAAAACATTGGTATTAATATCTTTCAAAACAATATCACCATTTACTCTAACGTCATAAGAATTAGAAGAATAATACAATTCTTTATTTTCTAATTCAATTGTGACACTTACACTTGAAATAAATAATACTTTCATACTTTTCCCCTTAAAATACTAATCTTTTTTCTTTTTGAATAACTTCTTAAGTCCAAATTTTATTGCCATAACAACAGCGTCAAATACTAATAAAACTAAAGCAATGGTAAAAGGCTCTTGTAGAAACCAATTATTTACTGGATCTTTATACATACTTACTATCCATGAGCAAAAGTAAGCTGATGCTCCAAATAATAAGATTTCATAAATAATTGTTACGATTAAAGAAAGAACACCTGCCCAACGTTTTGATTTATACATCATAAAATGTTGTGCTTCTTTATCTTCTCCTTCCATTAAAAGTAATAAATTATTACATGCTACATCAATAATAGCTCCTCCAACTATTCCACAAATGAGAGCATAATCAATAGAATGTAAACCTGGTATGCCCATCATAACAAAGAAAACAATAGCACCAAAAAACCAGTATTTTAAAATTAAAGCTTTGACAGCATAAGGAATTTTAGCCCAAAAACCCGTTTTTTGATATTTATCAATTTCTTCTTTTGAATAAGTTTTTGAAGAATCATTAACGACTACTTCAATTTTTTCGCTATTCTTGTTGTTCTTCTTGTTTTTCTTTTCCATATTCATCTATTGGTTTAAATCTAATCTTTCTAAATGCTTTTTGAACAAATGGAGCTGTAATAACTAATACAACTGAAATGAATTCAAAAACAATATTTGTTAAAAGCATATTTTGACATTGAGTGCCTAAATTAATATAAGTTAAATATTCATTTTTCTTAGATTCTGAAGTGGCTGCTTCATAATCAGCGTATTCCTCTGCTAAATTTAAAGAATTTGCTTTAAATATAACAAATAATAATACAATAACTACAGCCCACATTACGAAATATAATATTAACATAAATATTGGTCTTTTTTGTCCATATTTAATTAAAGCATAATTTAAATATGCAACAGAATATAAAATAGTTAATAATGAAATAACAAATACAAACAAACAGTTATATTCACCAAATTTTTGAGGAATTCTATCAAATACTGGTGAAAAAACATATAGGCAACATAAGAATTGAACACAACATAAGAAGACAAATATTAAAGGTATAACATAATAATTTCTTTTTAATGAAATAACGAATTTACGGCATCTAAATGATAACCAATCTTTAAAAGATTTCTTTGTCATATTATACCTCCTATCTTACTCTTTGTTCTGTTTCACTATTGAAGAAACATATCAAATCTTGGTTAAAACTAATTTTAAGTTTTTCTCCAACTTTATAATCTAACCATCCAGGTAATTTAACAACCATCTTTTGATCTTTTAATAAAACATGGAATAATGTAGCAGGACCTAAATGCTCTATTAATTCAATAGTTGTTTCAATAGAACCATTATCAATAATGTGTTCAGGTCTTGCACCTAAAATAATATCAGAATCTAATAAATCATTTTTCTTCAATAATTCGATTCTCTTTTTATCTAATTTAAATGAGAATGAATCACAAGTTAATAATCCATCTTTAGAAACGTGACAATTGAAGAAATTCATTGGTGGATTTCCAATAAAAGAAGCAACAAATTTATTATTTGGATCAGAATAAATCTCTAATGGTGTTCCAATTTGTTGAACGTAACCCATAGACATAACAACTATTCTATCTGCTAATGTCAAAGCTTCAACTTGGTCGTGAGTAACATAAATCATAGTTGCATTTAATTTTTGATGTAATAACTTAATTTCACGACGCATTGAAACACGAAGTTTAGCATCCAAATTAGATAAAGGTTCATCAAATAAGAATACTTGTGGGTTTCTAACAATAGCTCTTCCTAATGCAACACGTTGTCTTTGACCACCAGATAATTGTTTTGGTTTTTTATTAAGTTGATTTTTTAAATCTAAGATTTCAGCTGCTTTCATAACTTTTTCATGAATAACAACAGGATTTTCTTTTCTTAAAGTTAATGAGAAAGCCATGTTTTGATAAATTGTCATATGTGCATATAAAGCATAGTTTTGGAAAACCATAGCCATATCACGTTCTTTACTTGCTAAATTAGTAACTTCTTTTTCACCAACAAATGCATGACCTTCAGTAATTTCTTCAAGTCCAGCAATCATACGTAATGTCGTTGATTTTCCACAACCTGATGGGCCAACTATAACAATAAATTCACCATCTTTTATATCAATATCGAAATCATATACAGCAGTAACTCCGCCGTCATAAACTTTTTTCAAATGATCTAACTTTAATCCAGCCATATATTACTCCTCTATTTCTTTTAAATGTTTTGTCAATCTAATACTTCTTTGCATAGTTACTATACTAGCAGCTACTAAGCATAATGCTGATGCAGCTAATAAAATAATACACCAAGTAAATTGTGCACCACTTAATCCTCTTACACCTGCACTAGTTGTATGTAAAAAATATTTTAATGGTATCCAAAAGATTCGTAAGATTTGAATGCCTGCCATTGCGAAACCAACATATGTTGATTTTAATGAATATACTTTCATTTTTTCAGCAAGTAAAAAACTTGCTAATAAGAAAATAACGTTAACTAATAAATCAATACCCAATTGGAAATCTGGTGTACAATTTTTTTCTGTATATATAATAAGGAACATCGCTACATCAAAAACAATTGCTAATATACAAAACCAAAAACCAAATTTATTGGATGCATAACGCATAATATCACTTTTTGTTTTATATAATTCTTCTTTTGACATCGTTTCTTGACCCATATCTTTAGTCATTAATAACCACCCCACTTGTATCTATTTTGCCAGCTAATTTTTGTGTTCTTGCTTTAATTGCAGTAAATACAACAGTTAATATTACAGATAAAATAATAATTCCTGTTAATACAAAACCAACTACAAAGACCCATTTAGAAGTCGCTGCAGAAAATACTTCAGTATATTCAGTTAGTAGGTACATATCACAATAATAGTAATTAATAATTTCATAATTAATGTCTTTTACATATGAGAACCAATGTAGTAATTCAATTAACATATAAATTGATGTTCCTAAAAAGAAAGCACAAACTATACCAATCACAACAAAGTTTGTTGCGTAATATCTTTT
Source organism: Bacilli bacterium (assembly GCA_051872335.1). GTDB lineage: Bacteria > Bacillota_I > Bacilli_A > RFN20 > CAG-826 > SUG2458. The sequence continues at coordinate 27,536 of JBJEDT010000041.1, read as the reverse complement.
TCTTAATTGAGATCTATAAATATATAAAACGCCAACTAATAAAATTCCAATAATACCAAGGGTAAATATGGCATGATTAAAAGCTTGCATGCCACCTTCTCTAGTGAAATTTGTAAAATATGTAATAGAGATACCAATAACTTTTGTTGAATCTCCTTTATACAAATAAGACTCTTCGGGAAGTGTGGTATAATCAATTCCCCAATTTTCTAAGTTTGATAATAAGAAACGACCATCTAAAATATACATATCATAAAATGGTGACATAAATATAAAAGAATAAATTAAAAGAGCTACTGCTACAAATAATAAACCTAACATTAAAGGTCGTTGTAACTTACATAGTTTATTTAATAATTCATTATTTTTTTGTTTTACGTTTTGTTCTTCCATATTTATACTCCTTTACCTAAGAAGGAAGAGATGAGCATTGAGCATAATGCTCATCTCTAAAGTGAATTTAATATTTATTAAGCGACCATATAGTCATATGCATCTTGGTAAATTTTTACTAAGACTTCTAATGAATATGTTTCGTTAATTAATTTTAAGTATTGTTCTTGTGTTAATGTTTCTGGATCAACGCTACCGAAACCATTCATAACGTATTTATCCCACATATTGTAGTTATCAGTTTTACTTTCTGAATGGATAGCACCTAATTTTGTTTTATCCTCTAACATTTGTTTTACAGCAACTGAACCTCTTGATACAGCGAATGTTGATGGAACGATTGTGAAGAATGGATCTTCAGTGTGTTTTAATTCAACGTGTTTGTATGTTCCAAGTTCAATAGCTTTGTTAATAATTGCTAAACCATTTTTAGCATTTTCTGATGTACATTGATATTCCATACCTTGTTCTTTTACGTATCCTACTGGTAATGTAGCACCAACGAATTTACGTAAGTAGTTAGTATATGAACCACCACCGATATCAGCGTTATTTAATTGTGCTAAAGCTTCATCTGTGAATTTAGCAACTTCTCTACCTTGGTAGTTAAATGTACCTGAAGTGTAACCTTCGTCTTCTGGACCAAATGAATTTAATTGTTGTCCTTCATCTGAATATAAGTAGTCACATAATGCAAGAGCTCTCATTAATTTATCGTTATCATTCTTTAATGAAGCATTTAAACACCAACCTTGAGATTTGACTGATCTCCAAGATTCTGTAAAGTGAACATATCCGTCAACACTTTCAGCGTCTAATTTACTTACAGCACCTAATACAGGTCTAAAATCATATCCTTCAATTGCTTGTGAGCCTGCTTTATCATTCCAAACACCTTGTGTTTGTGAATAATCGTATTCCATAAATCCTGAGTAATTTGCATTACCACCGACAACGATAGCTTCAGCAAATTTACCATTAGTTACACCATATCCTGCAGCAGTTTCGAAGTCTTTTAAGATTAAACCTTCTTTATATAAAGCATTTAAGTTTTCTAAGACTTTAACTGTTTTTTCGCTACCACGAGCATCTTGTAATTTGCCGTTTGAATCAATGTATAAGTATCCAGAACGAGATTCTAGACCACGGACACCCCATAATTGGCCAGCCCATCTATACATATCAGCAATACGTTGGTTGTTATATTCACGAGGAACAAATGGTACCATTTCTACAGTTTCACTACCTGTTAATAATTTTGGTGAAACACGTACAACACGCATTAATGCAATCATTTCATCTGCATCGTAACATGAATCAACACCTAAGAATAAATCAGAACGTTTAGCAAATTGATCACCATATTTGTCATCAATATATTTTCTTAATTGTTGAACCATTACTTTACCTGTTCTATCAGCAGCAGATAAAGCATTTTGTTGAGCAATGATGTTTGTAACACCAGCAGCTTTTGTAATAACTTTAGTTTCATTTGATTCTAATGAAACTGGTACAGTTACAGAATATGAATCATCTTCAACAGAAGGTGTGTATTCATTTGTTGTCCAAATTGAAGCATTTGTATCATAGTCTGAATCAGATAAGTCAGCATCTAATAATTTTCTTACATAGTCTGCTCTTAAAAGAGTCATTTTTTCTAAATCGTTAATACCATCGAAATAAGGGAAATAGTAGATACCAACATCATTTTGATCTCCCCATTTTTCTGTGTAAATTGTTTCTGAAACAATTGCATTTTCTTGAATGAATTTTTTGAAATTTGGTAAGTAATCTAAATATTCACTAATATCAAGAATTGTTTCTGATGTACCAGATACTGAATATTCAGTGATTTTAGAAACATTACCTGAAGCAATATCAGCATATTGGTTTGTCATCCAATCATTTGAGAATTGATCGACTGCTTTAACTGAAGATGATGTAACATCGTCAATAACAAAGTTTAATGTCTCTTGAAGTTTTTGATAAACTGGTTTAAATGCACCTTTCTTAATAACAGTACCAGCAGGTGTTGTATAGTCAGTGTCTTGAGTATACTTCATACCAGTGCTTTTATCGTAGTTGTTAGAAATTGATAATGTTACTGATTTTGATAAGTCAGGGACATAATCATCTACTGGATCTGGTGTTAAAGGTTTATCTCCACAGCCTGTTGCTAGTGAAAGAGCCATAACTCCAGATGCTAAGCCAAAAAGAATTTTCTTTTTCATATTGTTCTCCTTTCAAAAATTCTTTAATCATTATATTACGATGCTTATATAAGCATGAGTAACCTTAATTAATTATTCTTTAACGCCACCAAGATTGACACCTGCGGCAAAATATTTTTGAATAAATGGATAAATAATAATAATTGGGATAATTGCTGCAACAATCATGCAATAGAATAATGACTCTTGAGCAAAATATTCAAATGTTGGACGAGAATCTAACGATGTCATTTCTTGTAAATAATTTCGAATGAAAACTTGTAATGGATGTTGGGTCTGATCAGTCATAACTTGTGCAGCCCAGAAATAACCGTTCCAACGAGAAATACCATAGAATAAAGCAACTGTAGCAATTGTAGCTTTGGACATTGGAACATATACTTTAGATGAAATTTGGAATTCATTTGCACCATCTACAATAGCAGCTTCCTCAATTTCTTTTGGTACCCCAGCAAAACCATTTCTTAAAAGAATAATGTTATATGCTGCTAAACCCATTGCAACTACAACAAGCCATTTATCATCTTTAATGTGCAATATACTATTAAAGAATTCTTTACTATTGTCATAATTTAATTTTGTTGCAAATAATCCAGCACTGAACCACATTGTAAATACTAATAAGAAATTCAATACTCTAACAAATGGTAATCTTTTTTTAGAAAGAGCATATGCTCCTAAAATTGAAACAACAATTGAGAATAATGTACCAAACAATGTTAAGAACAATGTATTTGCATAACATAACCAGAATTGTTTCATAGAGAATGTATACTTAAATGCTTCAAATTGAGGAGCTATTGGAAATAAAATTACTTGTCCAAATTCCATAGCTTCTTTTCCTGAAATTGCAGCAGATACAGCATAAACAAATGGATATAAACAGAAGATAGCAAATATAGTTAACAAGGTATATGCTAAAATCTTAAATATAATTTCTGATGCATCTAATCTTTTATTCATAAACTATATTTCCTTTCTACTAATATAAAGAAGTATCTGAGACTTTTCTTGCTATCATGTTAGAACCAATAACAAGGAACATAGCTATAAGTGAATTAAATAAATCCGCTGAAGCAGCTACAGATTTTGCAAGCAAAGAAGTTTCTCCTCCTGCTGCCATACCTGCAGATCTCATAACGTATGTTGCAACAATATCTGCTGTTTCCCAAATGTCATTTGAATATAACAGATAGACTTTCTCATAACCAACGGTAAATAGTTTACCTATATCTAAAATCAACATAATGGTTAATGTCGAAGCAATACCTGGGAAAGTAACATATTTTATTTGAGCCATCTTATTTGCTCCATCCATTCTAGCAGCTTCATAATTTGTAGGTGAAATTGCTAAAATAGCAGCAAAATAAACAATTGAACCATAACCGGCGGCTTCCCAAATACCTGATACTTGATAAACTGCTCTAAAGTATTGAGGCTCTTTTAATAGTTTTGCACCTTCAGGTATCATTCCAATATTTACTAATAACTGAGTTAAAACACCACCTGAAGAAGTAGCTGAAGCCTCTGTACATAACAACTTAACTAATGTAGTGACAACAACTAAAGATACAAATTTAGGTAAATAAGATAAAACTTGTAAAATACTTCTATATACTTGATTCTTAACTTCACTAAATAATAAAGCTAAGATAATAGGCATTGGAAATCCAAATATCATACCATATAAAGAAAGCATGAATGTATTTCTAAATGCCTTCCAGAAATATGGGTCAGTAGTGATCTTTTTAAAACCAGCTAAACCAATAAAGTTTGAACCTAAAATACCTTTTGATGAGTCAAAGTCTTTGAATGCAACTGTTAACCCATACATTGGTAAATATCTCCAGAATATGAAGACAAGAACTAGAGGTAATAGCATTACATATAAGCGCCAATCCTTTAGCATTCTTTTGAAAGTGAATTTCCAGTGATTCTTTTCATAATACTCTTTAACCACTTCTACTTCATTTTCATTTTCTAATTCCATTATGAATACCTCCTAATTTTTGTTTGCGTTTTCTTGTTCTATACTTTGAATATCATCTTTGAATAATTCATCAAGTTGTTCCATTTCTGCATTAGACATTTTTCCTCCATCTAATAAGAAGGCCTCATCAATTTCATCTTCTTCAGTGAATGGTTTATCAAAGTTAAAATATTCTTTTGATTTATATTCTTTTAGTCCACCAAGCTTCATATTATCTTGGACTTTCAATACATATTCTTTCATATCAACTAGTAATTCACTATTTTTTCTACTTGCTACTATTAATATCAAGAAAGAAATAACAACACTCATGCATTCTATAAGAATTACATTTCGAACTGCTTGAATAAATGTACTAGCAAAATTTTTAATGTCAAATAACGATATAATTAAGCATCTAAAGAAGAACACAGTGATAAAGCAACATAGTAAGTAGACAAATAAGAGAATTTTCTTTTCTTTTAATTTATCTTTACCTATTTTGACTTGGAAAATTAACGCAGGTAATATAATGGTTAAATTTCCAACAGCATAAGCAACATATTGCCCAATATCACTTGATCCTGCTATCAAGCAAGCTGTAAGGCCTCCACATAAGCCAACTACACTTCCAACTAAACCCCATCTAAACATACAGATAAGAGTAATTACGATTGAATATGATAAGAAAATGAGACCAAAATCTTCTAGTTTAGTTGTTGCATAGTAATTTAGAATTTCAAAAACAACCGCTAAAAGTATAAAAATGCATATGTCGATCGTTTTATATTTTCTAAAACTCATAATGAAAACCCTTACATCTCCTTGTAAGCCCATTTTATAACAGTAAAAAAGCAATGTCAATATGTTGTATACAACATTTTTTCGAAATTTTAGACATTGCTTTATTTTTAATTATTTAAACTATTTATCAGTAATTGACTACTAATTATATCTTCACCAGTTACACCTTCAAAAATCAAAGTAGCATTAGGACAATTTTCCTTAATCTCTTTTATTATATATTTAAAATCGATTATCCCTTTTCCAAGACCACATTGAACTAATTTTTCTCCCTCAACATAAAAATCTTTTAAGTGGATGATTTTAATATCATCTCCAAAAGTAATCATTGCTTTATGAAAAATATCTTTATATTCGCTATAATTTCCTAAATACAATAAGTTGAATAAATCAATGGTTACTTTTACATAAGGACAATTCAATTCATCAATCGCTCTTTTTAAGAGATCAACACAATAAATTACATGTCCATATGCAGGTTCCATTAAAAGTGTAGTTTTATGTTCATTAGCACATCTTGCAAGTTCTTTAAAAACTTGCATTGTTTCTTGATATCCTTCCTCTGTTTGATTTTTTGGATTATAAGTCCATTTATCATCATTATAAGAACCTGTTTCAGTTCCAACATATTTAGTATTTAATAAATGTGCATATCTTAAATGTTCTTTAAAATATTCGATATTATTTCTAACTAATTCTTTATTAGAATGCACTGGATTAAAATATGCACCTAGCATAGCAATTTTTATATTAGTCCCTTGTAAACCTTCACTAACTTTTAAAGCATTTTCATAGTTAAAAAGAAGAGGTTTATTTTCTTCGTCACGTAAAGCTTTTTTAAATACCAATTGAATAGTATCAAATCCTTGCTTTAAAATAGCATCTTTTACTTCAGTAATAGTGCCAACTTTTAAATCATGTAGACGAATACCAACTATCATAATGTAACGCCATCCTTGAAAATAGCTATTTCTTGAAAACAATTAATTTCATTTTTTGTTTTAATTTCACCATTAATTATTCCAATAATTAAAGACTTGAATTGATTAAAGACTTCATTAATATTAATGCCATCTGCAATTTGTCCAGCATTAAAATCAATCCAATTAGATTTATTATTAAATAAAGTTGTATTTGTAGAAATTTTTATCGTTGGTACATAAGTTCCAAATGGTGTACCTCTACCAGTAGTAAATAAAATTAATTGCGCTCCAGCCGAGGCAATATTTGTACATGCTACCATATCATTACCAGGACCATTTAATAAATTTAATCCCGATGTTTTAATAACATCTCCCGTATATAAAACATCAACAACTTTGGATAATCCTGCTTTTTGAACACAACCTAAAGATTTATCTTCTAAGGTAGAAATTCCACCAGCTTTATTTCCTGGAGAAGGATTCTCATAACATACTTGATTATGTGATGAATAATAACCTTTAAAATCATTTATTAATTTTACGATTTTATCAAAAACTTCTTTATTCGAAGCGCGTTTCATTAAAACTTGTTCTGCTCCGAACATTTCTGGAACTTCAGATAGAATAGTACTGCCACCATTATTTATCAAAAAGTCAGAAAACATACCTACTAATGGATTTGCAGTAATTCCTGAAAAACCATCAGAACCACCACATTTTAATCCTACTGTAATACATGACAAAGGACGTGAAACACGAACATCATTAATCATTTTATTATATAAAGATACACAAAGTTCTGTTCCTTTAGCTACTTCATCTTCGACATCTTGTGCCTTCAAAAAACATACCCGATCTTCATCATAATCTTTTAATGTATCTTTAAAATTTTCTAATTGATTATTTTCACAGCCTAAAGCTAAAACCAAAACACCACCTGCATTTGGATGCTTGACAATTGATTGTAATAATTTAATTGTATTTAAATGATCCTCTCCCATTTGCGAGCAACCATATGGATGCTTACAAATAATAACATCATCAATTAAAGACATATCAACATTTTCGATGAATGATTTTTTAATTAATTCAGCTTGAGCATTTACACAGCCTACTAATGGAACAATAAATAAATTATTTCGTATACCATATCGATTAAATTTACGTTCAAATACTTTAACTTCATCATTAAAAATTTGACTTTTTACTTCTTTATATTCAGGATTAAAAGCATATTCTAATTCAGAAGATAAATTAGTTTTAAGATTTTTAACATGAACATGTTCACCTTTTTTAATATCACATAAAGCATGTCCAATTGGATAGCCATATTTAATAATATTAGAATTTATTTTAATGTTTTCTATAGCAAACTTATGTCCAGAAGGAATGTCTTCTAAAAGTTCTATGCCCTCTATCACTTCACCTTTTGATAAGGAAGTTAAAGCTACTGCTACATTATCAATTTCATTAAGTTTAATACTTTTATTCATTATTAATCACCTACGAAGTCTCTTAATGCTTTGTTCATTCCTTTTTCACTAATTTCATTAAAGTAAGATAAAACTAAATCTTCAAGATTCTCAATAAGTGATAAATCCTCACCCCAAAAATTAGTATTAGTTAATACACTATGAACAATCTCTTCATTTGATTTATTACTACTATATAAATTGCTAAAGAACTCTAAATAAGATGGATCATCTTTTAATGCAATGACTTCATCATTTCTTTTACCACAATAAAACTTAATTAAAGCGGCAAGTGAAAATAATGGATATCTTGGTAAAACACCCTTTATATTTAAAAAATCTTTGACACTTGGTAAAACACGTGCTTTATATTTTGAAATAGAATTTAAAGCAATACTCATCAATTCATGTCTTACAAATGGATTTAAATATCTTTCAAAAACAGAATTTGCAAAAGATACCATATCATCATGAGGTAAGTCTATTGTTGGTACTATTTCATCATAAACAAGAGTTTTTGCAAACTTACCAACATAAGGATCTAAAATCGATTCTTTAACTGTATCAATTCCACAAAGGTAAGACACTGGAACAATTGCAGTATGGCAACCATTTAAAATTTTTACTTTTCTTTGTTTATAAGGTTTAATTGATTCAGCATAAATTACATTTAAACCAACTTGATCGCATGGGAAAACTTTTTCAATATGTGCTTCTTTCTTTAAAACCCATAAATGAAATATTTCGCCTTTAACAATTGAATTATCAATATAACCTAATTCATTAGTGATTTCTTGAATTTCATCACGTGGATATCCAGGAACAATTCGATCTACTAATGTAGATGTAAAATGACATGCTTCATTAATCCAAGTAATAAATGATTCACTTAATTGAAGAACTTTTGCAAGGCCTAATACACATTTTTTAAGTTCGTCACCATTGTTATCAATTAATTCACAGCAAATAAAAGATAAACCTTTATTAGTATCACCATTAAAATAATCATAACGATGTTTTAATAAACTTAAAACTTTACCAGGAAAAGTATGTGGAGTCTTGGAAAAATTAATATCGCTAGGATCTAAAACAATACCAGCTTCAGTAGTATTTGAAATTACTACCTCTAAATCTTCACTCTCAGCATATTTCAAAAATTTATCATACTCAGTATATGGATTAATAAAGTCATCTAAAACATCAATAACTTCATGAGTTTTGACTACTTCACCATTATTTAATCCTTCTAAATATAAAGTATATAATCCATCTTGAGCTGCAAGTTCATTAACTCTACCAAATTCTAGAGGTTGAACAACGACAACATGTCCTTCATATTTTTTGCTATCATTCATTTTTTGAATTATCCAATCAACGAAAGCACGTAAAAAATTCCCTTCTCCGAATTGCATAATTTTTATCGGAGCATATGTTTTTTTTATAATTGATTTATTTAAACTTTCCATTATTTATTCCTCAATAATTTCTTCTGTTTCACCATTAAAGAAAATAATATGATCATAATTTACATAAAATTTAAACATCTTATTGACTTCATATTTTGTAAAAGGTGTTGTCCTAACTACCATATTATTTTTACCTAAGTAACCATAAATATTCATTGTATCACCAAGCATTTCAGAAACTTCAACTAACATTTCTTGAGCCATATGTGGTGTATCTTCAAGTGGGTCTACTGAACAGCATTCTGGTCTAAACCCAATAATTACATCTTCTAATTTACTTGCTTTCTTTAATATCTTTGCATTATAGCCTTTTAATTCAATTTCAGTTCCATCATTACAAATGAACTTAGAGCCTTTAACACTTCCATGAATAAAATTCATTTGTGGATCACCAATAAATCCAGCTACAAATAAATTACGTGGTTTAAAGTACAATTCTTTTGGAGTACCTATTTGTTGAATATATCCATCTTTCATAACAACAATTCTATCAGCCATAGTCATCGCTTCAATTTGATCATGTGTAACATAAATTGTAGTTGAGCCTACTGCTTGGTGAATTCTTCTAATTTCAGAACGCATATTTACCCTTTGAATTGCATCAAGATTGGATAAAGGTTCGTCCATTAAGAAGACTTTTGCGTGTTGAATAAGAGCTCTACCTAAAGCAACACGTTGTTGTTGACCACCAGAAAGAGCTTTTGGCTTTCTTGCTAAATAATCTTGAATACCTAAAATATTAGAAACTTCTTGAACACGAGTTTCAATTTCATCTTCATCAAAACCAGCAATTCTCAAACTAAAAGCCAAATTATCATATACTGTCATTGTAGGATATAAAGCATAACTTTGGAAAACCATTGCTATACCTCTATCACGTGGTTTCAAGTTATTACAAATTTTTCCATCAATATTCAATACACCTGAAGAGATTGCTTCAATACCAGCAATCATTCTCAATGTTGTTGATTTACCACAACCAGATGGGCCAACTAAAATAATGAATTCACCATCTTCAATATCTAAATTGAAATCATGAACAGCGTGAAAACCATTATCATATATTTTGTTTAAATTTTCTATTTTGATTGTTGACATATATAAACCTCCTAGTTTCAAAATTATTATATCACGGCTTGGAAAAATGATTTTGTGTTTTATGCACAATGTTTATATTATTATATATAAAAATTATATAGTATTTCAAATTATATGTTTTTATAATGTATGAGTACAAAATTAAAAAGGTGGTTTATTATGGTTAAGGAAGCAAATGAAAAATCAAGACGATTAATTTTAACTGGTAATGTTTGGAAAGTCGTTATTGCTATTACTATGCCACTTTTTTTCTATCAACTTATTAATTCCTTTTATTCATTAGTAGATCAAATTATGGTAGCTCAAATTGGTGAATCAAGTGTATCTGCTGTTGCAACACTTACACAAATTAAAGGGTGTATTATGGCTATTGGAAGTGGATTATCTGGTGGAGGAGCAATTATTGTTTCTCGTTTTTATGGTGCTGGTAAAATTGATGAAGCTAAAAAGAATGCCAATGTTATGTTTACAATAGCACTTGTTACTTCTACAATAGTTCTTTTAATATTTCTACCTTTTTCATCTTTTATATTACAGTTGTGTCGTGTACCCGATGACTTAATAAGTATATCGAACTTATATTTTAAACTACAAATTGTCGAACAAGTCATCATAATTTTTAATAATATATTTATCGGTTTAGAAAAATCGAAAGGTAATACAAAAATTATTTTCATACTTAACATTATAATAATGGTTGTCAAACTTTTATTAAATAGCATCTTCATTTATGGTTTTCATGTTACTAACTTAGCTTGGATAGAGGTAGCTAGTATAATCGCACAGTTAGTATTATTTGTAATTGCCATGATTAAATTGTTTTCAAAAAATAATATTTTTAGAATTTCATTTAAAACTTTATCTTTAAAATGGATATATCTTAAAAAGATTTTAATTCTTTCATTGCCGCTTTTCTTAGGTAAATTTGTTATAAGTTTAGGGAAAGTTACTGTCAATGCAATGTGTAAAATGTATGGCTCACTTACAGTTGGTGCATTAGGTATTTCTAATAATATGTGTGGGATTATTACAAATCCAGGTACTTCTATGGAAGATTCAGAATCTTCTATAGTCTCACAAAATTTAGGAAATAAAAACATGAAACGCACTTTGAAAATTTTTGGTGTATGTTGTGCAATTATGGCCATTTGGAGTATATTTGGATTTTTATGTGTACGTGTTTTTTTCGAAGATCAAATTCTAAATTTGTTTAATACAAAAAATACTTCTGAAGAATTTGTTCAAATGATAAAAGATATCTTTTATTATGATTGCCTATCAATACCTGCTCTAGCTATTAATTCAATAATTCTAGGATTATTATATGGGTATGGTCAAACATTCTTAGCAACAGTAAATAATGTTTTAAGAATATTTACAAGAATCGGTGTTTTATGGTACTTACAAACCTTTCATCCTGAGATTGGCGCTGAGGCTGCCGGTATCTCAATGGGTATTTCAAATATAATAATTGCTTTTTCTGCAATAATCTTTTTGACAATTTTCTTAATTAGGACAAAAATAAAAGGGTATAAGGGAATGTCCTTTAAAGATCCCGAACCAGAAATGATTGAGGTCGATGGAATTCTTGTTAGAAAGGAATTTGTATCTAATGATTAATAACCCAAATATAAAAACAATTGAAATTACTAAAAAATTAGGTTTTACATCAACAGGAAAATTGACTTTATATTCTCTAAATGAAAATCACCCTGTTATTTTAATTTTACCTGGTGGTGGTTATCATCACCTTTCTAATCGAGAAAGTAAACCTGTAGCTAATAAATTTTTAGAAATGAATTATAATGTAGCCATTTTAGAATATAGCGTTGCACCTTTTCAAAATCCAACACAGTTTATTGAAGTAGAATATTCTTTAAAATACTTACATCGTAATTTTAAAAATATTTTTGTTATGGGCTTTTCAGCTGGTGGACATTTGGCAGCTTTAGCTGGAACTAGTCATTTAAAGAAATATATTACAGGCTTAATACTATGTTATCCTGTGATTTCCTTTATTAAAAAGCCACATAAAGGTACAGTTACTAACTTCTTTAATGGACAATATACAAAAAAAGATTTATATGATTATTCAATTGAAAATAGGGTTACTAAAGACACACCTCCTACATTTATTTGGTCAACAAAAGAAGATAAAACAGTGCCTTATATTCACACTTTATTAATGGTTGATGCATTAACATCAAATGATGTTTATAATGAATTCATTATTTTCAACACTGGAAGACATGGGTTAGCTTTAGCTGACCAAACAGCTATAAAAGATGGTGATGAATCATACATAAATAAAGAAGTTGCTATCTGGCCAACAAAAGCTAATGAATTTATAAAGAAGGTTTTACATTATGAAGAAGAGAATGACTGAAGGTAAAATTTTTCCTCAGTTACTACTATTTGCTTTACCATTAGTAATCGGAAGTATTTTACAATTATCATATAATTTATTCGACTTTGTTATATTAGGTTGGTTCTCATCAAATCCAATAACAGATCAAGCTGCAGTCGGTATTGCGAATCCAATAATGTCAATTTTTATTTCTTTAATAAGTGGATTATGTTTAGGAATTGCCATTCATTCAAGTAATCTGTTTGGAAAAAATGATATTCCAAATTTAAAAAGACAATTTACAAGTGTTTTACTTGTAGGGTTGATTTTTATTGTTTTATTAACAATACTCTTTATTGTTTTCTTAGAACCAATTATGACTATATCAAATGTAGATGATATTATTTTAAGAAAACAAGTTAAGCAATATTTAATTATTATTGCTATAGGTTTAGTTGCAACTTTTATTTATAACCTATATGCTTCCGTTTTAAGAAGTATTGGTGATTCTATTTCTTCTTTATTATTTTTAACGGTATCATGTGTATTAAATATTACATTAAATATTATTTTTGTTATTAGTTTAGATAAAGGTGTTTTAGGTGTGGCACTAGCAACACTTATAAGCCAAATTCTTTCTGCTATTTCCATTACTATTTATAGTAAAATACGTTATAAAGATATTTTCTTATTTAAATTTAAAGATTATGTTATTGATAGTTCGTTATTAAAAATATCAATTCCTTATGCTGTATCATCAGCTCTTCAACAAGTTGTTTTATATGTAGGAAAATATATTATTTCTACTCAAATAAATAAGTATGGCGAAATAATAATCGATGCTTTTGCTAGTGCAACTAAAATTGATGACTTTGTTTTTACACCTGCACAAAATTTTGCTGCTGCAACATCCATCTTTTTTTCTCAAAACTATGGAGCTAATAAAGTTAAACGAGCAAAAAAAGGATTTATGTCTGGCTTTTTATTAAATATAATTTATGGAGTTTTCATAAGTGTTCTCATATTTGTAATTAAAAAACCTGTACTAAATGTATTTATTTCTTCTGACCCATCACTTATTGAATCTAAAACAGATATATTAAACAATGCGTGTACCTATTTAAATATAATGTGTTGTCTATATATGTTACCAAGTATAACTAATGCAATGCAAAGTTTCTTTAGAGGAAGTGGTAAAGTAACAATTGTGTTCTTATCAACTTTAGTACAAATAACTGCTCGTGTAATATTTGTTATATTATTAATGCATTTAACAAGTAAACCTATGGAATCAGCTGCATATGGTACTGGAATTGGATGGCTCTTTATGATTGCTTTTGAGTTACCTATCCTAATTGTTCAATTTAGAAAATTAAAAGAAGATGATTCTTTAATTACAAATGAAGTTTAAAATAATACTTCCAATCAAAAAGATTGGAAGTTTTTATATTCAATTATCAAAATTTTAGTTTTAAAATATAAAAAAGGAGATATATATATGAAAAACAAACGATATTACTTCTTATGTTTTAGTTTATTACTAACTTCTTGTAATAATAGTTCCACATTTGAAACATTAGCTAATAAGGAAGAATTTTTAATATATGAAAATGAACTTAAAATATATGGTAATTTATATACGCCTTTAGATTTTTCTTCAGATAATTCTTATTCATTAATCATAATGTCACATTCTGCTGATATTAATTCTGATTCACTGGATAGTTATGGATATAGAGCAGCTTCACTTTCATATTTGTCTTACTCTTTTGACTATCCTTCTGATAATAAAAAATCACGAAGTGATAAGATTGAAAATCCAACAATATTCAAAGATGTTGATACTTTATCGTATCTTGTTGATTATTTCTTTACTATTCCTTATATAAATAAAATATATTTATTTGGTACTTCCCAAGGAGGATTAATTTCAAGTATTGTTGCAAATAATTACAACGAAATAATTCAAGGATTAATAATGTTTTACCCTGCTTTTAATATTCCTGAATTATTGCAGATTGATATTACATTAGATGAAGAATACCGTAACGAACTCAATAACTATAATGTATATGATCATATAGGTTCATTTACAAAAGATGTATTAATAGTTCACGGTACAAAAGATTTTATTGTACCATCGTCATATAGTGAAAAAGCCAATGAAATTTATTCATCATGCACTCTTCAATTAATTGAAGGTGCTAATCATGGCTTTAACAAAGAAAATTATTATTTTAACGATAAATATGATTCTATTAGTTGGAATTATGTAGAAGAATATTTATTAAATCATTTTTAATTACAAAATAAAAAGTTTATTTGTCTTAAAACAAATAAACTAATTTATTTTTATAAATTTAATCGTTATCTACTAATAAAAGTATTCCAGCAATTGTATTAACAAATAATAATGTACATACTTTAAAACCAGTACTTAATGGTTCATTTTCTTTATATGCTTTATTGATTTTGATAGTCATAGGAATACACCATATTAGTCCAAAAACACCAACAATAGTAACTGCATAAACAACACAAGTTAAGATACATAAAACAAAAGCAACCATTTTTAAGTCAGATTTTTTTGAAGATGCAGTTTTATTTTCATTAAATGTATTTGAAAAACGATTGTTGAATGAAGATTCATTTTGAACATTAGAATTATGGTTTTCAGAATCATTTGTCTCAACTAAGTTATTTCCACAAGATGGACAAAACTTTGAATTAGTTGGTACTTCACTACCACAGTAAGGGCAAAACGGCATTATAATCACTCCTTTAATAATCTATTTAAATAATATATTAAAGATAAATAAAAATAAAGAATAAAATAATTCTTCAATATGTTAATACAAATTATTATTAATTGAGAAATCTAAATACTACTTTTATTTAATTCTTTATCTTTTTTATAAAAAAAGCTGTTAGAAATTTGATTTTCAAAACAGCTTTTAACAAATTTAATATTTAAATATCTTAGACAGTCATTCCACCGCCATTCATGATGATTTGTCCATCAATGAAGCTAGCAGCATCACTTGCTAAGAATGCAACAGTATTAGCAACTTCTTCTGCAATTGAAACACGTTTCATTAAGCAATCCTTAGTACTATCAACCATTGATTTTCTTACGCCTAAAGTTTCAGGAGCGCCTACTTTAAATATTTCACGTAAATATGGATTTAACATTACTCCAGGTGCAACAGCATTAACAATAATTCCAAATGGTGCTAATTCACCTGCAAGTGATTTTGTAAGTCCAATAACACCTGCTTTAGATGCAGCATAGATGGATAAATCAACATTATTAGAACGTACTGCAGCTTCTGAAACAATGTTAATGATTTTACCATGTTTTTGAGGAATCATATAATCACAAATTAAACGGCATGCATAAACAGCACTTGTATAAGGGCCATCTACACAAGTTCTTATTTCTTGTTCTGTTGCTTTTTGGAACGGACCAGCCAAAGTATAATTTGCATTATTTACTAAAATATCAATATGTCCACCTAGTAATTTATTTGCTTCTTCGAACATATTTTTAATATCATCAAATTTCATGATATCACAAATTAGTGGATATGTTTTAGCGTTCCACTTTTCTGCTACTGCTTTTGCATTTTGGAATACTCTGTCGCTTATGTCTGTCATAACAACTGTACATCCTAAAGCAGCTAAACGATTAGAAATTGCAAAGCCTAAGCCATCTCCACCTGCACCAGTGACAATTGCTGTTTTACCTTTCATATCGACTAAATCTTTTAAAGATTTGTCGACAATATCCAAAGGAACTTTATCCCAGCCAAGTTCTTTGAGACCATAATTGCTGACTCTTGCTTTTTCTTCTTCGGACATATTCATTCCGCCATCTTTGTTAGCATAACCTTCTGCCATATTAAATTCTCCTTCTAAATTATTTGGTAATTTACTATTACCAATTAAATTATAAAAGTTGAAAAAAATTGTAGTCAATTTGCAAAACTTTTAAAATGTGAATAAAAGGTAACACTTACAATTAAATGTTACCTGGATACATAATAATTTTTGCTATTGTGTCAGGAGATTCTAACATTCCGTTTTCAATCCATTTTTTAATGACATAAACTATTTCAACAGTAAATCTATAATCAACATACTCTTTTTCATTTTCTGTTAATCGAGGTTTAGGAAACATTGAAATAATTCTACTTAAACTTTCAACGAGACTTTCAAAAACTGAATTTTGACATTTTTCTTGAAAAACAATAATATAAAAATCTTTTCTTATTAAAAAATTTGTTAACATTATTTTTAATGCATCACTGTTACTTAATGAAGATTCTAATGCAAGTCGTAGTGGCACTTCTATTTCTTCTAATAATATTTTTTTTAATAAATCAAATCTATTTAAAAAATAATTATAAAATGTCTTACGCGATAAACCAGCTCGATCACAAATATCTCTTATTGATATATCCGCCGATTTTTTTTGTAACACTAAATCTTTATAAGCATCTATAATCGTATTAAAATTATCCATAATTACACCATTTAATTTACATCTTTCTTTTTATAATAAAGTTTAATTTTGTATAAACACCGTTTATTGATAAATGCTATTTACTATTTTTGTTGTTTTGATGGCCTTGATAATTTGAATTATTGGGATTACATTGATTTGCATGATTATTATTACAAGCACGATTTGCTGAATTATTAGGATTATGCTGATTTGCATAATGATTTATTTGTTGTTGTGTATGATTATGTGAAGATACTCCATGTCCATTTTTACTCATAAATATTCCACCTTTCAAAACCTTAATTTTTATTATAAACTTGTGCTATTGTTTCTGCAAATATAGTATTTTATTTCATTACTATGTTTGTTATCCAATTTTGATATAGTATGCAAAAATAATCCATTTTCTTACACACCTTGTGAAAAAATACACATCCTAGAAATATTTTGCTCACCCCATGTTATGATATTAATCCTTGCGCTCGATTTAATTTAATAATAGAAAACTACTAACAATGATTATAAACTTTTCTTATAAACATCATTTATTATTTTTTTACATAAATGGGTTACATTCTTGTTTTCTTTTTTATAAGGCTTCAATTAACAACATTTCACCGATAAATAATATTGAAAACAATTGATGATATAAATCTTTTAAAATTTTATACTTATCATAATCTTCAATATCTTCTTCAGTAAAAATTTCTTTATATATTTCAAACTTATATAATTCAAAATTAACATTTTTTCATTAAATTCTAAAATATCTAACTAAAAATTTATAATTGTTAGAAATATTATAATTGTATTTTAGATACATAAATTCCCATTACATTATGTGTTTTTTATTGAATCTAATATTATAAAAAACTAAGAATTGTCAAAACAACTGCTACAGCAAGTGGTACACTTATTGTATCATTACCATTATGTGAATAAAGCTCAGAAATAGCGGAAAATGGGCATGCTACTAATGAAAAAATTATACACTGCCACCATGTTAGAGGACTTACTAGTAACAATACAATGGCTCCAGTTATAAATGAAGTTAAGGCCATTGCAATAGTACCTTCCCAGGTTTTATTACTATCGGCATATTTAAATGAAATATGATGCTTCCCAAATTTTTTTCCTACTAAAGCAGCTGCAGTATCAGCTACACCCCATACTAGAATTGAAGTAATTACTATATAAGCTTTATTGAATATCCCACAGCAAATTGCAACTAAAATAATATGAGTTCCAAATAAGAATAATAAACTTTTTTTCACTTCTCCTCTTCTACGTTCCATAAAAAGAGTAGAATAATTTTCCCATTTTTCAAGAATACATAAAATAGGATAAACCATAATGCAAAAAATCACTGCACAAATAATTGTAACTATCCAATCATTTGAAACAATTAACATAAAAATCACCGATAACATTGCTGGAAATTGTAATATTTTTCTCGCTACTTCGCTAGGCATTTTAAAGCAATAACGCAAAACTAAAATGATAATTAAAATACCAATAATAAATAATAGATACCAACCTAAGCATTGAAGGACAGCTAATGGAATTGATGAGGTAACAATATTTTGCCAATATTTAATACACAACATAGTTATTCCAAGTATTGTAAGTACTGCTCCTGTTACTAATCCAACGATTCTATTATTAACCTTATTAGCAAATTGAGCAGCTATGATAGATGCACATGTTTCTGTAATTATACACAAAACTAAAATCGGCCAATCAGCAAAAATAATTGTTGAATCAATAATAGAATGACTTACAAAAGCAATCAATGCAGTAAATGTCATAATAAATGTACTAGTTCCTACCGCTTTTTTTCTACTCATCCCTAAAAAGGCAGTAAAGACCACAAGCATCATCATTCCTCCGCCTGATCCAACAAAGCCTGTTCCAAAACCTATAGTCAATCCGAAAAAAATAGAAATAAGTATTTCCTTCCAATTAAACCTTGTTTTATCTTCTATTGTTACATTTCGCTGTGTATCTGGTTTTAATAAAAAACGTATACCAATACCAATACATAATATTAAAGAAAAGCTTCCTAAAACAACATTACCAACATAATATGCAACATAACTACCTATAATGCACATTGTAATGATGCAAACTAACATAATCCAACTATGTTTCAAATCAATATTCTTATGTTTTATATAAACACCTGCAGTAAATGCAGAACCTAAAACATCAGATGCTAATGCAATAGCCGTAGCATGATAAGCACCAACTTCACCAGCAAAGGTTGGGCAAAGGACTATCATAATAGGCACCATCACAGTTGCAGCAGATAATCCAGCAAGTCCTGTACCAATACCCGCTAATAATGCTGCAATAAAACACCAAAAAAATTCCATGCTAAACTCCTTGACAAACATAATGTTTTCAATTAAATTATAATCAACAAGTGTTGATTTTACAACCAACAGATGATTTAAAAGTGTTGAAATTAATAAGTTAAAAGGAAAGAGAATAATATGAAAAATAATCAAAGAATTAGAATAACAAAAGAATTAATATATACTGCATTTTTGGAGCTTTTAAAAAAAAATAATATACATCAAATTACTATTCGTGAATTATGTGACAAAGCTGGTATAAATAGAACTACTTTTTATAATCATTATGGCAGCCAATATGATGTATTATCTGAAATAGAAAAAAACTATCTTGAAGAAATTGCCAATACTTTAGAAGAAGCTAACATAGAAAACAAAGATAGTGTTAAATGCAAAGTATCACTAGTACTACAATTTATGCAAAATAATTTAGAACTCTCAAAAATGCTTATAAATAATAATGTTGAAAATAATTTTGCAGAGCATTTGTTTATGCTACCAAAAATAGAGGTAATGCTAAATCAATCATTATCAAACATTTATGATGCTAAAATAAAATCAACCATTATTTCTTTTTCCATTTATGGAAGTTATAAAATTCTACAGGATTGGTTAAATGATGCAAATCGTGTTAGTCCTGAAAAGGAAGCAGAATTAATTCTTTCCTTAGCAAGAAAAGCTTGTACTTGGGATAACTAAAGATATATTTAATATATTTAGTAATAACTACAAGTCATTTTTGCTCTTTCTTCTTACACACCCTTAAGATAATTTATAACTTATTTGTAATAATAATTAATACAAAAAAGCTAGTGAAAAATTCACTAGCATTAATTATATAAGCCTATCTAGACTTTCACATTTTGCGATTCAAATAGGAGATAAATCACATTTGTGTTATTAAAGTGATTTTAATACAATTTGACATAACCATAAAAAATTTGGCTTACCACTATTCAATCTCAATAATTATCATTTTCATCATCATAAGATTCTTCTTGTTGGCATTGGTTATAAATATTATTTATTGACTCGTGGAACAAGACAAATGAATGCTTTCCCTGTGGATTGTTATTCTTTAACTTTAGGTATTCTTCCTTGATATCATTCCAGATGCCGTTATAGTTATCTTTTAACCAATTAAGATGATGGTTGTTAAAGCGTGATACGTTTCTGATCTCCCAAGTGTAGTTTTGTTGCCCTTTATTGAATCTAGCATATTTGTAGTATCCTGACTTATCATCATCAGGATAGAAAACAACACTAAAGTCACAGCCCACAATAACTTTTTTATTTTTCTTATCTACTTGCTTAATGGTGATAACTGATGTTGAATTTTCAACTATTGTAAATCTAGTACTTTTAATTGCTTGTTGAAACGCATCAAAGAATGATTGACGGATAGTTGGTTTCCACGAAAAATTCTTATTCATTACAAGATTATAGTCAAAGTCATATCCAGCATTGCCACCTTTGATTCTTGTAATTAAATGTCTTCCACCACTACCGATTAAATGGAATTGGAAGGTTTGATCAGAATCGTCTTCTTTTAAAATCTTTTGAACCCTCTTGATGATTGCCTCTATCTCTTCACGGATAGGTGCATATTCTTTTTTTGTTACAAATTCAAACATATAAAAAATCTCCTTCTTCGCCCATGCCACCCATCTAGAAATAAATGTCTTTTCTAAATCATTATATTTTATCAAAAATTCATAAAATTACAACCCAGAAACAAAAATTTCCACCACTTCTGATGAAGTGAACAACCAAGTCAGAAAATGGTTTAAAATTTCATCCAACATTCCTTTAAAAACTTTTTTATTGAAACTAAATCTTTATCTTCATAATAAGAAACAAGGAGTTTTTTAAAATCACTTATTTTATTATAATCAATCACTAACAAACCTTGCCCTTTAGAAATTAAATAATGATTTGCATAAACAATAGCTGTTCGTTTATTACCATCGTTATATATTTGAGTTTTCATAACATATAAGCATAGTTCAATTGCTTTATCAATATCTTCTAGGTCAGAATCTAATAAATCAATAATATTTTGTTTAACAATATATTCCGAAGGTATAGGAGGAATATAAGTTGAACCGCCAATTGTAACAGGAATACCTCTTATTTGCCCACCATTTGGAATAGCTAATAAACCCTCATTAACTAATTTAGCAATATAGGAAGCTAAATAATAGTCACTACGTGATTGAATGACATCCTTATCTAAAATAAATTGCCAAGCATGTTTAAGGTTAATAATTTTTTGAATATCTTCTGCTTTAGCATTTTTTACGACACCATTTTCTAATATAGTTTCAGTGTCTGGAAAAGTAGTTGCTATACCTTCTAAAACAGCCTGATCATAAATGATTTTTTTCATATTAGAACGAGCAAATTCTAAATTTAGTATTACCCTTTCAGATAATTTCTCATCTTTATAACCTAGTAAAGCTAATTCTTTATCAATATGTCTTATTTCTTTTCTAATAGATTTTGCTTCGACATTATTCTTTAATAAAACATTATATAGTTCTTCAGAATATTCTCCTACATATGTGGATTTAATTTTATCTAATTCTCTTTTGCGAACATATAAATATCTTTTCCCTGAAATAGTTTTAACTTCGGGTGTACCATCATAAGGAAAAAAATTTAATCGAGTTTGAAATTCTGCACGTCGATTTAATAATTCTTGAATTTTTACAAAATTATTTTCCATAATTACCTCCTTAGGGAACTTATTTAATTTAATTATATATATAATGTTCCCTAAAATCAAGAAGTGTTACATCAGCAAATATAATTATAATAATAGAAAAAATATTTAATTCTATTAATAATAAAGCTTCTGCCATTTACATGAAAACAGTAATATTTATTCAAATAATATAAATTAAGAAAATATTTTTAAATCATTTCCTTTTAGGGTCATACTTTCTTCACTCTGTCCGTTAGGCAAATAATCGAAAGAACTAAAAATGCAAATTGACCATCATTTCAAATCGTTAACATATTTAAATAAGTTAAAAATGCTATATGAGTAAGAAAAAAAAGCAATACGATTATACGTATCACCTAAATTATACAATATGTGTTATTAGAGTAATTTTAATACAATTTGGCATATCCCTAAATTTCTTGGCATACCTTTTGGAATTTTGGCATACCTATTTTAAGTAATATTTTATCTCCAATGTAGTAGAGTTTCCTTTTGGTGGAGTATAAACTATAACATCTCCTGGATTCATAGCTTTTCTCATAGCACTACAAATAGAAACCATTCTATCATATCTACCAAAATAGCGTGCTATATCTCTAGCAATTAATGTAATCTCACATTTACCTTGATTCTTCTCTTTTTCTTTAATTGATAAGATATATTCATAAATATCAGCAGTATTAAAGCAAGTAGATGATTTTTCTCTTGTTTTAG
Source organism: Bacilli bacterium (assembly GCA_051872335.1). GTDB lineage: Bacteria > Bacillota_I > Bacilli_A > RFN20 > CAG-826 > SUG2458. The sequence goes on along the minus strand of JBJEDT010000041.1, from coordinate 4,527 downwards.
CGGCAGTATTTTTCACTTTATTCAGTTTTATCGAATTAAGTCTTGCCTTGTAATAATACCAAATCAAATGGTCAAATACATTTCTTGATAAATCTTCTCCACAAGCTTTAATAATCTCACCAATGCACTTATAGTAACTTAAATAGCTATTCGGATTATATCCATCAAGATTATATTTTTTTATGTAGATAGGAAGCGCTTTGTTTAATACATTGTCATAAATGGAAAAGTTATCTCTTCTTGGATCATCTTCATCAAACAAGTAAAAGCAAGCATAATGAGCAAATTTACTAGCAAAAGATAAATTAGTTCTAGCTTTATGTTTAGCATCTACGTCACTAGTAATAGTTGCAATTTCATCTATGAATTTTAATCCACTATCTACATTTAACAATATTTCTTTTAATGATTTTACTTTTGCCAAGATTCTATTTGTAAGTTGTTTTCTTCCAACGCCATCTGAATTAATATGAGTACTGTTTTCTTTATCAATAGCATTAACAGCATGGCTTATAATAGTTCTTAAATCATCATCACAATTATTTTCAAGAGCATATTTTAGTTTTGTCATCCAATATGCTGTTGAGCCAGAATATTTTTCTTCACCATTCTTCTTGTATGTAGGTCCAGCATTAATATCACCAGATTTAGCATATCCAGAATCTGTCATAATCATAGCTTCAACTCTAGCTATATTATCTGTGGTCAATTTAACAATTTGCAAGCCTTCAAATTCTTCAGTAACAAGAAGATATTTATTTTTTAGTTCTTGTTCTTCCATTATACTCATAATAACATACCACCTTTTTTGATAAAGACTATTCATTACTTATAAAAGAGTACTTTCATTATATACATTTCTTTGCATAAAAAACTTTCCTACCTAAGAGGATATTTCAAAGCGTTCGATAGTTTGAGTCTGGAAATCATTTACGCTTACGAGTTAGTTTTATATAAAAAATCCTCCATATCATCTTACCATATTTGGGTAAAATTTGGGGGGATATTTCATTCAATATGTGAATGTTAGACCTTTTTGATACAGTGTGCAAATTGGCCTTTTTTTGCACACCCCTAACAAAAAAGTGAACACCCCTAGAGATATTTTGCACATCCCCTATTGTGCTATTAATCCTTGCACTCAATTTAATTTAATATAGAAAACTACTAACAAGAATTATATATTCTTTTTTTCGTTTTCCTTAGGTGGTCTACAATACTTAACCATTTCTTTTTCACAAGCCCCATATTTTTTGAAATTACTCCTAGCTGTTACTAAAGATACTCTATTTGCTCCTCCATCATAATTTGGATTCTTTTCTTGTACAATATCATCTTCCCAAAAGCATACAGGACATATATCATAATTTCCTCTTTCTATTTCTATAAAAGTATAATAACCACAACAAGGGCATTTTGATAAAGCAAAACATTTTCTTATAAAAGCTTTTGCTTTTTTGCCTAAATAGAATTCAATATTCTCAGTTTTTAATAAAGTTTTAATTTTCCCTTCTTCAACAACGTATGATGTTGTCATTTCTTTATGTTCAATTTCGTAACATCCAAAGTCTTTTATTGTATGATTGAAATCTAAAACAATTCTTATTTTGCCATTATAAAGAAAAATTATAACATCCTTATTAGTGAACGATTCATTCGTACAGTTATAGCATTTAGTCACAATAGAAGGTCCGGATACCCTATAATATTTTTTTAATGGTTTTGTAATATCTTGAATATTTTGTAATGATAACTCACCTATAGCTGAAGAAGGAATATATTTACCTATTAGTTTTATTGCTAAAACAATTATCACAACAGGAACAACTATTGTAGCTAAAACCATACCAATCATCATCAATGTTTCAAATAATTTATTTTCAATAATTCTAAGCAAATATTTAATAAGTAAGATAAACGAAACTACCAATATAACATATAATGTAATAATAAAACATGTAAATATATTATTTATCCTAACATTTCTTCTCGCTTCTTTATCAAGATTTTTAAAACGAAACTTACTTTCTTTTTTAATAATACTATCATAAAACGGATATTTTATATATTTCAAATTATTATCCTCCTTCATTCATTAGAGCAATTCTACCATTTATTAATCTTTATCAATACTCAAATGTAAATGTTAAAGTAAACATAAGCTTTTGTTTATCAATAGTTTTCATCCAATTGGAGTAACTACAATCTATATTAAATATTGATTTCACCCGTAATATTTAGAGTTGAACCATCAAAAATAAAAACCCTCTCTTGTTTACTTTTTTTATTATCATTCAAAAAATAAGTCCATACTACTTTGTCAGCTTTATTTATCATAATATAGCTATCTGAATAATCTATATGTTTAGGATTATATACATATAAATAAAACCTATCATCACCGGTATTTGTAAAGACAAATGTAGAGAACTGTTCATTCGAATCTTGTGAAAGAAAAGTATAAAAGTTATCACCTAGTCTACCACCACAAGGATCTTGATTATATATTTGAACAAATGAGCTAGACTTATTTATTAATACAGCAGAAAATGTTATAGTTTGTGACATTTCAAATAATCCAGTTTTTTTGTCAAATAACCATTTTTGCTTGTTTGTTTTATTTAAGTTTAAATACTTAATATATTTATTTATAGCTTTATTATAATATTGTTCATTAAAATCTTTAAGAACATTCAATGTGTTTTCAAATAAATATTTCCTTGGTTCATATTCTCCATACTCTAATGGATAATGATTTTTTAACATTGCTCTTTTGTTTTTTTCTTCTTCTAAAAAATACTTAAAAGCACATGATTCTACTATAATAGCAATTGCAGTTTTAGATGACAAAACTGGAAAACCATCGACTTCAATATGTCCTCTCCAATCATCAACTTGACAATGAATAAATCCTAATTTTTTGTATATTCTAAAGTCTTCATCATATTTAATATTATGTTTCTTAAGTATTTTTTTACATTCATTAATAATCTTTATATTTTCAAACATATAATTACCTCAAAGTACTCAAATAAGCATGTATTATTATTTCAATTCAATATAATTAGATATTTCATTTGCTATTCCCGCAAGTGCTTCCTCAATTGTACCATAATATGAAATTGATGGATCATTCCAATCAGGCTCCCAATATCCATATCTTCTAGAAAAATTTCTCTCTTCATCATCTGAAATAATAAGTTTCTCTCGCCCAATAGAATAGCTTCCAACATTATTCTTATAAATATAAATTATTCGCATTTTATTTTGGGAATAGAATAAACGTTCTTTCCCTTCTATTTTAATTTCTTTAAACAACAAAGAAACTATTTCTTCTTCTGTCTTATCAGGTAATATAAAAGCAATGTAATGTCGCGGATAAAACCTTAATTGAGATAGAAACTCTTCACGAGAACCAGATATGTAGTCTTCATTCAAAATTCTATAATATGATTTTTTTAATTCTAAAAAATATAGTTTTTGAACCTATACAAACGAATATCTGATATGCTTTTTATTTCTTTTCCAACTTTATATAATTTTCCATCTTCAAGACAAAATTTATGCTTAGTATTTATCCCTTTAAGAAATCCTTTTGTACAGCAATTCACCACATATTGAAAAATCATTAAAAGCATTAAAAAAACAGGAAGAATAAAAACATATAGTAATTCATATATTTCGAATGAAAATGTTGGTATTAAACATAAGCATGAAATAACAAACGAACCAATTAAAAATGGCATCATTTTAATATTTCCATATATTGCTATAGCTTTAGAATCATTATACCCAATCATTTCTATTTTCATTTAATCTCTCTCCCCTCATAATATTGTATAAAAATCCCTTTGGCTTCTATTCTAAATCCACTCTCTTATTATAAACAATAATATGTTTAGAATCATCATCTGAGGTATCGATTAATAATCTCCATTGTTCTATTTCATCAACAAAGTGATTATATCCATTTGAAACAAACGACTCTACTACCACTCCATTATCAAAAACAATTGTTAAGTCATTAAGTTTATTATAACTTACTTTTGTAACAAAACCATTTATAATTTCATTTCTATATTTATCAAAAAAATATTTTTCATCATTGTTAGTATCTTTTTTTCATCCCAACTTTGATAATCTAAAGTTGTAAATAAAATATCACCATTTTTACTCACTCTCGTAAATTGTTGACAATGAATACCAACATTTCCAAAATCAAATACTATCATTTGACATACTAACTTTATATCTTTTAATTTACTTCCAACTAATTGTTCCAAGCAATTTTGTAGCTTTTCAACCATGATTTTCACATCCTTTTACTTCAATATTTTAACCTATTTAATTTATTAGAGATATTAACTTATTACATTTTTCAATTTGTTCTTTAGTTAATTCTAGTTTCATTATTTTGCTAATTCTTTATATAAAGAATAGGTATCTATGTGTTTTTTTATTTTGATATTTATAATTGTAAATATCATAATGGAATTGTCGGAAATCATCGGTAGAAAATGTAGGTTT
>JBJEDT010000040.1:0-1567 GCA_051872335.1 Bacilli bacterium | reverse complement strand
CGCTGATTTTCAATCTGTGCTATATGATGGCAAACAAAAGTGATGAAGTCAGGAAATTGTCGTCCGAACACCAAAAAAGGGTATTAAAAATCATGCAGGAGTTTGACTTGCATGATGAAAAACATTTGGTAAAGGTTGAAGAAAATATTGCAGATATTCTTGAATCAAAGGGATTGGATTCGTTTAACTCATTGGATTTGTTTATTATTATAGCAGCAAGTTACCTTCATGATTGTGGTATGACTCCTGCCGATTGGGAAATTACGACAATGTCATTAACTGAGGGAAACGAAAAATATTGTATAGAGAAAAGTTCGGTTAAAAACGATGGTAAAAAGCCATTTTCTTTTGCAGAAGCAAGGACTTTTGTAATACAACATAAGCGACAAATTTATGATAATTTTGGATCAATAAGGGATTGGTTTTTTGCCCCATCTACAGAGGAAGATCTTATTAACAATCTCACAGGACTATTGATAGATTATCAGGATTTCAGAAATGGATATACTGATAGATTAGCTTCTGTTTCAGACATCTACGATTTCGGGAAATTGAATAATGAAATTAGGTTAGACTTTATTAGAATACATCATCACAAAAAGTCCGAAGAATACGTTAAGAATCTAAAACCATTATTTAAAAGTTTAGGTGAAGGATGGTCTGATAGGTTAGTTATTGATCTATCACGTGTTTGCCGTGCTCACGGAGAAACGTTGGATTATGTTCGTGCACTAAAAAACACAGTAAAGTATGTTGGTGATGATAGCGTAAATCTGCAGTTTGCTGCTCAAATGTTAAGACTTGGTGACATTATCCATTATAGCAACGATAGGGCTCCATCAGTAATAAGATTAGCAACAAAATTTAGTTCTGAATATAGTAAACATGAATGGGGTGTAAAAATTGGACTTAATTATTCAATCAAAGATTCTTCGATTTGCTTTATGGCGAATTGTCAAAATCCAACTGACTACTATCACCTACACGAATACTTAGACTGGATAGATGAGGAAATTTTAAATTTAGATACTTTAAAAAAGCAATGGGATTTACAATATAAATTAGAATTGCATGAAGTTGATAGAAGTAATGTTGATTATGATCATGAAGCATTCCGACCTGTCTTGGGTAAGAAATTTTCCTTAAGTCAAAACAAAATAATAGATTTATTAATGGGGGTTAATTTATATAAAGACCCTTTTTCGTGTATTCGAGAGCTTTATCAAAACTCCCTGGATGCATGTCGTTGTAGAATGAGCATAGCCCAATCATCTGGATATGAACTTGAAGGAAGAATTGAGTTCTATTTGGAAAATAAGGATGGAGTGAAATTTTTATGCTGTAAAGACAATGGGCTTGGTATGTCGGAATATGTAATAGAGAATTACTTACTTAAAATTGGAAATTCATATTATAGATCGGCCGATTTTAATCGTCGTATTTCTGTTCTTGGAAATCCATATACACCTATCTCCCAGTTCGGTATAGGCATTTTGGCTTGTTTTATAATAGGCCTTAATTCCGCAGCGTTTTTTCTTGTGAGATAATTTACCGTGCAAAGATGGCT
>JBJEDT010000039.1:0-25558 GCA_051872335.1 Bacilli bacterium | reverse complement strand
AGAAACCTACATTTTCTACCGATGATTTCCGACAATTCCATTATGATATTTACATGTGAAAAACACATCGTTTTCAAGAACGTTATTATCTCTTTTTTGTGATGATTTAGCAGTTACTTGCATAAGTTCGTTGCAGTTATTATTAGTAATAGACCGTCTATTATACACATCCATGTAATTTAAAAGATTAACTGGCAATTCATCTGGTTTCGATAATTTATCTACACCATTTGATTTGAATTCGCCCAATTCTCCCAACTTACGCTGTTCCCAAGAGATTGTTTAAATTTCTATGCCACCTAAAATAATAAACTTTCTTGCTAATTCATCCGCTTTAACTCTAATCATAGGTTTTGGATATTTCTTTCCATCTCTGGCCTCAAAATATGCTTTAGCCTTATCTTCATCTAAAGTTTTCATTACTTCTTCAAATTTTCCATACTCATCCAAATTAGCATCATTTGGCCTTGCTAACATCAATTCCCTGACCTTTGTTTCATCAAAGCCTAACAACTCAGAAAATCTATGAATCTCGTCGTTTTTCTTCTTCTCATGATATTCGTTTATATAATCTCTAAATGTTTTATCATCTTCAACTTTTAGTTTACCCATTTGAATATCAGAAAGAATAAGTTCAGCAAATTTTTGTTCTTCTTGTGTCAATGTGGCAAATGTCCTATGAAGTTCATCTAGTACTTCAGTTGCTTCTTCTTCATGAATAACCTTTAAATATTTTTTGAATTTGCTATCCATATAATCGGCATCAATTTTATCTGTATCAATCTCAAGGATTGTTGAATCAATATCAAATGGTATCTCATCATCGCCTTCGATTACTTCCTCTACTCGATTAAATACTTCTTTGTATCTCAATGCCAAAATCTTATATGTTGTTTCATCAAATAGCGTTGTAATCTTATTTTCAGTGCCATCATCGTGCTTGAATACATATTCACTTTGATTCCACACAAATCCTTGAATTCTAGCAGCTTCTAGATATTTATAAAACTTATGGAATAATTGAGCGAACTTTCTCTTTTCAGCCATAGATTCAGGATTCTTCTCAAAATTGTTGATTCCGTTATCTTTAAAAATTTGCTTAATCTCAGTGAAGATATTGTTAAGACTGATTAGATTACTTTCTAACTTCTCAACAAATACACCGAATGGCTTTTGACCTGAATATAAATCGAATGCCTCTTTGATGTTTCTTTCCATTGTGTGTGGATAGCGATAATACTTGATGATTCCGTTTGGCTTATCTTTCCCAAAGATACGATTAGTCCTTGAAAATGCTTGAACGATACCCTCAAACTTAATCTTTTTATCAAGATATAAAGTATTCACCCATTTAGAGTCGAATCCAGTTAGCATTTGATCTACAACAATGACCATATCCACTATCTTTTCAGGAGTTTTCTCAATACCTAAATACCTATCTTTATGTGCAAGTCTTAATGCAACGTCCTTTTTATAGTCTTTATATTGAGGAATCCCATACTTTGTTTTGAATGTCGTATAATAGTCGGTTAGTATCTCAATCAATGCATCTTCTTTAGGAATAGCAAGCTCATTATTCCCTATTGTTTCATCAAAGATTCCAGCAAGTTTTAAAACTGGGAACCCATCTTTGCCCATCACTTCTTTGAAAAGCCTATAATACTCACATGCTTCTTTGATTGATGATGTAGCAAATATGGCGTGGAATTTACTATTTACGCTTGTTGTTATCCAATTCTCAAGGATATGCTCCACCACTTTATATTGATGTTGCATCTTAATATCCTTTGTTTCATCTCTTTCGTATTGGCTAGATGGAATATAATCCTCGATACCCATTACATATGTACCATCGCTTTTATAAAATCCTGCCATCTTTCTTTGTTGGATGAATTCAAGATACTTCTCTTGTTTTTTAGGATTTGAGAAAGCATCAGCCTCATCTTTTGCATTGGCTTGTTGAAGTGCCACTTGCTTTCTGATGTCTTGATCGCTAAAAGTAATGACTTTATATGGATCAAAACCTAATACATTTTTATCCCTGATGCCATCAGCAATGCTATATCTATGCAATTCGTTACCAAATACGGTATTAGTTGTGTTCATGTGTTTTTGATTCTCTTCATAAATTGGAGTTCCAGTAAAGCCAAAATATAGAGCTGTTGGGAATGTTGTTTTAATATCCGCAAGCATCTCACCAAAAGTAGATCTATGACACTCATCTATTATAAATACGATTTTCTTTTTAGATATCTTTTCAATGTCAAATTTATTGATTCCTGCATCATATTTGATATTGCTCATCTTTTGAATAGACGTGACGATTAAGCTGTCATTTGCACTATCACTTTTTAACTTCCCAATTAATACATCGGTTGTTTCAGTTGTTTGAACCTCTTCATTATCAGATTTGAAATTCTTATATTCAATTGCGGATTGGTTCCCTAGTTCTATTCTATCCACCAAGAAAACAACCTTATCAGCTTTGCCTGAGCTAGATAATAATTGAGCAGCTTTAAAGCTTGTTAGGGTTTTACCAGAACCTGTAGTATGACAAATATATCCACCAAGCTTATCCTTTGCAGTCCATTCAGCTTTACCAACTCTATTATTAATTGCTTCAACTGCATAGTATTGATAGCTTCTTAAAACCTTAAGGACTCCATCACCATCATCTGGAACAGTGTAGAAACCGATTAGTTTATGAGCCATAGGAATAGATAATAAACTCTCTACAATCTTATCCCATGATTCTTTTGTTTTATCGGCATCATATCTTTCGTTATTAAAATCAGCCCAATGAAAATAGAACTTATCATTGAATTTTGATGCATCTCCAGGGTTAGCAAAATATAATGTCTCTTCTGGATTCATCGCAACAAACACTTGAACAAGTGAAAATAAGCCAGTAAACACACCTTCATGAGTATATTTTTTTATTTGTTCTACTGCATGCGTTACACCTACATCACTCTTTTTAAGTTCTATATGTATAACAGGCATGCCGTTGATTAAAAGCATCAAATCTCCCCTTCTATTGTTTAGCATAGAAGATTTGGCAGTAAAAATAGGTTGTTCTACAATTTGGTAGCAACTCTTACCACCAGCGATTTGGTCTCTATCGTAGATTCTTAAGTATACTTCTTTTCCAAGATGCAATTTATCATTTGGATTATCCCTGACAATAGAGATGGTTTTACCATTGATTAATTTATTCAACGAAAAAGGAGTCCTATGTTCTTTTATCTTCTCCATCAATTGGGCTTTTTCACCTTTGGTTAATGGTTGTCCGTTTAATCTGTCGATTTCTTTATTGTTGTTAAAAAGGATATTGGCCCAGTTATCTATTAATTCTTGTTCGTTTTTGTTCTTTAAAACTTCTGTCCACCCTTTTTTTCTCAAAAGATTAACGACAGTGGCTTCAAATTGTAATTCATCATTAAACATTTTTAGACCTCCTTTTACACAAACATTTTCTCAAGCAGCGATTTTTTGATATTTTTTAGCTTTTCGCACTTACGCTGATGAAGGGTGATAAGGTGGTCGAGATCTTCGATAAAGGTTCCAATTGCTTTCTGTTCCTCATAACTGGTATAAGGAATTTTAATTGTTTTCATTCCCTCTATATCAATACTTCGCCCATCTCGGATTCCATATACATGTGGCTTTAAGTCTATATTGATAAACTTTTTTGAACGAAAATATGAATAATAAAATCTTGAATCTGTATTTTCACCATAAAATGTATGATATGCAGGACTTATAATTCCTGTATTTGTAGCCTTTTCCAATCCACCTTCAAAGGAGCGGAGATGAACAATAAAGTCGCCTTCTTTTACCAACTTGTAATTGGATAGATTTTTCTTGTCATACAATAAGCTTCGGTCAGATTCATTTCTTCCTATTGTTCCACCGCCTTGAATAATCATTAGTGGAGGAAGTTCTTCATGATTCTTTTCAGAATATTCTTCGAAAACGTCCCCCAACTTACGCTGTTCCCAAGCTTCAGTGAAGCCCTTGAAGCGAATTTTAGGTGTTTTTTCACCATCAGCTGGGAACATCTTTTCTAGTAGCGACTTCTTAATTTGACTTAATTTATCATACTTACGCTGATGAAGGGTGATAAGAGAGTCTAACTCGTCAAACAAATGTCCAATCATGGATTGTTCTTCAAATTTAGGCAGTTCGATTGAACACATGCATAATTTGTCATAGTAGAAATATTGACGCACTCCTCCCTCTTGATATTTTTCAATCAATTTTGGCAAATGGGAGGATTTCAACCAGTGCCATAAACAACGATCGTCAATATCATCTGTAGTCTTAAAAACCTCATAAAGTGAACTAACTATGACATTTTTACTGAGATTATAATATCCAATTGACCCAACATTAATTCTTGCTGGATTATATGCGAAGCTTTTTGGAGAGACAATGTAATACATGCTTTTATCTGCTTCTCTCATTGTTCCACCGTTTTCAAATTGAACGTCTTGAGGAATAAAACCATCAGTATTTGATATTGAATAACTTTCAAATTCTCCATTATCTTTATTTTTTATTCCCGATAAAAAAGTTATGTCGGAAAACTTACGCTGTTCCCAAGCTTCAGTAAATCCTTTAAACCTAATTCGAGGTTTTAATGATTTTTCATCCATTTTACTCACCTCTCAATAGTTTTTGAAGTTCAAGAAGGCCTTTTTTATCAAATTCATCCGCTTCTAAATCATCAATCATTGATGCTAACGATTCTTCTGTCTTTCTGATTTCTGTATCTAAATCTAAATATGTGGTTTCATATTTTTTAGATAGCTTTTGAAGCTTTGTAGCTAAATCATTTATAAGCGTTTGAGGAAGCTTTGAAAGCGAATCAAGTAATGGATTAATCCATTTTTTCTTCAACAATTCAAAAACTTCATCATCAGTTAGGCTTTCAATCACTTTTTTGCTAGAAACTTCTAGATTACTTTGTAAAGTTTTTAGATTCTTTTTTAATCCTTTTTCTTCATCTATTGCTTTAGCAATAGTAATAATCTTATATTCTAAAGACTCATTTGAAAACTTTTGACCTTTGAATTTTTTAGCTTGTTTAACTACTTCAGCATTAACAAAGGCATCTTTTTCTTCAGTTAAAATATCAGGATATTCTTCTTTTTCATCATCAGTTAATTCTTCTACTGTTTCAGTATATAATGAGCCTATTTCTTCAAGCCTATGCTCACAAGCAATTAATTTATTTAGTTCATCAGACAACTTTTCTTTTTGAATTAATTCAAATGGAATCACACGACCTATCCATCCCTCTTGAACTTCAACATCTTTTCCATCTTTTTTCTTAGATACCATATTAGGATCAACTTTCTTCGTTGATTCAAAGCCTTCTGTCTTAATAATTTCAAGATCCACAGCAACTTTCGACCAATCATCATCTAAAAGTTGATATGCACTATACTTATCTAATAGTTTTAATTGAATTATTCTCTCAAAAATATTATCAGCTATAACACTTTCTTCTTTAGATATATTTATTGACTCATAATTATGAATTAACTCTTTCTCTAAATATGAATCAAAATCAGCAAATGCATTATTAAAATCATTAATAAATGTTTTTACATCTAGATTTTCTAGGATCGTTTGCTTAATATCTTCTACTTTTGATGAAGAGAAATCTCTATTAATAGATTCAAATAATTCATTTTTCAAAGATGGGAATGCATCCCAATACTTTTTATATTCGTTTAACTCATTATTTGGAATTCCACCAAACATTGAAGCATAAATATCAAATGATTCAGCTTTTTCACTTGAATCAACATATCTTGGAATATTTAAGTTGTAATCATTATTTCTAATTTCTTTTTTTGAAACAACTCTAGAATATTTATCAACAGTTTCTCTTTTAATTACTGTGTCTACAATCTTCTTAATATCTGAAGCTCTTAATTTGTTATTTTTTCCGACTTTAATAAAGCCTTTAGAAGCATCAACAATTAAAACATCGTTTCTTTCTCGTTTCTTCTTTAAAACCATTATTATTGTAGGAATACCTGTTCCAAAGAAAATATTAGCAGGAAGACCTATAATCGTATCAATATTATCATTTTCAATTAGATTTTTTCTAATATTTCCTTCTTCACCACCCCTAAATAAAACACCATGTGGTAAAACAATAGTCATTATTCCATCAGGTTGCAAATGGTATAAGTCATGAAGTAGGAACGCGTAATCAGCTTTGGCTTTTGGTGCAATTCCGTAATCAGCAAATCTTGAATCCTCATGTGGTTCCCATTTTTGTGAATATGGAGGATTTGATACAACTGCATCTACATATAATGCTTCATATGTTTCAGAAAATTTTCCTTCTTCAAAATATGGCTAGTCATCAGCTAATGTATCCCCACATCTAGCTACTATGTTTTCTGGTTTTATTCCTCTCATAACCAAATTCATTCTTGTTAACGAATATGTGTTTTCTTTTAATTCCTGTGCGAAATATTTTATCTTATTTTTATCTTTTAAATATTTAGATATACTTTGACCTATATTTATAAGTAATGAACCCGAACCAGATGTTGGGTCATATATTTGTATTGATTCTCTATCTTTTAAATGATTAGCAACAATCTCAGACATTACTAAAGATACTTCATGTGGTGTATAAAATTCACCTGCTTTTTTACCAGCATTAGCCGCAAAATTTGAAATTAAATACTCATAAATAAAACCCAATACATCATATCCTTGTTTGTCATCCATTGGGATTGGATTAATTAATTGAATCAAAGATCTGATTGCCTTGGTTTGAGCACCGCTATTATCACCTAGTTTAGATAAACCAGTTTCTAGAGTCTCAAATATTTTATCAAACACTTTCTTATGGTTTTCATTAATATGACGTGTAAACGAAGATAATGCTACGCTGACATCGGACACATCAAAATCACTACCTTTATTTAACCAAGTAGAAAATAAGTTATCATAAGAAATGAAATAACCATAATTTTTCTTACAATACTTTAATAAATCTTGATGGTCTTTAATATCATCTTCAACCAAATATTCTTTTAAAGATTCATCATCCCATCCTTCTTTTTTTAGTGCATTTTCCTCTTTATCCGATAAGAATTTATAGAAAATAAATCCTAAAATATAATCTTTATATTCATTTGCTTCAATTTTGGAACGCATATTGTTGGCTGATTCCCAAATTCTTGATGCTAATTCTTGTTTATTCATCTTAATCCTCCTTAATGCCTGCTTCTTCAAAAAGCTTTTTTAGTTTTCTTTTTGTTTCCATAGTAGGTTCATAATGGCCTTGTTCCCATCTTGAAACATTGGAAATGCCTACGCCAAGTATTTTTGCTAATTCTTGTTGCGTAATTAGAACCTTTTCTCGATACTCTTTTATTTTTTTAGCGTAATCCATATCATACCTCACATTTTATCATTATTTTATCACTTTTTTTCTAAAATTACCACTAAAACACTGAATTATATGATATTATTTTTTCTTTTTTATACAAACTCTTGGGAACAGCGTAAGGTTGCTGATGTATACAAAGTTACTAGGGGATATGTGCTAGCGGCTCCACTTACCAGAACATCAGTTGATGAAGTTTATTTATATCCTGTTTATTCATCACAAACCTTAAATGAAGGGCTGATGGGCTATTACGATAAATACCTATTTGATTCTGCCATAACATGGACTACAGATGGAGCCAATGCGGGAACCGTTAGATATAGAAAAGGCCGTTTTTACTGCACAAATGTGTGTGGAGTGCTCCTTTCCGATGATGGATTAGCTAACAAAGCAAACGCTGAAGCATTGAATAACATTGCTTGGAAATATGTATCTAAAGTAGGGAACCCAAAGTTGATGAATAATGTGATGGCAGACATTGAATTTTATATGAGCCCATCGCTCAAAGAGCAGTTAAAAATATCTTCTATATTAGAACTACTTGACAACCTTATCACCCTTCATCAGCGTAAGAAAAAAAACATAAATTATTTTGTTGGAAAATGATAATCTTTATATAGTTATGTAATCGTTAAAATGTCTTTAGAACGTTAAAAAATTAGGAAATCATTAAAAAAGTTAAACTTTGAAATTATGTTCTTTTTTTCAAAACGTGTTAATCGTGTAAAATTGGCACCCTTAGATAGTAATCGTGTAAAAGTTTATCAAAAAAACAAACCCGCCTTACGTTCGAACTATTATTCGAACTGGTATTACTCGCAAAATAACTATTGAAAACGCCACAAATCGGCTAAAATCGACCTATTTGAAGCTATTTTAAAGTATTTTATAGTTCAAGACTCAGAAAAACAAAAAAAGTTCGATACTATAAATTGTATCAAACTTCCATTTCTTTTATGGTGCCCGAGGACGGACTCGAACCGTCATGGGTTGCCCCGGAGGATTTTGAGTCCTCTGCGTCTACCGATTTCACCACTCGGGCAGCAAAAATATAATATCAATTATGTAATTATATTTCAAGATGAATAAATTATTTACATTATTCTTTATTATATTTATAAGTTATAATTTTCTATAAATACCAATTTACTTATGCATTAGGTAAATCTTTTGGAACATTAACTTTTGTTTTTCCAATTTTTGAATATGTATATTTCATTTGTTCGGAAAGACGTATAGATGTTCCTAAAATTGATATTTCCATTACTAAATCACATTCAATTGTCTTTAATTTTCTTTTTTCTATTGTAATATCATATTTTGAAACTTGACCACTACAGGTACCACCATATGATTCACCACAACTATCAAAGTATGCATTCATTTGTTCATTCAATGCTTCAACATCTGCACTAAAAACACCTTCATTATACGTAAAAACATCATTTGTATCTAAATCTGATGTAGGAAGTTGACTGTTATCATAGCTTTCAATACTCATTGCTTGTTTTTCCCATTGAAATCCAGATTTATACCAAACAATTACTTCATCACCATCAATTTTTGCATATGTTTCTTGTTCTTGAGTTTCATCATCTAATGTAATAGAAACTTTTGAATACATTTCATCACTATCTACTTGAGAAAAACCAACTAAAGAACTTTTTTGTGATTGTCCATTAATAGTAATGCATATATTTTGATCCATTTCAATTGTGAATGATGAAGAATTTACTTCTTTCATAGCTGAATCAAGACGTTGTAATTGTTCTTCTGGTGAAAGATTTGCTAAATCTTCACTACATCCACACAACGATAAACATGTAAATAAAATTAATAATGGTTTAATTTTTTTCATACCCAATCATTCCTTATTTTATATTTCTAAAATAGCACAAAATGTCTTATTTTTCATTAGTATTACAACTATCTTCATTACTTTTTGTTTCTTCTTGCACTTTAATATTTGAATCAAGACTTTTTCCAAATACAAAATATCGTTGGTAAAAGAATTCTAAAACAAAATTCAAGACCATATTTATTGCTGTAGCAAGTAAACCTGGCCATAATAAATCTTCAGTTAGAAATTTTTCAAGTAAAGCAGTTAAAGGAATAAATACTACATAAAATAAACCTACTTTTAACATAGCAACAGGAATATTATTTGCTGATTTAAACGTGAACTTTCTATTAAAAGTAAAGTTCCAAATAACTGATAAAACAACAGAAATAATGTAGCAAATCCATTCTTTTAAAGGTGTAAATTCTGATAATAAAGTAAATGATACAATTTCAATTACACCAGCACTAATAGAAAATAATACAAATTTAATAAATCTCCAAAACTCTTTCATAATACTACCTATGGTGTGCTTAATATGAGTCGAACATATATCTCAACCTTCGGAGGGTTGTGCTCTATCCATTGAGCTATAAGCACGTTTCTTGCTTTTAAATTATTACACAATAATTTTAATATTACAATGATTTAAATCTTACTATAATAAAAAATAAAAAGCTGCTAATTGGAGATTTAGCAGCTTTTCACAAGGGAAAAAAGAATATTAAAAATTTACATAGGTCTTCTAATTAGATGAGATAATGATAGAGTACAAATATACTGTAGCTGTTGCAGTTATAGTTACTGTTGTAGCTTCAGAGAATGTAACTTCATAAGTATCACTATCTGCTGCAGTACCATTAACTGTGTAACCATGGTAATTTGGATAAGTTGAAATTGTTACTTTACTATTTGCAGCAACATCAAATGTTAATGTTGCACCACTATTAACTTGTGTATCACTAGAACGAGCTGCAACTTTACTTGATGAAGCATCAATTGCTATGTCACCAAATGTTCCAGTAGTATTTTGAATTGTTTGATCGTATGTATAACTTGTACCAGTTAAAGAAGTACTACCATTAAAGAAATAATAAATATTTGTATCAACTACTTCTTCTGTTGAAGTTGGATCCCAAGGAAGAGTATAAGTAACTCCACCATTTGTTGTTCCAAAGATCTTACTGAAGTCTTTATAATCATTAGCTGTTGTTTCATCAACTAAAGTCATACCTGTAACAGCACTTGAAATAGCACCATCACCAGTATTATTAAATTCATAGAACTTAACATTTTCATCTGTTGGTTTAGCATTCATTGATACATAACGTTCATTCTTACTTGATCCTGAGAATCCAGATGTTGAAATATGACCAGCTAGAGTAGAATTCATTACCATAACAGAAGCATATGAACCCCAACAACGACCTATTGCTGTATTGCCATTTGCAATATCATCAGCCTCAGCAGTGAAATCACATTCATCAAAGATTGCTCCATATTGAACGTAATCGCTACTTCCTTTATTATTACCTTTAAATGCTGTAATATATCCACCATCTGTTTTTCCTCTAGAAATTGAGTGGATTTCACAACCTTTAAAATATGTTGTATTATTAGTTCCAAAAATGAAATCTGTAACACCTTGGATATATGTATCAATAATATATTGACGGCCAGTGAATAATTCTAATGTATCTTGATATCCTAACAAACGACAATTTTTCATTACAAATTGATCAGCTTGTACTAATAAAGCAAGAGCACGATGTTCACTATATCCTTCGCCTAATTTTTCATCAAATACAGCTTGAGAATTCCAGTAGTTTGAAACTGTAATTCCTTCAATACAAGTACCGATTGCATCATCTCTAATGGCAACAGTTGCTGTAGAATCAGTTTCATGAACAAATCCACTTTCATCTTTTAATCCGTATAATGAATCCCATTCAATAATTGTATTTTCTGCATTAGTTCCTTTTAAAGTTAAGTTAGGGATTGAAATATCTAATTTTTCTTTGTATGTACCAGAAGCAACTTCAATTACTTTTTTACTTGATGCAATACCATCAATTGAACCTAAGTAATCAAGAGCTTGTTGGATAGTAGTAAACATATTGTAACTATCAACAGCTGCTCCAATTGTACCTGTATAACTTTGATCAACTTTTACTTGATATACTTCATCCACTACACATGGTTCTTGATCTACTACATAAACATCAAAAGCAATATCTTTAACTTTTGAATCACCATAAGAATATGTAACTGTAACTGTCTTCTGACCAGCAGTAGTTGTATCTAATGTAGATACTGTATAATCAGATAACATAAATTCTAGTTCACTAGATTCATAAGATGCATTAGCTTTTATACTTAAACCTTTTAAAGATAATGTATCACCAATACGATAAACTTGTTTTAAGGCATTGTTAATGTATTCACTATTTCCTGCAGTTGAGGTTGTAGTTTTACTAATTGCATTTTTACCGAGTTCTAGACTATCTAACTCATATACTTTTACTTTATATGATTGTGTATCATAATTTTTATATGTAACATTAATTGAATATTCTCCAGGAACATTTTTATTAAATGCTGAAGAATCGATTACTAATTCAGAATCAGTTAGAGATACACTATCTCTTCTACCATTACCATAAACTGAATTAATAACTAATGAAGAACTATCAAAATCTTGTCCTTCTAAATAATTTGTAACTCCTTGACCAGCAATTTCAAATCCTACTTCTTCAGATTTTTCAACTACACATTGTAATTCTAATAAGAAAATATCAACTGTTCCACTAGGTCTTGTAATTATATAATCCCCTGCAGTTTTTAAATCAACATCAACTTTAACAATAGGACTTGACTCAACAGTACCAGCAAACTCATAATCAGTTTTTGTACTTGATGGATCAGTAATTGAGAATTTTTGATATTCAACCCCACTTGAACCGTTTTGAATATAAACTGATAATCTACCTCTACCAGGTGCACTTACTGTTACTGCGTTAGCACTGCCACCTAATTTAATAGATTTAGAAAATGACTTTGTATCACTTGTATCATCAGGGTTAGTCCAAGTTTTATTTCTATTTCTAATTTGAGTTCCAGAATTAATAGTAAACTTAGAAACAACTAAATCTGATTCTAATGTCGTAGCAGTTAAATCATCAGTTGCATTTAAAGTATAAGAAACTAATTCTTCATTTTCACCGACTGCTAAAATATCTTCTGGGGTCTCCGGCTCACCAGGATCTTCAGTTTCTCCTGAATCTTCAGTTTCTCCTGGATCTTCAGTCTCTCCTGGATTTTCAGTCTCTCCTGGATTTTCAGTCTCTCCTGGTTCTTCTGTTTCAGGATTCTTTATTGGATCATCACCACAAGCTGTAATACCACCTATTAGCATAGAAACTGCTAATAATTTAAGAAAAGTTTTTTTCATAGTTTTCTCCTTTGTATGTTGTATACATCATTAATAAAATACATTTATTTCTTTTATTCAATAAAAAAATGCGATTTTTGTACAGCGTGCATAAAATTATGTAAGCGTTTTCAAATTTCAATAAAATTAAATTCACTAATGGTATTTTTTTATTATAAATTATTAATAAAATAAAAAAGCACAACGAATTGTGCTTATATAACTTAATGGCGTCGATGAGAGGATTTGAACCTCCGACCTATCGCTTAGGAGGCGATTGCTCTATCCAACTGAGCTACATCGACATTAAAAAAATTATACAACATTAATATTGTTATATAAATATCTTTTATTTGAAAATGGTAACTTCCACATTATCAAATTGTTTTATAAATTCTAAGATATCTTTAATGTATTCATCTTTTAAAACGCAACAAAAATCTATATCATCTTGAATGTTTTGATATATTTTATTTTCCATTTGAAAATAAGTTAATTTTAAAAAGTGAGGATAATCATCTTCTTCATAATATAATGAATTTAAATTATTCATTAATAAATCATTATATATACAATCAATCTTAAAATCTTTGATGGAATTTATATTTTTTATATAAAACTCTTCATTAACTAAAGTAAGTTTCATTTTATAACTCCGATAACGACTGGCTTCTTTTTATAGAAGCTTTATGCTCATACATAATAATATCAGCTTTCTTAAATGCTTCTTTAATCGTTTCTTCACCTTTATGATCATATTTAACAAAACCATATGCTACAGTATATTCTTGTTGAGCAATATATTTTTCAAGTAATGCTTTAGCCTGAGCTACTCTACTTTCATTACTTCGGCAAATAACCGCAAATTCATCGCCACCTATACGATAACATTTACCAACTTTACCTAAAGATAAACGTACAATATGAGAAATTCTATTGATAGCTTTATCCCCTTCTGCATGTCCATAAATATCATTTATCTTCTTTAAATTATTTAAATCAAGCATTACTAAGATAGCATCTTGTCTTCCATCCATTTCACGCATATCATTTTCCCAAGTAGCTCTATTAAATAAACCTGTCAATGGATCTAATAAATACATTTGAATATGAACAATTAAATAATAAATTACTAAGAAAATTGCTACTGTGTTCCAAATTAAGAAAGATCCAACGAATACATAATATTGTAAAACAGCGGCTCCACCAATTCCTAAAATCATTAATAAAATAGCGGTTTTTTCCATTGACTTCAATGACTGATAACTTTTAAAAGATTGAATAATCAAAGCAAACATTAAAATCAAACATATGCCTGTAGGTATTAAAAAGAAATCACCATGAATAAATTCTGCCTTATCAGTAACTTCATAAATATAAGGATAGAAAATATTCCCAACACAAGCACCAATACTAAATATTAAAGAAATCCATGCTGCGTTTTTCTTATAACTATTAACGACATTAATTAAAAACATTGGAACAAGAGGACAAAGTGAAAATTCTAAAAAAGCAATAACATAACGTGTTATAGCAATATTATGAATAAATGATGCGGTATTATAACGTTCATCAAAAACAAAGGAATAAAGGACATAATCTAAAACTTCTAATACAATCATCAACATAACTGAAACAGATGCTAAGATAAAAAAAGTTTTTCTCCTTCTATCGAAAACTCTATTATCACTTACAAGAATAATAAGGAAAAGCAAAGCAAAAATTCCAATCAAATTTGTTGCAAGTAAACTGATATTAACAGTACTAGTAAAGATCATATTAAGCATCCCCTTTATTAAGATTACTAAAATTATAGCATATTTTATGGCTTTTTTTCGATATTCCATATATTTTGTCTAAAATTAAAGAAAACTTAGTTAATTTTTCCTTTTTCTTAACTAAGTTTTCAATGTTTATTTTTTACAATTTGAACAAGAGCAACTCTTATTTTTTTCTTTGTAATATTCTTTTACTAAGTCTTTTCCTTTAATAGAAGAGCAACATTCACAGCCTTGATGTTTATGCTTTTTAATTATGTATAAAGTAAACACTGTAACCATAAAGACTAATGCTCCAATTACAATAATATAGTCAATCATAATTAACTCTCCTTAACTGGATGTTTTTTATTATAAAAATAAATTAATATAAATATTCCAACAAATAGTACTAAAGCAATAATGGATACAAACCACCATGTTCCAATTAAATAAATTAATGAAGAAACAATATAAGACGTGAATAGCCAGAATAACATAGTCATATTAAATTTCTTCTTTGTTAATTCACCTTTAGCTGTAGCACATGCAGCAAAGCAAGGAATTGTAGTCATATTAAATGCAATGAATGATAATAAAGCAGGAACTGTAATTCCAGTTGTACTAATTAAAGCTTCGACAGCAGCCATACCTTCAATAGCTTCGCTTCCTTCTCCAGGAGCTACAAATCCAGCAACAACAGCTGCTGCTAATGTTCCAATAGTAGCTACAACATTCTCTTTTGCAATTAAACCTGTTATAGCAGCTACTGCAAAAACCCATCCTCCAGCAGATAATTGTGAACCAAATCCTAATGGTGTAAATAAAGGTTGAATTAATTGACCAATAGAAGCCAAAATGGATCTAGACATTTCTTCATCACTTAAGAATGTCCAATCCCAAGAGAAGTGTGAAATAAACCAAATTAATATTGTAGAAGCAAGAATAATTGTAAATGCTTTTTTAACAAAATGTTTTGCTTTATCCCATAAATGAATCATTAAAGATTTAAATTGAGGTAAATGATAATTAGGAAGTTCCATAATAAATGGTGGAACATCTCCTCTTAAACTTGTATTTCTCATTAATAAAACAGCAATAATAGCAGTTACAATACCAATTAAATACATACTATATGTAATTACATCAACATTTGAAACACCAAAATATGAAACAATACCACCAGCAATAGCAGTTAAGATTGGTAGTTTAGCCCCACATGAGAAAAATGGAATAACTCTAATAGTTGCAACTTTTTCTTTTTCATCACTTAATGTTCTAGTGTTAATCATAGCTGGAACAGAACAACCAAATCCCATAATCATAGGCATAAAGGCTCTTCCTGATAAACCAAATTTTCTAAAGATACGATCGAGAATGAAGGCAACACGAGCCATATATCCTGAATCTTCTAAAATAGAGAATAATAAGAATAAACATAAAATTTGAGGTAAGAAACCTAAAATAGCAAATAAACCTTCTAATACTCCATCACAGATAAAGGCTTCAACCCAAGAAGATGCATTTAAGGTTTGTAATAAACTCCTAATTAAATCACCGAGTAATCCTGTAATACCACTTAATAAATTAGTAAAGATAACACCTGGTGAATTTATACCTGCATCTGTATAAAATAATCCTTCAAATGCAGTTCCTTCAAAACAAGGAGTAACACTACTAAATAGTCCACCTAAGTAAAGAAAGTTTTCCGAGAATGTTAAATGGAATATTAAGAACAAAATAACTAAGAAAATAGGTATACTTGCCCATTTATTTGTTAAGACTTTATCTATTTTTTCAGAGCGAGATATATTTTTATGTTCACCTTTTTTTAAAACTTTATTTATATCTTCACAAATATAGTTATATCGATCATTAGCAATTAAAGCTTCAAAATCTTGCCCAAAAACTTCATCATTAAATCCTTCTTTTAATAAATTAATATCATCAACTATTTCTTTATGATCTTTAATTTCTAATTCATCATTTTCAATTAATTTAATAGCGTGGAAATAAGGATTAGTTACCTTCTTTGATACAAGTAAGCTAGAAACTTTTTCTACTAAATCATTAAGTGCCTTATTTACAAAAATACCTCTACCTTTACGTGGCTTTAAAGATTCTTCATATGCAACCTTCATTAGTTCATCTAAATTTTCTTCTTTTAAAGCTGAAATTAGAACAACTCTAAGTCCCATTTTTTTCTCTAATTTTTTAATATCAATCTTATCACCATTTTTTGTAATTTCATCAGCCATATTTAAAGCTATTACAACTGGAACATCCATTTCCATAAGTTGAGTTGTTAAATATAAATTACGCTCTAAATTAGTTGCATCAACAATATTAATAATACAATCAGGTTTTTCATTTATTATATAATTACGCGAAATGACTTCTTCAGATGTATAAGGAGATAATGAATAAATACCAGGTAAATCGATAATTGAGACTTCTTCTTCTAATTTTTTATATGTACCTTCTTTTTTATCAACGGTAACACCAGGCCAGTTGCCAACATATGCTGTTGAACCAGTTAATGAATTAAACAATGTCGTCTTACCACTATTTGGGTTACCAGCTAAAGCAAACTTTTTCATAAACTCTTCTCCATTTCTAATGTTACAAGTTCAGCCTCCGTTAATCGTAAAGTTAACTCATAACCTCTTATATTAATTTCAAGTGGATCTCCTAAAGGTGCTTTTTTTCTTAGCGCAACATGTGCTCCAGGAGTAACACCCATATCTAGTAAACGTCTACGAAGTTTTCCTTGCCCCTCAACTTTTACTATCACACCACTTTCACCGATTTTAAAATCATTTAATTTTTTAGTCATAGAATCCCTTCTCTCTATCAGTTAGTTTTAACTAACTTTAAATGTCAAAATATAAAGTTAGTAATAACTAACCACTAACAATATACACCATTATTAAATTATATTCAATAAAAATTTATCGATTATATTTTTTTCTTTAAATAAAAACTTTTTATTGCTTCAAAAGACTCATCGCTTAAATTATGTTCAACTTTACAAGCATCAGCTTTAGCTATTTTTTCGTCAACACCCAACTTCATTAAAATTTCTTTTAATAATAAATGTTTTTCATATGTTTTAGAAGCTACAATATAGCCTCTTTCAGTTAAAGTAATATACCCATGTTCACCAATTACTAAATAACCAGATTCTTTTAATTTTTTCATAGCTACACTAACGCTAGGCTTAGAAAAATTCAATTCACGAGCTATATCAATAGCTTTAACATTACCTTGTTTTTGGCTTAAAATTAAAATACATTCTAAATAATCTTCACTAGATTCATATATATTCATAAAAAGGTCCTCCAAAAGTTAGTACGTTTTAACTATTTTTATTATAAACCCTATTGTTGAAAATTTTCGATATTTTTTTACATTTTTTTTATTTTTATATATAATATAGATATAAATAATTTTCGAGGTCGTCATTTATGAGAGTTTTATGGGTATCTAATGATGGTACAGGAATAGTTGTATTAATCATTATTATTGTTATTTTTGTTCTAATTTTTGCAGCACTATTTATGCTTAACCTTTTTAGTGCGAAAATTAGATTAACCTTCTATGTCGACGGCCAAGATGTAAAAAAATATTATATAAAAGTTAATCAAAATATTGAAATCCCTGAAGAACTCAATATGTTCAAGTGGTATGAAGATGAGGAATGCACTATCGAATTCACTCCACGAAAGATGAAATTTAAAGAAATTAATTTATATACCAAAACAAAAGGTAATGAATAATGATATTTGATTTATGTGAAAAATTAAGAAATAAAAAATTTTTCATATTCCTAAATAAATTTTTTAGGTCTTATTTTTTTATTTTCTTGATTTCTTTGATTTACTTATTATCCAATTTATTTTCCTTAGAATTATTTGCTTATTATTCAATAATGATTTTAGCAATTATAACTTTTCTTTTTTGTGAAGATCTTTTACCAACAATTCCAATGTTAGCAATGGGATATATGTCTGTTTCTAGAGATAACAATCCTTTTAGTTATCATGGTGATACAATTTTTCAAAATAAGAGTTTCCTAATCCAACTTATTATAATTCTTGTAATATGTTTCCTTTTTTTACTAGCTAGAGCTTTATTTATATTTATAAGAAATAAAAAGGAAAAACATTTTCCTCGATTGGCAATAGGTTATGGAGTATTAACATTAGTCTTAGCTATAGGTGGCCTTTTTAGTGGCTTTTATGAAATTAAAACTTTTACATATGGTATTCTTGTAGGTCTTTCTTTAAGTATAGGTTATTTTATTTATTACTATACTGTTAAATGGGAAACCATAAATAAAGAATATATACTAATTCTATTAACTACCATTGGAGTAATGATGTCCATAGAAATATTGAATATTAATATTATAGCTGGCGCATTTACAACTGAATCAGGTTTTGTTAGAGGCAATATCTATACAGGTTGGGGTAATTACAATAATATTGGTTGTATGACTGCAATGGCTCTTACTGGTCCTTTTGCTTTAGCTATTATAAAAAAAGAAAAAGGATGGATATTTAATATAATTGGTCATATTAATTTAGGATTTTTATGTTTATCTCAAAGTCGTAACTCAATATTATTTGGCCTAATACTTTATTTAGGTTTAATAATTATTATGTTCATATATACAAAAAGTAAAGCTAGAATAAATAATATCATAACATTATCATCGATATATGTATTGATTGGTATTGGTCTTATTATTTTAAGAGAAGATGTTGCAAAAGTCTTCGCTTCATTAAAAAATGTTGGTTTTGATGACAGCAATCGGTTTGACATTTATATAGAGAGTTTAACAAGTTTTAAATCAACTCCAATTTTAGGTAAAGGTTTTTATCAAAATAATATTTTTCAATGGGGATCTTCTGATCGAATCACATTTATTCCTCCACGTTACCATAATACATATATACAAATGCTATGTACTTCAGGAATAATTGGTCTAATTGGATACGTATATCATCGATATCAAACAATATCAATTATTTTTGATAAAGTTAACATTACAAAAATTTTATATGGCTTTGCAGCTTTATCCTTACCACTTTTAAGTTTATTAGATTGTCATTTCTTTAACATAGGTCCTGGCTTATTATATGGCATTTGCTTGGTATTTATTGAAAAAGAAGAAGAGTTATCAATTATTTGATAACTCTTTTCATTTCATTTGGTAAATCACTTTCAACTTCTATAAATTTATTATTAATATGATCAAACATTTTTAAATAACTTGAATGGAGACATAAGCGACTAACTCTTCTATTTTGCCTTCCATATAATTTATCACCTAATATAGGATGACCAATATAACTCATGTGAATCCTTATTTGATGTGTTCTTCCTGTTTCTAAACGCAAAGAAACTAAACTATAATTTTCATTAGATTTAATTATTTTATAGTGGGTAATAGCATCAACTCCTGAAGAAGAAACACGGTATTTTTTACTATCATGACGATCCTTTCCAATTTTATATGTAATAGTCCCTTCTTTTTTAATTATTTTTCCTTCAACAATAGCAGTATATATACGAGTAATCTTATGTAAAGAAAACTCATAATCAAGCATTGTTTGACATAAAAAGTTTTTAATAAAAACAATTATACCACTTGTTTCATAATCAAGACGATGTCCAGCGTATGGTAAGGCTTGTTGATTTGTTTTTATGTAATAATTATATACTGCATTCGTTAATGTCTTAAAATCATTTCCATCACTATGAACTAACATAAATGCTGGCTTATTAACAATTAAATAATTATCATCTTCATATAAAATATCTAATTCATATTCATAAGGTTTAATATTAATTTCTTCTTCAAATAAAAAAGTAACTGTATTTCCTTTTTGAAGTTTAACTTCCAAATTATTAGAAACCACGTTATTAATTAAGCACCATTTATTAACTCTTATTTTTTCAATAGTTCCTCTACCAACATGAAAATATTTAAGAAGTTCTTTTATTGTTAAATTTTCAAACCTTTCATCAACTAAAACAGATACTCTTTGCTTCATAATTTTACAAAATCCTTTTTCTTTTTAATTATACGATATAAAATATAAATGTGAAATAATTGAAAGGGAGTTTTTAAATTATATGATTTTAACATCACTACAATGGTATTATATCGTTTTAATTGTTATTGGTAGCATCATTGGTTTTGTAATATTACTTTTATTATTGCTTATGTTCATTAATCTTTTTATGCTTAAGAAAAAGAAAAACCAATTAATTATTGAAGTCGAAAAAAAAGATTCACCAAATTAATGGTGAACCTTTTTTATTTAACGGGATTTCCTTGACCATCAACTTTAACACTACCTGTTAGCATTAAGATACCATCCACAAATGACCAAATGGCACCGATGTACATTCCAGATGTTAAAAGTTGTCCTAATCCTAAACCTATATAGCCTAAATATAAACGACCTACACCAGGTAAGAATAAATTCAATATACCAGCAAGCATAATTGATTTACGATTTGCTTCAACTACTCCTCGTGAAGAAGAATATTCATCTCTAAATTTATTAGAGCGTGAACTCGATGATTCAACATCAACATTTACATGTTCTTCTTTATGCTTTTTTACTTTTTCAACATGGCGAGTAGTAACATCTGTTCCACAGTTAATACATATAGTAGCATCATCCTCAAGTTGTTGACCACAGTGATAACAATACATCAAATCCACCTCCTACGATATTAATAATATATAATTTTAATAACTTTTTCAATATATTTTTACATTTTTTGTCAATTTATTTCACAAAATTGTAAACAAGTTAATTTAATTTCTTTTTATAATTATCTATAAGTTTTGTAATAGTTTTCTTTGGATTATATGAGTGATACATTTTATCAAATATTCTTATTATTTTTTCAGAATCTCCGTCAATTACAATATCGACTTTTTCTTTAATATAATCTGGTGCTGTATCTAAACACATACTTAAGTCGGCTTTCTCTATAAGAGGCAAATCAGTGTGTCCTGCCCCACAAACAACAAGCAAATCTTTGTTTTCTTTATCTTTTATATATTGAATTAAATTTTCTTTACGAGCTTGACGACTATTTATTTTTAAATACCAATAATCAATACCATTGATGTCTTGATGATATAGATATGTTACTAAATCAATATCATTTTTAATCTCACTTTGATTTAACATATCTACGATTTTATCAATATTATCTTTGGTGTCAATAACAATATATAAAGAAACATCTAACTCTGAAGGAAGCTTTCCTCTAACAAAGTTTCTAACATTCCTATCAATACGATGTTGGTAATATAATTTTTCGCCATCATTTTTTAACTCATTATGATAAGCTTGTAAAATATTATTATTAATTGTATAAGTAAATGCATTCATATTGTTTTCTTTTAAATGATGTTCAATAATTTTTCTAGCTTTTTTATTAATATTAAAAATACGTTCATAAGTTTCATTATCGTAATGATAAATAGCTGATCCATTCATAACAACCATCGGGTAGTTAACTTCGACGTCACTAAAAATATATTCTAGAGAAGACATCGTTCTTGTTGTTGCAAATACTAATGGCATATCATGATAATACATATCATTTAATTTATATTTTATATATGGAGATAATAAATCATCATTTGATAAGAAATTGTTATCTAAAGAAGAAACAAATAATATATTTTTGTTATGTTTATGAGAAGTAAATAGATAGTTATTAACAAATAATGAAACTCCTACACCAATTAAAGTAGAAAGAACTCTATTTGTAGCAAATTGAAAAACAGGCATTCCACCATTTCTAATTGAAATTGTTACACTTAAATATGTTAAACAAGTAATAAAAACTGCATCAACTTGTTTTAACTTAACAGTAAATAAAATTAGAGGTACAAGACATATCGAAACAAATAAAAATTTAATAAAAGAATAAAGGATAAAATTTAGTTCATCTAGATGAACTAAGTCTATTAAAATGAACTCAAACAACAAAATAATTGCCATTCCAAAATATCCACCAATAATTGTACCTAGTGATCTAACAGTTGCTTGTTTCTTACTGCTTTTCTTATTTCTATGAGTTGCAAAAACAGCAGCTATCCCTGCAAAGAAGGGAGTATACATATTTGAAGGAGCTTGCCAGGATGATCTATCTATACCAACTAGTTTATCAACAAATAATAATACTATATATATCATTAGTACTAAAAATAAAGTAATTGCTGTTTTAATAATTCTTTTTCCAATATGCATACTTCTCATAACTAAAACATCCTCCAAAACTAATTAACTATTAAAAATTGTTAAGAAATTAATCAATTATTATAGTAAACAACATTGAATATTTTAGCATATGTTTTTTTTAATGCAATTATAAACTAATTTTTCTAAAAAAAGATTGTACTTAAATGTACAATCTTTTCGTTCTAATGATTAAATTAATCTTCAATAGCAATATAATTGTTTGGTTCTTCTTTGGTGCCTTTTTCATCTATTTTAGGTAAAGTTAAAATCAAAACACCATTATCAAATTTAGCTTTTATATCTTCCTTTTTAAAGTTCTCACCAACATAGAAACTTCTACTAATTTTTCCATAGAATCTTTCTTTACGAATGAATTTTTTATTTTCTTCTTCATCTAGTATCTTATTAGCTGTAATAGTTAAATAGCCATTTGTTAAATCAAGAGTTAAATCTTCCTTCTTAAAACCTGGTAAATCAACTAGCAATTGATAGTCAGAATCACTTTCTTTAATATCAACTTTCATAAGATCTCTAACATTAGAACCATAAAGTTTCTTTTCTACTCGATATGAATTATCAAAATCCAATAAGTCATCTAATAAGCTTTCTCTAAAAATGCTTGGCATATACATAAAAATCACTCCTTTTAATCATACATCGAACCATTATTACCGACTGGTTCATTATCTTTAATAGTTCCAACTGCTGCTTCAGTTGTTAGGAATAACCCTGCAATAGAAGAGGCATTTAATACTGCACTCCTTGTAACCATCGTAGGATCAACAATTCCTTCCTTAAACATGTCGACCCATTCACCTGTTTTAGCATTGAAACCATAATTTTCTTTTACATTTAATTGTTGTTCAACAATGTTTTTTCCTGAATATCCAGCGTTTTCTGCTATTTGATATAAAGGTTCTGTTAATGAATCTAAGACAACATTCATACCTCTTTGAACATCAACAACATTGCTGACCAAATCTTTTTTGACTTCTTTATAAATGTTAATTAGAGATGCGCCACCACCAATGACAATACCTTCTTTAACGGCAGCTTTGGTTGCATTCAAAGCATCTTCAATTCTTAGTTTTTTCTCTTTTAATTCACTTTCTGTAGTTGCCCCTACCTTAATTAATGCAACTCCATTTGAAAGTTTTGCTAAACGATTTGCAATTTGATTATATTCATTTTTATTAGATGTATCTTTTAATAAAGATTCTAAGTCATTAATATGATCACTTAATGCTTTCTTGTCACCATTTCCACCAATAATAGTTGTTGAATCTTTTTCAACAATAACTTTTTTACAAGTACCTAAATCGTCGATAGTAACTTCTTGAAGCTTTGCTCCTAAATCTTTTTCAATAAATTTAGCACCGACAAGTAACGCGATATCCTTTAATAAGGATACTTGATTATCCCCAAAACCAGGAGCTTTTGTTGCAATGACATTAAATGTACCACGCAACTTATTTAAAATTAATGTTGAAATGACTTCTTGTTCTATATCATCCGCAATAATCAATAAAGGTTTATGTGATTGAACTACTGATTCTAGTACAGGAAGAATATCTTGAATTGTATTAATTTTATAATTTGTTACCATTACATAAGTATCTTCCAATACAATGCTATTTTTTTCACGATCCCCTAACATATATGGTGAAATATAGCCTTTATCATATTTCATACCTTCAGTTACTTCTAAAGATGTCTCAAATCCTTTTGAATCATCAACATTAATTACACCATCACGACCGACTGTCTCCATTGCTTTTGCAATAATTTCACCAATTTCTTTACTGCCTGAAGAAATAGTAGCAACTGAAGCAATATCTTTTGTTGATTCAATCTTTTTTGAATGAGATATTAATGTTTCACTAACCTTTTTAGAAGCAACTTCAATACCTTCACGCATTAAAACAGGATTTGCTCCTTTATTAACAGCATTAAGACCTTCATGAATCATTTTTTGTGCTAATAATGTTGCTGTTGTAGTTCCATCACCTGCTATATCATTTGTATTATTTGCTACCTCATAAATTAACTTTGCTCCCATATTTTTAAAAGGATCATCAAATTCAATTTCACGAGCAATAGAAACACCATCATTTGTAATAAGTGGTGATCCATAAGATTTATCTAATACGACATTACGTCCTTTGGGGCCTAAAGTAACTTTAACTGTATTTGCTAATTCATCAATTCCTTCAAGCATTGAATTTTTAGCATCATTTCCAAATTTAATAGTTTTAGCCATACTCAATACCTCCTAGTCTAAAATTGCAAGAATATCTTTAAATGAAACTACTAAATACTCTTCTTGATTGTAATTAACTTTAGTAGAACTATAAGACTTAAATAAAACTCGATCACCTATTTTTAATCCAAGTTTTTTTACATCTTCATCTTCACTTATAGCAATAACTTGAGCATATTCTTCTTCCTCTTGCTTTTGTGATAAAACGATACCACTCGCTGTCTTGTTCTCTTTTAATTCTTTTTTTAAAATCAAATTTCCATTTAATGGTTTAATCATTTAAATTCCTCCCTTTTATTTTTATGAATAATATCGATGTTTTAGCACTCTTGTACTTCAAGTGCTAATTGTATTATAAATCCAATTTTAGCAGTGTCAATAATTGAGTGCTAAAAATTATTACATTATATTGCTTATGTCAAAAAATTTGATTTCAAATTGTATTATAAAATCAAGCACTAAAAATTATAAAAAAAACTTGATATTTATCATATCAAGTCTAAGTTCCCTGAGGCTACCCCCATTTATTGGAGTGTGTGTTCAATTAAGTAACACCATTATAA
>JBJEDT010000038.1:0-6746 GCA_051872335.1 Bacilli bacterium | reverse complement strand
TATAATGGTGTTACTTAATTGAACACACACTCCAATAAATGGGGGTAGCCTCAATTAATTTCCTAATACAAATTTGTATTAGGTTTTTTTATTTTAAAAAACTTTTAAATAATGTGATTATAGTATAAAATAAATAAAGTAATTGGTTTCAAATGGAGGAAAGTTTATGTTGACTATAGTAAAGCATCCACTGATTCAAGTAAAATTATCAATAATGCGAGATAAAAATACCAAATCAAAAGAATTTAGAGAAACATTAGATGAGATTGGATCTTTAATGAGTTTTGAAGTTTTTAAAGATATAGATGTTAATGATTCTAGTGAGTTAATAGAAACACCTACAGGCATTAAATTGGCAAAGAAAAAATTAGCTAACAAAATTATTTTAGCTCCTATTTTAAGAGCTGGAATTGGTATGGTTGATGGAGTTAGGAATATGATTCCAACTGCACGTATAGGACATATTGGAATGTATAGAAATGAGAAAACACTTGAACCTGTTGAATATTATTTTAAGTTACCTGAAGCAGATAACCCTTTAGTTGTTATAGTGGATCCTATGTTAGCTACAGGTGGTAGTGCAATTGCAGCAATTAATGCAGTTAAATCTAGAGGTTATACAAATATTAGATTAATGTGTTTAGTAGGATGCCCTTCTGGTGTTGAAGCAGTAGAAAAAGCATTTCCTGAAGTGCATATTTATTTGGCAGCTCTAGATGAAAAATTGAATGATAAGGGCTATATTCTTCCTGGTTTGGGTGATGCAGGAGATAGAATTTTTGGAACAAAATAAATCGAAATGTTGATTTAGCAATTTTGCATATTTAAAAAATGATTATTTATGCTTGAAAATTAAATTAATTTTAAATAAGAAAATATTGTATATAGTTCAAGGAGGACCTATGAAAACTGAAGTAATCGAAGCAATCATTACATTATTAAGTGGATTAGGAATTTTACTTGTTGGGTTTAAAATGCTATCTGATAATATAGAAAGACTAGCTAATGTTGGGTTAAAAAAATTATTTTCTAAAACATCTAAAAATATCCCTGTAGGTATTGGTATTGGTGCTTTAACAACTGCTATTATACAATCAAGTGGTGCAACAACTATTATGATTGTTGGTTTTGTTAATGCTGGTGCTATGTCCTTACTTCAAGCGACAGCCATGATTATGGGTGCAAATATAGGAACAACTATTACGGCACAAATAGCTGCTCTCGGAAGTTTTGATGTTGCTCTCTATGCTACCTTATTTTCAATTATTGGAATGGTTATTTATATGGTATGCAAAAAAGAAAAAGTAAAAACTACTGGTTTGGCTATTGCTGGTTTAGGATTAGTTTTTGTTGCATTATCGCTTATGAAAAATTCAATGTCAGAATTTAATAAATTATCAGAGGTAACATCTTTTTTAAGCTCATGTAGTAATCCTTTCTTACTTTTACTTTTTGGTATTTTATTTACTGCAATTGTTCAATCATCAAGTGCTGTGACAACTATTTTGATTTCTATGGCTGCCGTAGGAATGGTTATAGGAGGCGGAACTACCGGAGGGAATGCAATTTTATATATCATTTTAGGTTCTAATATAGGTTCGTGTTCAACAGCATTGATTTCTTCTATAGGTGCTAGTGTAAATGCAAAAAGAACATCATTGATTCATTTGATGTTTAATACATTTGGTGCGATACTATTTTTCATTTTCTTATTGTTTGTTCCAAATTTTATGGATTTTACGTTTAATAAATGGTTTAGCGGAGCTCCTCAAACAAGCATAGCAATGTTTCATACTTTTTTTAATATAATATGTACTCTAATTTTTGCTCCTTTAAGTAAGTATTTTGTAAAACTATCTCAGTTAATAATAAAGGACAAAAAGAATGAACAGGTCACGACATATATTGATGATCGTTTTCTCCATACACCTTCAATTGCTATTGATCAAGCTACTAAAGAAGCTTTTAGATTGGGTGAATTATCTATGAACGCTCTAAAAAATGGGTTTGATATGTTGCTTGATAGAGATTATGAAAGAAGACATAAGTTACGCGAAGATATGCAAAATGTACAATCATTAAATGAAGAATTACTTGCTTATTTAGTTAAAATTTCATCTACTTGTAAACTTGATACACAAGAACATGATATTGCTAAACTTCATAAAATCATTAATGACTTCTATAGATTGATTGAAATAGCTGATAATATGATTGGCTATACAAAAAAAGTAATTAATAACGATATTAATTTTTCAGAAAAAGTTAATCAAGAATTAACGCTATGTATGGGTATGTTAGAAAATCAATTTAAAAATGTAAGTAATTTAAATGATGCATCTCATTATAAAACAAAAAATAAACTTATTGAGCAAATTAGTAATTGTGAAGAAAACATTGATGATTTAAGGGAAACGATGATAAAAGAACACATTACTAGACTTGAAAATAATGAATGTTTACCTAAATCTTCTGGTGTATTTATTAATCTAATCTCAAATCTTGAACGTGCTGGAGACCATCTATTCTTTGTAAGTGAATCTATTCTAGATAAAGATACTAAATAAAAAAGATATCCAATTAAATGGATATCTTTTAACTATTTAGATTGTTTATTTGAAAAATCATTCAATCCATTTGTTGAAGGATTGATTATTTTACCACCAATTAAAGGTTCAATATAATTTAAGAAAGATGAATTAATATTATTATTTTTGCTGTTAATATATTTTTTATCAAGATATTTAATGTTATTTGCTATTTCTAATATATCTTGATAATAGTATTTGATTTTATATTTTTTTGTATTTGCTCGAACCATTGTAATCATTTTACAAGTTTTATTTAAAAGTGCCAATTTAACTGCTTCTCTTCCACAATTAATAGCTTCAATTTGATCAACTTTAGAAATTAAAGGTGCAAATGATCTTTGGAGTATAGATAATTCAATAGCCCTTGTAGGAATATGGAGTTCATTTTGAATAATTTGAGTTAAGTAATATGCAACCCCTCCTAATTGAGCATGGTGAAACACATCAGAAGTACTATTTTGTAAAATTAGGTTTCCTTCTTTGTCATGAATACCTTCTGAAACAGCAACTAAGACTCTTTTTTTCTTTTTATATATTTTTTTTACATCATTTAGAAATTTTTCAATTGAAAAATCTACCTCAGGTACATAAATTAAATCGGGTGCACAATTATTTTTAGATGCAAGAATAGATGAAGCTGTTAACCAACCTGTATCACGGCCCATAATCTCAACAATATTTACTCTCCCATTATTATAGCAGTCATTATCATATGTTAAACATTGCATAGTATTAACGATAAACTTTGCAGCACTACCAAAACCAGGTGTATGGTCAGTATACAATAAATCATTATCAATAGTTTTAGGAATTCCTACTACAATACATTTATAATCAATTAATTCAAAAAACTTTGATAATTTTAAAGCAGTATCCATTGAATCATTTCCACCATTTAAAAAAATATAACGTATATTGTTTTCTTTTAATGTGGAGATAATTTTTAAATAATCTTTATTATTTAAGGATGGTTCATCTAGTTTCTTTCTTACTGAACCACAAAAGGCACTAGGTGTAAATTTAAGTAAATTAATATTTTTTCTTGAAAGTTTATTAGCATTAATGATTTGATTACTAATTAATCCATCAATACCATTTTTCATAATAAATAATTGGTCAATTTTTCTTTTATGTTTTTTACATTCTTTAATAACGCCATATAAAGATGAATTAATTATAGATGTAGGTCCACCTGATTGGCCATAAATTGCATTGTATTTCATGAATAGCCTCCTAAATCTCTCTTATTATACAATAAAAACTAATTTAAATATGATTTTTTATTTCTTAATATTTTAATTTAATTTAAAATGAAGAAGGGGGAAGTATTGTGATTATAGATAAGTTTAAAAGTATATTAAAAAATTATCCTGATAAAACTGCTATTTTATATAAAGAATACGGACATTTAATAGTAAAGAATTTTGAAGAACTATATTATGATATGTTTAGGATGATTTCTTATATGGAAAATAAAGGTTTAGAACCTGGAAATAAAATATTAACTAAATATAAAAATAATTATCCTACGATATTATTGCTATTAGCTGCTCTATATCGCAATTATGAAATTACCTTCTTAACAAAAGATTCTTTTTTATATTTCGAAAAAAAATATGATTTTTATAGTGGAAATGGTTTTATCGATAGTATTTTCAAATCAAAAAAATGTAAAAAATCTTTTAATAATAGAAATTACATTTATGGTGATAAAGATGAGATTGGATTTGGAAAAAAAGGAAGTTTTAAACTTTATGTACCTTTTAAAAATAAGACTAATATCATTGAAGAAAATGATTTGGAATCATTTTTTAACATTATGAAACAAAGTTTGTACAATGTAGGTGATATTGGATGTATGATTTGTGATGATGTATTTCAAACATTATTAAATGTTTTATGTGGATGTCCTTCCTATATAATTAATAAACGACTAATTTTTTGGGAAAGAACTATTGTTAATGGTGCAGTATCTTCATGTTTCTTAAGAAAAGAAAATCTTTTAAAAATTAAAGATAAAAAGAAGCTTATAAAAACGGTTTTTTATGTTAATGATGATATAGAGGATCAAGAAGAAAAATTTAAAACTGCACAATTTATAAAGGTTAATTTTAATAGTCTGGAGGCAAATAAATGATTTTATTGTCTGTTCAAAATATAACAAAAAAATTTGGTTCTACTGAACTTTTTCATGATATAAATTTTAATATTAATGATAATGATCGCGTTGCAATTGTTGGCAATAATGGCACAGGGAAATCTACATTATTGAAAATTATATTAGGTGAAGAAGAAATTTCTAATAATGGAACAACGGATTTAAAAGGATGTATATCGATAGCTAAAAATAAAACTATAGGATATTTATCTCAAAATGTTATTGAATCACTTGATAACACATTAAAAGAAGAAGCACTTTTAGTTTTTAAAGATGTTATTGAAACGGAAAAGAGAATGAATGAGTTAGCAAATGAATATTCTTTAGATCCTAGTAATAAAGATTTAGAAAAAAAATATATAAATAAAGTGGACGAGTTTGAGCGTCTAGGAGGTTATGACTATAATTATCGAATTGAGATGATGCTTTTTAAATTTGGCTTTAGCAAAGAAGTAATCGATCGACCTATAAAATCGTTTTCTGGTGGAGAAAGAACTAAAATGGCTTTTATCAAATTGTTACTTTTAAAACCTGATTTATTAATACTTGATGAACCAACAAATCATCTTGATGTGTCTACAATCGACTGGTTAGAACAATATTTGAAATGTTATAATGGTGCAATTTTATTTGTATCACATGATCGATATTTTATTAATGAAGTTGCAAATAAAGTTGTTGAGATTGAACATAATACATCGGTAACATATAATGGAAATTTTGATAGTTATGTAGCTCAAAAAAAAGCTAACTATGAAATTAAGATGAAAGAGTATTCAATACAACAAAAAGAAATAGAAAGAATGAAAAGATTTATTGAATATTTCAAACCAAAACCAAGATTTGTCAGTAGAGCGAAGGATAGAGAAAAGAAACTTGAACATATGATAAAAATAGATAAACCATTATCAAGTGAAAGAGCAATAAAATTTTCTTTTGACGGTGAAATTCGAAATGATAAAAAAATTATTTATTTTGAAGATTGCACTATAGGTTTTAGTGATAAAGTTTTGATTAAACCTTTTTCATTTTATCTTTTTGGTGGAGATCATTTAGCAATTATTGGTGATAATGGTACTGGTAAGACAACTTTACTAAAGACTATTTTAAGGGAAATCCCTTTAGTAGATGGTTCAATTAATAGACTTTGCCCTCTAAAAATTGGTTATATCCAACAAAATGATTTCATATTTAATGAAGATTGTTCTATTTTAGAGTATCTTTTAAATTTATATCCATTATTAGGTGAAAAAGAATTACGAAATCATCTTGGAAAGTTTGGATTCCATGGAGATGATGTTTTTAAAAATGTTTCTTTTTTATCTGGTGGAGAAGTAATGAGATTGATACTTGCCAAAATTGTATTAAATGATTATGATGTTTTAATTTTAGACGAGCCAACAAATCATTTAGACTTAATCACAAAGGAAAGTTTAATTGACGCATTAAAAGGATTTAACTCTTGTATAATTTTTGTTTCGCATGATCGTTACTTCATTAATAGTATTGCTAATAAAATATTATATGTTTACGATAAAGAACCATATTATCATGAAGGCAATTATGATTCTTTTAAATCTATTGAAGATGAAATTATTAAAAAAAATGAAAATCTTTCTTATTCTGATAAGAAATATAATCAAACGGTTGAAAGGAAACCTAATGTTTCTAAAAGTAAAATTGAAAAAGATATTACTATTTTAGAAAAGAAACTTAAAGAAATTAAGGAAGATATGTTCAAAGAAGAAAATTATTTAGATAAGGACAAAATGCTCTTATTAGAAAATAAAGAGAAAGAAATAAATGATAAACTTGATGATTTAATGAATCAATTGCTTTTATTTGAATAAATTTTTGTTAAATGACAACATAAATGTAACAAAAACATAAAATATACTAATGAATAAGTATAATTGAATTTTATTGTTGCAATTACATCAGCCTGTACTAATTCAAATGATGTGAGACTAAATTTAGGAAAATAAAAGAGTCCTGGC
>JBJEDT010000037.1:0-65303 GCA_051872335.1 Bacilli bacterium | reverse complement strand
TACAATAAGAAGTAAGCAAGGACAAAAAAGTCTCACATCAATTGAAAGTTAACATGGTAAAACATAGTAAGTTTTTAAAAATTATTGATTTTTAATTTATTATTTGATAATATAATTGTGTTATTAAGTTAACAATTATTTAGTCTTGATGAGTGAGGGAAGCCTCACTCTTTCTATTGAATGGAGGGAAAGTCTTGGATATTATTGAAAAAGTTAAAGAAATTGCGACACCTATTATTGATCAAAATGATTGCATTCTATTTGATGTGACTTTTAAAAAAGAAGGTAAAGATTTATTTTTAAGATTGTTTGTTGATAAAAAAGTTGGAAAAGTAGATCTTGATTTGATTGTCAAAATTTCAGAACAATTATCTATAGAATTAGATAAAGCTGATTTAATTACATCAAACTATATGCTTGACGTTTCAAGTGTTGGTGCAGAAAGACCAATAGCACTTGAAGATTTACCTTCATATGTAGGGTATTATGTGCATTTACATTTATCACATCCTTATTTAGGTATGAATGATATAGAGGGTGATATTATAATGATAGAAAATGACACATTAACTTTACAATATAAAGATAAGGCAAGAGTAAAGAAAGCAAACTTATTATTGAGCACTATTGATAGAGCTCGTTTAGCAATTAAATTCTAGTTGAGGGAGAAAGTATGATTAACGCAAAAGATTTTATTAAAGCACTAGATTCACTTGAAAAAGAAAAAGGAATTTCTAAAGAAAGCATTATTAATGCATTAAAAGAAGCATTAGAAAAAGGCTTCATTAAACAATTAGGTATTACAGACGATATGGAAGAAGCTAGAGTTAGAGTTGATATTGACCCTAAAAAAGCAACAATAGCTATGTACAATATCAAAAGAGTTGTTGAAGAAGTACAAGATGATTTTGTTGAAATTTCGTTAGAAGATGCTAATGAAAATGGTGGTAATTATAAAGTTGGAGATGATTATGAAATTGAAGTTCCAACTGATGATTTAACAAAATTAACTGCACAAAACGTTAAATCTGTTTTAAAACAAAAATTAGCAGAGTGTGAAAAAGCAGCTATTTATGAAACATATATTGATAAAAAAGATGAAATGATTGATGGTACAGTTGAAAAAGTTGATGATAGATTAACTATTATTAATATTGGACGTACAAATGTTTGCTTACCACGTAGTCAAAAAATTAAAAACGAAACATTTAAGGTCGGTCAAATTGTTAAATTATATGTTGTTGATGTTGTATCAACTCCAAAAGGACCTCAAATTATTGTTTCACGTACAGAGCCAGGTTTATTAAAAAGATTATTTGAAAATATTATTTCTGAAATTCAAGAAGGAAAAGTTATTATTAAGGATATAGCTCGTGAAGCAGGTGAAAGAAGTAAAGTTGCTGTTTATTCAACTGATAAAGATATAGATCCTGTTGGAACCTGTATTGGTGTAAGTGGGGCTCGTATTCAATCTATTAGTAGTGAATTAGGTAATAATAAAGAAAAAGAAAATATCGATATTGTTCAATATAATGAAAATCCAGCTTTATATATTGCTGATGCTTTAAGACCAGCAATTGTCGTTGGTGTTGCATTAGATGAAAAAGAAAAGAAAGCTGTAGCAGTTGTTAAAAATGATCAATTAAGTTTAGCAATTGGTAAAAAAGGTGTTAATGCTAGATTAGCTGTTAAATTGACAGGATGGAACATTGATATTAAAGAAATTGATGAAGCATTACGTGAAAATGTTATCTATAAGTCAATTGAACAAATTAAAGCAGAAGAAGAAATGAAAAAATTAAGTAAGATTAAACATGAAACAGAATTAGATACGTTTGAAGAGGAAACTTTTGAAGAAACTGAATCAGAAGAAGAATTTGTTGAAGAAGTTGTAGAGCCAGCAAATGAAAATGTAGAAGAATATGTTGAGGAAGTTTCATCTCCTGTAAAAGAGGAAAAACCTGTTGTTGAACAAAAAGTTATCGTTAAAGAGACTAAGAAACTTGCTGATTTAGAAAAAGAATTAGAAGAAGAAAAGAAACGTCGCGATCAACAACAAGCTTATGCTAATAGAAAACGTAATTATAAAAAGAATGATACTTCAGAAGATGAAGTTGAAGAAGAAAAAGAAAATAGACCAGTAGTTGATAAATCTACTTACATGTCTATTTATACTGAAGAAGAAATTAGACAATTAGAAGAGGAAGAAGCACAAGAAGATACATATGAAGAAGAAGTCGATTACGACGAATATGATTCATATTATAATAATGACTAATTTTTAAAAGGAGGTATGTGATTATGGCAAAAAAAATTCCAATGAGAAGATGTGTTGCTACAAATGAAATTTGTCCAAAAAAAGAACTTTTACGTGTTGTAAAAGATAAAGAAGGGCATTTACTTGTCGATACAACTGGTAAGTTTAACGGCCACGGTGCATATATTAAAATGACCTATGAAGCTTTAGAAGCAGCTAAAAAGAAAAACGCTCTAGGAAAAGCTTTAGAAACTGATATTCCTGATTCAATTTATGATGATATAAAAAGGATTATAGATGCAAAGTAGTATACTTAATTTATTAGGTCTTGCACGGCGAGCTAATAAAATCGCATTTGGTGATAATGTACTTCCTATATTAAAAACTAAAAAACATAAATTTATTATTATTGCAATTGATGCAAGTGATAATACTAAAAAAAGATGGATTGATAAATGTAATTTTTATCAATCCGAATACGTCATATATGCCACAAAAGATTTACTTGGTAAATCGATTGGCATGAATGATGTTGCTGTCATTGGGCTTTTTGAGCCTAAGTTAATTGCTAAAGTAAAAAGTCTATTAAAGGAGGGTGATGTTAATGGGACAAAATAATAAAAAGAAGAATCACTCCAATCGTGTTTCAAATATACCTCAAAATTTTAAACAAAAAGATCAAATAAATAAAGTTAATGGTGGTGTATTTGTCTATACTGGAGATATTACAGTTGGTGAGTTAGCAAAACAATTGAATGTTAATTCATCTGATATTATTAAAAAATTATTTATGAGTGGAACAATGGTTACCATCAACACTACTTTAAGCGATGATTTAATTGGACAAATATGTCTAGAATTTGGATATGACTTTAAGAAAGAGAAAGTTGTTTCTGAAGAAAATTTTGAAGAATTGGAAATTTTTGATGAAGAAAAATGTTTAGTTGAAAGACCACCAGTTGTCACAATTATGGGACACGTTGATCATGGTAAGACAACACTTATTGATACAATTAGAAAGTCTAATATTGTTTCTACTGAAGCTGGTGCTATTACTCAAGCAATTGGTGCTTATCAAAAAGAAATAAAAGGTAAGAAGATTACTTTTATTGATACTCCTGGACACGAAGCATTTACTGCAATGAGAAGTAGAGGTGCTTCAGTAACTGATATTGTTATTATTGTTGTAGCTGCTGATGATGGTGTAATGCCTCAAACAAAAGAAGCTATTGACCATGCTAAAGCTGCTGGAGTACCAATTATTGTTGCTATTAATAAGATTGATAAACCAACTGCTAATTTAGATAAAGTTAAACAAGAATTAATGGCTTTAGAAGTATGTCCAGAAGAGTGGGGTGGAGACACCATCTTCTGTAATATCTCAGCTAAACAAAATATAGGTGTAGATACACTTTTAGAAAATATTTTAGTTGTTGCTGAGATGGCTGAATTAAAAGCTAATCCATCACGTTATGCTTATGGTACAGTTTTAGAAGCTTTCCTAGATAAAGGTGAAGGTCCTAAAGCTAATATTTTAGTACAAAATGGTACTTTAAATGCTGGTGACTATGTTGTTGTGGGTGCTTCATATGGCCGTGTAAGAAGAATGACTAATGAATATAATCAAGTCTTAAAGACAGCTGGTCCTTCGACTCCAGTTTCAATTATTGGTCTTGCAGATGTTCCAGTTGCTGGTGATAGATTTATGGCTTTCCCAACTGAAAAACAAGCACGTGATATAGCTGAAAAAAGAAAACAACAAAAAGTTGATTCTGAAAGACACGGAAGTTCTGCAATGTCTTTAGACGATTTGTATAATAGAATTCACGAAGGTGAAGTTCAAACTATTAATGTAATTATTAAAGCTGATTTACAAGGCTCTGCTGAGGCAATTAAAGCTAGCTTAGAAAAATTAAATAATGATGAAGTTAAAATTAATGTAATTCGTTCTACAGCTGGTGCAATTACAGAAAGTGATGTCCTACTTGCTTCGGCTTCTAATGCAATTATTTATGGTTTTAATATAAGACCAGATGCAAATGTACGAGCAAAAGCTGCATTAGAAAAAGTTGACATTAGATTACATCGTATTATTTATGCACTTATTGAAGAAATGGAAGCAGCTATGAAAGGTTTATTAAAACCTGAATTAGTTGAAAAAGTGACAGGACAAGCAGAAGTTAGACAACTTTTCAAAGTTGGTAAAGTTGGTACTATTGCTGGATGTTATGTTATAAATGGTTCTATTAAACACAATCAATCCATAAGATTATTAAGAGATGGTGTTATTGTTTATGAAGGTGAATTAGCATCACTTAAACGTTTCCAAGCAGATGTTAAGGAAGTTCAAACTGGCTTTGAATGTGGATTAATGATTAAAAACTTTAATGATGAACACGAAGGTGACATTATTGAAGGCTATGAAATGATTGAAATGAAAAAGTAGGTGAATCTTATGGCAAATAAAGGCGAAAGAGTTTCATCAATTATTGCAAAAAAAGTAACAGAAATTATTATGTTTAAGGTTAAGAATCCTAATTTGGGATTTATAACAATTACTGGTGTTGATGTTACAAATGATTTCTCATATGCTAAAGTTTATGTCTCATTTATGGGTAAAAAAGGTGGTACACCAGAAAAAAGATTAGAAGAGTTAAATAAATCAAAAAGTTTTATTAGGCATGAACTTGCTAAAACCTTAGATATTCATAAGACTCCTGAGTTATCTTTTCACATAGATGATTCCTTTGAAAGAAGCCAAAAGCTTGAAGAAAGTCTAAAAAGAGAAAAAGAAGAACTTGAATCAATAAAGAAAAAGTGGTAGATTTCTACCACTTTTTTAGTAGTTTTTTAGTACTTATTCTATTTGATAAATTTCCTAAATTCAATGTGTTCAATATCTTCTTCTAAGAAAACATCACCAATACATTCATATCCTAAAGCAATATAATAATCTTTTAGGTATGCCATTCCGTGAAAATATATAGTGCAGGGATTTACTTTTAATTTAATGTAATTCTCTACAAATTTAAATAATTGAGTGCCTAGACCGTGTTTACGATATTCAGGCAAGACAGCAAATCGGCCTAAACGAAATACATTTTTATCTTCTTGTACATATCGTATTGTGCCTACTGCTATCTTATCTTTATATATTAAAAAGTTAACTGCATTATTATCACTGCCATCAAATTCATTTTCGAATTCAATATTCATTTGTTGAGTAAATGTTTTATAACGAATAGAAATCATCTCAAGTGTTTCTTTTTTGCTTCGTACTACTTTAACATAGATATTTGAGTTATTTAATTTATATTCAATTTTATCGTACCACAAATCTAATTGATCACCATTAATGAGCATATATTTATAATTATCTTTACTTTCCTTATGATTTTTATAAATATCATTTAACATTTCTTTAGTTGTTTCACGTTCGGTTATTTTATCATTAGGACATGGTGACTTCATTGGTGTAATGTTAAGTTCTTTACAAGCTTGAATAATATCTGTTTCACGGGCAAAAA
This sequence comes from Bacilli bacterium, assembly GCA_051872335.1. Classification (GTDB taxonomy): domain Bacteria; phylum Bacillota_I; class Bacilli_A; order RFN20; family CAG-826; genus SUG2458. Next base: position 59,519 of record JBJEDT010000037.1, on the reverse strand, counting down.
TAAGAGGTCTTATAAAAGTAATTTGAGCTCTTTCTAAAATCATTTTTGGTGCAAAAGTAGCTATTCTTCCTCCATGAATTTGATTCATTAATAAAGTTTCAATGGCATCATCGGCATGGTGACCAAAGGCTGCTTTATTGTATCCGTGTTCGTTACAAAACTTATTAATAGCAGCTTTTTTCATTCTTGAACAAATTGAACAAGGTAATTTTGGTTCGTTATGATTATCCTGATATGTTTTTAAAATAGAGTAAACATCTTGACAAGGTTCTATAACAAGTTCCATTCCATTATCTTTAAACCATTTTTTAATATTTGTAAAATCGCTATTTGGAAAACCTAAATCTAGCATGACAGGAACAATTTTAAAATTCATTTGTGAAAACTTAGTATATAGATTTAATGCATATACTAAAAGCAAAGAATCTTTTCCACCAGATACACCAACAACAATAGTATCACCATCTTGTATTAAGTTAAACATTGTATCAGCTTTTCGTAAACTTGCTAAAATTCTTCTAATTGCTTTCATAGTAAATCTTCCTTTATTTATTCTTTCATATTATAATAAAAATGTTTGAAAAGGGGAATATAATGGACGGAATATTGTTAATAAATAAACCAGTTGGTATCACATCTCGAGATATTGTAAATATGGTATCTAAGAAGTTTAATACAAAAAAAATTGGGCATACTGGTACATTAGATCCCTTTGCAGATGGTTTACTTGTTTTAACAATAGGTAAAGGTACTAAATGTAGTCAATTTTTAGAAGAAAAAGTGAAAACATATGTTGCTACTTTGTTTCTTGGAGCATCTACTGATACTCTTGATAAAGATGGTGTTGTCGTTGAAGAAAAAGAAGTTAAACAATATACGCTTGATGATATAAATAATGTTTTAAATTCTTTTAAAGGTGAGGTTACACAAACTGTTCCTCTTTATAGTGCAATTAGAGTTAATGGAAAAAAATTATATGAATATGCACGTAATGGTATTCAAGTAGAATTGCCTTCAAGACAAATTAATATTTATGACATAAAATTATTACATTATGAAGGAAATATTATTAGATTTGAAGTAACTTGTTCAAAGGGTACTTATATTAGGGTCTTAGGAAATGATATTGCTCATAAACTTGGAACACTAGGACACTTAATTTCATTAACTAGGAAAAAGGTAGGCATTTTTTTACTAGAAAGTAGTAAAAAAGTAGAAGATATTGCAAGTGATGATATTATTGATATTTATGATGCCTTAAAAGATAATATTGAAACTTTACATGTTAATGATAAATTAGTAGAAGATATTAAAAATGGAAAACATCTTCCTTTTGATACAAAAAGTAATAGATTATTTATATGCAGTGAAAAGAACGAACCTATTGCCATTATCGAAAGAGATCATGGTAAAATATTTAAAGTAGTAAGAGGATTATTTTAATGGAAATTATAAATCTTGATAAAAATAAAAATTATAAATTACCAGAAAATTGTGCTTTATGTCTTGGTATGTTTGATGGTGTACATCAAGGGCATCAAGCTCTTTTAAATCAGGCTAAAAATAGTAATTCATTAGTAGCAGCTTTAACTTTTACTAGTAGTCCTAAATTTGTTTTAAATAATCGACTAAATTCTTCCTTGATAACTCCAATTACTAAAAGATTACAAATTTTTGAATCATTTGGTACTGATATTGTACTAACTAAAGATTTTACTTTAGATTTTGCTTCGATGCCTCCAGAAGTATTTATTAGTGATTTTTTAAAAAAGTTAAATCCTTCTTCACTCGTTGTTGGTTTTGATTATCGATTTGGAAAATTTGGAGCAGGAGATATTTCATTATTAAATAAACATTTTAAAACCTATGAAGTAGCAGCCGTTGTCGATAACAATGGAAAAATTTCATCTACTAGAATAATTAATGATTTACAAAATGGAAATATCAGTGATGTTAATATGTGTTTAGGAAGACCATATGAAGTAGATGGACTAGTAGTTCATGGGTTTAAAAATGGAAAGAAAATTAATTTTCCAACTGCAAATATTAAATTAGATGAAGAATATTACTTACCAAGAGATGGAGTTTATATTGGTCAAGTTAGAGTGCAAAATAAAGTATATAACGCTATGCTAAATGTTGGAAAACATCCGACTATTGATGAATTAAATGACTCTATTATTGAAGCACATATTATTGATTTTGATGAAGATATTTATAATGAACATGTTTCAATTGTGTTTCTTGATTTTTTAAGAGAGGAAAAAACTTTTGCTTCATTTGATGACTTAAAAAAGGAACTTGAATTAAATAAAAAAACAATTATTAATTATTTCAAAAAGTAATTGCTTTTTATAGTTATTATTGGTAAAATACTTTTGCGACTTATTCTCAGTTTAGCGATACTCCGACGTTATACTTTGATTAAGTTAAGAAATTAAATAGGAGGATAAAAAAATGGCTTTAACTAAAGAACAAACAGCTGCATTAGTCAAAAAGTTTGGTAAAAACGAAAATGACACAGGTTCTACAGAAGTTCAAATTGCAATTTTAACTGCTGAAATTAAGAACTTAACAGCTCACTTAAAAGTTCACATTCACGACCATCATTCACGTCGTGGCTTAATGATCTTAGTTGGTAAAAGACGTGGTTTATTAGACTACTTAGCTAAAAAAGATCATGAAGCTTATGTTAAATTAATTCATGAATTAGAAATTAGAAAGTAATTCTAAATCAAGCATCTCAATTGAGATGCTTTTTTTATAAAGCAATATCGAGAATTGTCATAAATACAAAACCTAAGCAAAAGGCGAAGGCTGTTTTGCTTTTACCATAGTTTTCATAGCATTCAGGCAATAATTCTTTTAATGTTACATAAAGCATTGTTCCTGCTGATAAAGATAAAAGAATAGGTAGAATATTACTAAACAGGTTAAAAAGAAGAATTGCAACTAATCCAAATATTGGTTCAACAATACCAGATAAGGCACTATAAAGAAAACTTTTAAATTTGCTTTTTCCTTTTTGATTATAATAAAAAGAAATTGTACTACTTTCAGGAATATTTTGTATGGCTACACCTAATGCTAATGAACAAGCAAGGATTATATTCATTGGTTGAAGAGATTGAATGTTTGCAATTAGAATGGCTACCGACATTCCTTCAGGAATATTATGAAAAGTTAATGATAGGAAGATAAAATGTTCATTAAAAGTACTTTCTTTTTTTGTAATAAAAAAATCAATTAATAAAAATATAATTACTCCTATTACAATCGATAAAGAAGTATAAATAATATTTTTATTCATATTATCAAAGTAATTTAATGAGGGTAAAATTAATGACCAACAAGTTACAGCAACCATAATACCAGAAGAAAAACTCATTAAAAAATTTTGAAATAATTGAGATTTTTTTAAAAAAGGGAAAAATACAAAAGAAGCACCAATTAAAGAAAATATAAAACATAATAATGTTCCAATAAAAGGATATAAGTAAACATCAAACATAAATAATAAATAATATTTATTCTATTTAGTATATGTAAATAATAAAAGTGTGTTATAATATTTAAGTTAAATTAAAGAGAGGTAAAGAATATGGCAAAAAGAGTATTCGAACTAGAGTTCGAAGGAAAGAAACTGATCGTTGAATCAGGTGAAATTGCTAAACAAGCAGATGGTGCTGTTTTAGTTCGCTTGAATGATACCGTAGTTTTGTCCACAGTATGTGCTTCTGATGAACCAAAGGAAGGAGATTTCTTCCCATTAACTGTAGGCTATGAAGAAAAGCAATATGCAGTTGGTAAAATTCCTGGAAGTTTCTTAAGAAGAGAAGGTCGCCCTGGAGAACATGCGACTTTAACAGCAAGGTTAATTGATAGACCAATTAGACCAATGTTCTCAGAAGGATTCAGAAATGAAGTCCAAATTGTTAATACTGTTATGTCAGTTGATCAAGATTGTACACCTGAAATGACAGCAATGTTTGGTTCTTCACTTGCATTATGCATTTCTGATATTCCATTTGATGGTCCTATTGCTGGTGTTTATGTAGGACGTGTTGATGGTAAATTTATTATTAATCCATCTGTTGAAGAAAAAGAAAAAAGTGATATTAACTTAGCTGTTGCAGGTTCATATGATGCTATTAACATGGTTGAAGCTGGAGCTGCAGAAGTTAGTGAAGATGATATGCTTGATGCTTTAATGTTTGGTCATGAAGCAATCAAAAAATTATGTGTATTCCAAAAAGAAATTGCTAAAGAAATTGGCAAAGAAAAAAGAGAAGTTAGTTTATACGAAGTATCAAAAGAAATTGAAGATGATATTCGTGCTCAAGCAGAGGAAAGAATTGTTAAATCAGTTTCAATCGTTGATAAATTAGAACGTGCTGCAGCAATAGATGCAATTAAGGCTGAAGTTATTGCAAAGTATGAAGCTAAAGAATATGCTAATGAAAAAGAATTAAAATATACAATGCTTCAAGTTAACGATATGTTAGAAAGACTTGTCGCAAATGAAGTTAGACGTTTAATTACAGAAGATAAAGTTAGACCTGATGGACGTAAAATCAATGAAATTCGTCCTTTAGATGCTCAAGTTGATTTATTACCTAGAGTTCATGGTTCAGCAATGTTTACACGTGGACAAACTCAAGTTATTTCTACTTGTACACTTGCATCATTAGCAGATCAACAATTATTAGATTCATTATCTGCTGAAGATTCTAAACGTTGGATGCATCATTATAATTTCCCACCTTATTCAGTCGGTGAAATCGGTAGAATGGGTACACCTGGACGTCGTGAAATTGGTCATGGTGCATTAGGTGAAAGAGCATTATCTTATGTTATTCCTTCTGAAGAAGAATTCCCATATACAATTCGTTGTGTATCTGAAGTTGTTGAATCAAATGGTTCTTCTTCACAAGCTTCAATTTGTGCTTCATGTATGGCATTAATGGCAGCTGGTGTTCCAATTAAAGCTCCTGTATCTGGTATTGCTATGGGATTAATTTCTAGTGGACCATTAGATGGTAATCATCCATACACAATTTTAACTGATATTCAAGGTATGGAAGACCATTTTGGTGATATGGATTTCAAAGTTGCAGGTACACCTAATGGTATTACAGCTTTACAAATGGATATTAAGATTAAAGGAATTAATAAAGCTGTATTAAAAGAAGCTTTAGCTCAAGCTCATGAAGCACGTGCAAAGATTTTAGAAGTTATGTTAAGTGCAATTTCTGAACCACGTAAAGAAGTAAGTAAATACGCACCTAAATTACATCAAATGCAAATCGACGTCGATAAGATTCGCGATGTTATTGGTCAAGGTGGTAAAGTTATTAATGAAATTATTGCTCAATGTGATAATGTTAAGATTGATATCGAACAAGATGGTCGTGTTATGATTTATCACACTGATAAAGAAGCAATTGAAAAAGCAGCACAAATGATTTACGACATTGTTCGTGAAGCTAAAGTTGGCGAAGTATATGAAGGAACAGTAGTTCGTATTGAATCATTCGGATGTTTTGTTAATTTATTCGGCAATGTCGATGGATTAGTACATGTTTCTAAATTAGATTGGAAACGTGTAAATCATCCACAAGATGTTGTTAAAGTTGGTCAAAAATTAAAGGTTACAGTTACAGAAATTGATGACAAAGGTCGTATTAATCTTTCTCATAAAGAATTTGAACCTAAACCTGAGACTAAAGTAGAAACAAAAGAAGAATAATGAATATAGACGCACATCAATTAGGATGTGCGTTTTTATATTCACAAAAAATAGGCAAATATCATAATCTATTACTAGAGTGAGTTAATTTATGTTTGGACATTTAATTAGTGCTATTTGCACACCATTTGATGAAGATAACAAAATAGACTTTGATACATTTTTAAAATTATTAAAAAAAGTTGAAGAAAATCATACTACTGTTGTAATAGGTGGATCGACAGGTGAAGGACATTCTTTAACAATAAAAGAAAAAGAAGAACTAGTTATTTTTTGTTTGAAAAATACTAGTTTAAAAGTTATTCTTGGTATTAGTGAACCTAATACAGAAAAAGCTATTGAAGAAATAAGATATTTTTCTTATTTAGATATTAAAGCTTATTTAGTTATGTGCCCTTCTGTCTATTTGCCTTCGCAGGTAGGTTTATATCATCATTTTAAAGAAATAGCTAATCATTCATATAAAATACCAATTATTATATATAATGTTCCAAAAAGAACAGGAGTTAATTTAAAAGAAATTACTTTAAGAAAACTAATTAATGCATGTCCAAATATAATTGGTATTAAAGATACTACTAATGATATTAATTTAATAAAATTGATAAAGGAAAAATATCCTAAATTCTTGTTTTATATTGGAAATGATAGTTTCCTTTATAAAGGAATTGAAGCGGGTGCTGATGGTATAATATCAGTTATGAGTATAGAATTTGGTAAGCAAATGCACTATTTAATAGAAGATTTCAAATTTGGTTTTTATAATTCTTTACTTGATAATTATCTAAAATTAGTGGCTGAACTTTTATCATTAGAATCTAATCCAATGGCAATAAAATATTACTTAAGTAAAATAGGATATAAATCTATGAATTTAAGATTACCATTAGTTGAACTTTCAGTAGAAAGCCAAAAACAAATTGATGTTATTTTGTAATAATGTTGTTATAATAATAAATAAGTATTGAAAAATTTTTCTAAATAGTTATAATCATTAATGCTATTGATTATATGAAATAATGCAATTAAGGAGGTATTTATGTCTGATATAGTAAAAATTTTTGCATTAGGTGGTCTTGATGAATATGGCAAGAATCTATATTGTATTGATATTAATGATGATATATTTGTTTTTGAATGTGGAATTAAGTTCCCTGATAAATCTACACCAGGTGTAAATTTTATAATTGCTGATTATACTTATCTTGCAGAAAATAAAAATAGAGTAAAAGGTATTTTCATTTCTCATGGACATGAAGATATGATGGGTGGTCTTGGTTTTTTATTTACAAAAGCTGGTTTAAAAGTTCCTGTTTATGGAACAGATGTAACAATTGCTTTTTGTAAACGAGATTTACAAAGACTTGAATTAAAACCTGAAATTGAATTTATTACAGTAAAACCTGATATTGAGTACGATATAGCTGGACATAAATTTATGTTTTTCCAAACAGCACACTCAATAATGGGTAGCGTAGGTATTGCTATAGAAACTGATATGGGTTACATAGTATATACTGGTAATTTCATAGTTGAATATAATGGAGATAATCCAAATAATAGACTTGATATTGTTGCATTATCAAAGTTTTCTGCTCGTGGTGTTGCTTTATTAATGTGTGAGTCTATTGGTGCAGATGTACCTGGATTTACAGCTCCATCTCATAAATTAGTTCCTTTGATTGCTAAGCAATTTGGTGATGCTCCAGGTAGAGTATTCTTTGCACTTTATGATTATGATATTTATCGTTTAGGTGAAATATTAAAATTATGTATTACTAATAAGAAAAAAATTATCTTTTTAGGCGAACAAACAAATAGTATTTTACAAACTTTAAATTCAGTAGGTCAATTAACTGTTCCAAAAGAAAATGTTGCTTCTCTAGATGAAATTTTCAGAATTAGAGAACAAGATTTAGTATTTATTATTATGGGACATAGAAAGTCCTTATTTACACAAATTACTTCAATTGCTGGTGGAGATTATGAAGATAAAAAAGTAATGATAAAACCAACTGATACTTTCATCATTGCTGCTCCTGCTGTCGAAGGAATTGAAACAGTTACTATTGATACAGTAGATGATGTTTATCGTACTGGTTGTAATGTCATTTATATTAATGACCATAAGATATCTTCAATGCATGCACACGAAGATGACTTGAGAACCCTTCTATCTATCTTACATCCAAAATTCTATTTACCTGTTGCAGGTGAATTCCGTCATTTACTAGCAAATGCAAAGATTGCTACTAATTCTGCCCTTGGGTATAATCATATGAATACTATTATTTTAGATAATGGTATGATCTTAGAATTATCTGATAATAAAATAAAATTATTAGAAGATAAAATTCAAGTTGGTGATTTATTAGTTGATGGTATTGGTGTTGGTGATGTTGGAGCTTTAGTTCTAGCTGAAAGGCAAAAACTAGCTGATGATGGTGTTGTTTGTATGTCATGTGGTGTATCAAGTTTAGAAAAGAAAGCTATTGCTGGACCAGATATTCAAATGAGAGGTTTTGTTTTAGTAAAAGATTCGGAATCATTAATTGATAATTTAGCTGAGATTATTACTTCGACTTGTAATGAAATACTTGCTCGTGATGGAACAATTGATGAGATAAAAGAAGAAGCACAAGAGAAAGCTGTTAAATATTTGCGTAAAGTAACAGGTAGAGATCCAATGGTTTTACCAATCATTATTGATATAGATAGTAAAGAGTAGGTGGAAGTAACACCTACTCTTTTAAAATAATAATATTTTTTTCAAAAATTATATAAAAATATTTAATTGATTTTTGAGTGTGTTATAATAAATCAAGGAGAAAAAGATGGCAAACGATAAGAAAATACCAAATGGGAATCAAGGAAATAATTTTTTATCAAAAGACACAGAGATGATTCTATTAGGAGTCATGCTTTGTTTAGTTGCGCTTATAGGTCTTCTTAATACTGGACCTGTAGGTCATTTTCTTTTCTACATTTTTGCATATGCATTTGGTGTATTTTGTTTTATTCCTTTTTTAATGTTGTTAATTTATGGTTTGTATTTAATCGTTAAAAGAAGAGCTTACATCATTAAAATTAATTCTTCACTTTTAGGATGTATTCTATTACTAGTGGGTTTAATTATTTCTTCTTCAAATAGTGAAACTTTAGTATTAAAAAATATGTTATCTGAATTTAAAATGTCATCTTTTCAAATTACTCCTTTTGCAATTGAATCTTTAAGTGATACGATAGCATTAGGTGGTGGATTTTTAGGATATTTTTTAGCTGCTTTATTGAATACAGCTATTACTCATATAGGAACTACTATTGTATATTTGTTACTTATTTTAGTTGGAGCAAGTTTAATTATTTATAATCCAATTAAATCTTTAATTGATGCAATCAAATTTAGAGCAGAGAAGAAAAGAATTGCTAAAGAGAATAATTATGTTGCAAAAGAAACTAAAATTATCAAAGAAGAAGCTGTTAAACCAAAGAAGGAAACAACTATCATTGAACAAAATGACGATTCGTCTTTTATAATTAATGAGAATAATTGTTATAATTTAAACCCAATAAAAAGAGAACCTGGAGTTAGTCCAACTGTAACGGCAGAAAAAGCTCAATTTAAATTACAAGAAGAAACTTTTTCTCCAAACGAAGGAAAGAATAGTGTGTCATTATCTGATCAAAAAGATGATGACTTTCCCATATTAGCTGAAGATATTGATGAAGATCCTGTTTTAATTTCTAATGCACCTGCTAATGTTTTTAAAGAGGAAATAAGAGAAGAAAAGTCTGAAGAAAAGCAAGCAGAAGATATTATGGTCGATGATGATGAATTAGAGGGTGAACATAAAAATAATATTGAAGATAAAAAAGTTATTATTGATGATGCTTTTTCTCATTCTCAACCAATCCCTATTATTAAAAATTCTAAAGATATGTATAAAGAAATTGATGATAATTTTATTTATCCATCAATTGAATTATTGAATGATTATGAAAATAACGATGTTCATGTTGAAAATAATAATGCATCAATTGTAAGACAAGAAAAAATTAATGCAATTTTTAAAGACTTTCAAATAGGTGCTAAGATTACTGGTTATAAGATTGGACCATCTGTTACAAGATTTGAAGTCACTACGGATCCTAATGTTTCTGTAAATACAGTAAGTAAATATATTGATGATGTTGCTATAAGATTAGGTGGCGTAAATGCTCGTTTTGAAAAAGTTGTCTCGGGTATGAATACATCGGGTTTAGAGATACCAAATAAAAAATCAACAATGGTATCTTTTAAAGAATGTATCCTTCCTTATTTAAATAATAAAAATAACAAATTTAAAGTTCCTTTAGGTAAAAACATAACTGGAGATATTGTCGCTGTTAATATTACTGATTTTCCTCATTTATTAGTGGCTGGAGCTACAGGTTCTGGGAAATCAATTTTTATTCATAATTTAATTATGTCTTTAATTATGAAGACAAAACCTGAAGATTTAAAGATATTACTTATAGATCCTAAACATGTTGAAATGAGTAAGTATAAAGAGATGCCTCACTTATTATGTCCAATTATTACAGATAATTTAAAGGCTAAAATTGCACTTAATAAATTAGTAAATGAAACTGAGGAAAGATACTGTCTTTTTGAACAAGCAGGTGTTTCAAAAATTTCACAATACAATGAATATGCAATAAAACATGATTTAAAACCGTTACCTATAATTGTTGTAATTATTGATGAGTATGCAGATTTAGTTGAAGGATATAAAGATATTTCAACTCCTGTTGTACGCTTAGCTCAAAAGTCGCGTGCTGCAGGAATACATATGGTAATTTCTACTCAACGTCCTTCTGTTAATGTAATAACAGGGGTCATAAAAGCAAACCTTCCTTCTAGAGTTGCATTACGTGTTGCACAAGCTGTTGATTCTTTAACTATTTTAGGCGAAGGTGGTGCCGAAAAATTATTGGGTTATGGAGATTTATTAGTAGATAGTCCAGAAATAGAAGGTGTCGGTTTAACACGTTTACAATGTCCTTATGTTGATAATGGTGAAATTAGAAGAGTTGTTGATTTTTTACGTGACAATTATCCTACTAATTATGACCGTAATTTTTTAGATTTGCGTGAAAATGAAAATTTAAATAATGAAAATAGTTTTCAATCGAGATCTATTGATGAGAAATATGATGAAGTAAAACAATATGTATTAACACTTGAAGAAGTATCATGCTCTTTAATTCAAAGAAAATTTGGATTTGGGTTTTTAAGAGCTGCAAGAATATTTGACAAGTTAAAAGAAGAAGGTATTGTTATTGAAAATACAACCGGTGGTAATGCTAGTAAATGTAAAGTTAATAAAAGAAAGGATTAGTTTTTAATGATAAAAAAAGAAAGCTTTAAATATATTAATGATATAAAATTTAGAGAAAATGTGGTTTTACTTAATGCTAGTTTACCACTAAAAAAAGAATATTTAGCTAAACTTACAATGTTTGAACGCATTGCCTTTTATGGAACTACATCTTTCCCAACAAAAGAAAAAATCATTGCTCAACAAGAAAATTTATATGGCTTACGAATGGCTATCTATCACACAATTGAACAAGATTTGATTAATATTAATATTCAATTTCTTACTGTAGAAGATTCATATGTTAATGACTCAACTTTGTTTGAAAGTGTTTGTTCATTTGTAAAAGATTTTGTTTTTGATGATAATAAAAAAAGATTTAAAGAAAAATTTTTAGAACATGAAAAAGTATCTTACATAAATTCAATTAAAAATAGAATTAATGAACCACCATATATTTGTAGGAAAAATATGTTTGAAGCCATTGATAAGAATTTATCTATTAATGTAGAGAAATATGGATCAATAAAAGAAATAAAAAATGTAACGATTAAAGATATTTATGATATACAAGATATTATAAAATCACTTTCATTTACTTGCTATCTTGTAGGTATTGTTGATAAACAAAAAGTCATAAATGTTTTAGGAAGATATTTTAATATTACAAATTCATTTAATGTAATTAATTATAAACAAATATCGACCGATAAAGAAATAAGCATTATAAAGGAAAAAGACGTCGAACAGACTCAAATTTTAATGTTATATAAATTTGATAAAAATTTATTTAAGAATGAAAAGATATCTTTAATATTTTCAAATATGTTAGGTGAATCTGGTACATCAAAGTTATTTAAAGAAATACGTGAAAAACGTGGTTTGTGCTATACAATTTCAAGTAATATATCTTTTAAATATGGACTTTTATATATTATGCTTGGTGTCAATGATGATAAAATTAATGAAGCTATAACAAGTATTAAAGATTTGATTAATAGTATAAGTTTTACACAAGAGGAATTAAAAGTCGCAAAGCAAATGTTTTTTACTTCACTTGATACCGTTTATGAAGATCCAAGTAGATTACTAAGAATTCTTGTTTCCTACACTTTAACAGGAAGGTTATTTGATGAAAAAGTAATTTCTAATGAAATAAAGAGAGTATCTATGAAAAATATTAATGACTTAGCTAAAAATTTAAAATATATTGGCTATTCAGTTGTGAAAGGAACAAAGAAGCATGAATAATTATGGTATTGGTGTTGAAGAAGTTAAATTAAAAAGTGGTCTAAAAACAATTTTATTAAGGACACCTGGTTATAAAAGTAATTGTGCATGTATTATAGCTCCAGTAGGTGGTCGTATATGTCCATTAACTATTGATGATGTTGAAATACCTACAGGTATTGCTCATTTTTTAGAGCATCGTTTATTTGATACTATTAAAGGTGATGCCTTTCAGTTACTTAGTGAAGTAGGTTGTGATTCTAATGCTTACACTACTTTTGATTATACTTGTTATTATTTTAGTTGTACCAAAAATATGCTAAAGGGTATTCAAGTTCTATTTGATATGACAACAAATTTGCAATTTAAAGAAGAGCAAGTAGAAAATGAAAAAAAGATTATTATCCAAGAAATGAAAATGAAATATGATGAACCTAATAATAGACTATCATCAGGTTTACTTGATAATCTTTTTGTCTTTGACAATATTAAAAAGGATATCGTTGGCGATGAAAAAGATATTAAAAGAACCACTTTAAATCATTTAAAATTAGTTTTTGAATCATTTTATAATGTCAATCAGTTAACTCTTATAGTTGCAGGGGACTTACCAAAAAATTTTGTTTCAAAGTTAAATAAATTAAAAATTAATGATACTCAATATAATCATAAAATAGTCTTTGGAGAAAGAAAGGAAACTTCTCAAATTAGTAGAGATTACAAGCATACTAATATGGATGTACCAATACCACTTAATACTTTAGGTATAAAGATTCCACTTACTTTAAAAGATAAATTTAAAATGACTAATTCAGAATTTTTGGCATTATTATCAATAACAGAAAATGTTTTGTTTACTGATTCAGCAAGGTTATGTAAAGAAATTAGAGAGAATAAGGGTTCAGATTCTCCTGTTTATGGTGGGTTCATTTTATGTAAGGATTATGCAATATTTTCTATTGAAAGTATTACTAAAAACTCGAGTCGCTTTATTAAACAATTGAAAGAAATTATAAAAAATCTTGAAAAGTATGTTTCAAAAGACATATTTGAACGTCAAAAGAAACATATTTTAGGAATGGCTATATCGACATTAACTGTTCCAGAAAATGTATGTATGGAATTTGCTGGTGAATATGCAATTTCATCAAATTTATTTGAAAGATTGAATGCAATTACTAGCATAAAATACAAAGATGTATTAAAATTAATAGGTGAGATTAAACTTGGCACTCCAAGTGTTCATATTATTTCAAAGAAAGGAAATTAGCTATGGGAATTGGTGTTGATATTTGTTATATCCCTAGATATGAAAATAAAGATAGTTTAGCTAAAAGAATTCTTAGTATCGATGAATATAAAATTTATGAGAAAAGAACTAAAAAAGCTGAATTCTTAGCTGGTAGATTTGCTTCTAAAGAGGCATTCATAAAAGCTAATAATGGCAAAATCAAAGACCTTAACTTTAAAGAAATTTCTGTTGTTTATGATATTAATAATTGTCCTATTCTATTATTTAGAGATAAGCAATATGATGTCTCTATTTCACATGATGGAGATTATGCTATAGCTGTGGTATTAGTTAATGAGTAATAACTTAAGTGCAAAATTTTTAAATTTAAATACTATTGAATTAAGTATTAATCATTCATTACGTGATTATGTTAATCACGTTGAAATTTTTTGTAATGATGAAAAAATAGAAACAAGTGAATTACAAAGAAAAGATTCCAAAGATAATTTTGATATTTTTCTTGTTCATGTCCAATCATTTCTTTTTGGTGGATGTTATAAAGTAAAAATTCAAGATGATATAGAATTTATAGATGTTACAATGATTATGTCTGAAAAGATAATTGATGAAAAATTCTTTTATGATGGTGATGATTTAGGTTTTACATATTCAAAAAAAGAAACAATCTTTAAATTATGGTCACCTCTTGCAACATCTGCAACGGTACAAATTATTAATAAACGTAATGCCATTAAAGAATATGTTATGACAAGAGAAGATTGCGGTGTTTTTAAAGAAACTATTAAAGGTAATCTAGATGGTTATAGATATTTATTTTCGACGACAATTAATGGCATTAAGAATGTTTCAACTGATCCATATGCAAAAGCATCTACTGCTAATTCAGAATATTCAGCAGTTATTGATTTTTCAAAAACTTATCTATTTAAAGCAAAAGCATTAGAACCTTTAAAACAATATACAGATGCTATAATTTATGAAGCTTCTGTAAGAGACTTAACAAGTTATTCTCAAACAAACGTCGTAAATAAAGGCAAATACTTAGGGGTAGTAGAGGAAAATAGAACTAGTAGTGATGGAGCTTTAGCTGGATTAGAACACTTAATTAAATTAGGTATCACTCACTTACAACTTTTACCTGTTGAAGATTTCTGGACAATAGATGAACTTGATCCATTAAAAAAATACAATTGGGGTTACGACCCTGCTCAATTTAATGTTTTAGAAGGTAGTTATTCTTCTAATCCTAATGATCCATATTGTCGAATTAATGAATTTAAACAATTAGTAGATAAATTGCATGTTAGTAAAATTAAAGTAAATATGGATGTTGTTTATAATCATATGTATGATGTAAATTTATCTGCTTTTGAAAAATTAACACCTAATTATTATTTTAGAAGAGATAAAAATGGTGTTTTATCAAATGGATCTTTTTGTGGAAATGAACTTGCTAGTGAACGTAAGATGTGTTCTAAATTTATTGTAGACTCATGTAAATTTTGGGTTAAAGAATATAATATCGATGGATTCCGTTTTGACTTAATGGGGTTAATAGATGTTGATACAATGAATACGCTAGTAAATGAATGTTTGAAAATTAAAGAAGGATTAATGTTCTATGGTGAAGGATGGGATATGCCTTCTATTTATCCATCTTCTAATAGAGCAACTATTTTTAATTATGAAAAAACACCTAAAATTGCTCATTTTAATGATGTATATCGTGATATAGTAAAAGGACGTTCAATGGATGATGTAACTGAAAAAGGATTCTTAACAGGAGATGAATCCTTTCTTGAAGGTTTTAAATATGCTTTATTAGGTACATGTACAAATTACTGTTTTAATCATAAATTCAATAATGCAAATTTTTCAATTAACTATGTAGAATGTCATGATAATGAAACATTATTTGATAAAATTGATGTTACTAATAAATTTGATAGTCCTCGTCAAAAACTTAAAAGAGTTTCTTTAATTACTCAAGTAATTCTTTTATCACACGGTGTTCCTTTTATTCATATGGGACAAGAGATTGGTTTATCTAAGTTTGGCGAACATAACACTTATAATCTCGGCGATCGTTTTAATCAATTTGATTATTCAAAAATGGAAGATCGCAAATGGATGGTTAAGAGTATTAATGACTGTATTAAAATAAGGAAACAATTTGAATTCTTAAGAATAAGTGATGCTCAATTAATTAAAGATAGCATTGAATTTGAAAATATTGATAACTGTGGATTAGTTATTAAGTACATTAATAAAGAATTAATTAAACCTTATTCCGAATTTAAAATAATTATTAATCCAAGCTATAAAACTACTTATTATGATTTAGGTGATTATTATCAAGTTTTATATAATGAAGCTGGAATTATGAAAGATGAATTATATTCACAATCTTTGATGATTAATCCATTAACTCTTGTAATTGTTGTTAAAAAATGAGACTAATTTGAGACTTTTTTGAAAAATTATTCGTTTATACTTACCATAAAGGAGAAAATATTATGGCAAGTTTTGTGTGGTTGAATGGTTTTCTTGGTTCTAAAATTAAAGATAATGTTCGTATTATTCGTATTGATAGTTTAAAAAGAAGAGATTCAAACGATGTTAAATTTGAAGATATTCCGTGTGTTTATTGGAATCGTTTGTCTAATAATGAAATGACACGACTTTCTGATGGATCATTTGTCTCTATAAAAGGACGAATTGAATCAGATGATGAAATAGGGGCTTATATTTTGGTTGAGGCTCTTGAATACTTATTGCCACCACCAAAAAATACAAATTTATTTTAATTTATTTTACATAGTGGTATATTATAAAAAGTGAGGTGTACAAGATGAAGTTTTTGATTATTGTTTTGAAAAATGGTTGGTTCGTAATAAAAAACTTTTTTGGTTGGATGCTTCGCTATGCAAAACATCCTGAAAAAAGGCCAATTTCAAAAAGATATAATAAAATGAGAAATTTATTAGTTGAATTAGGAAAAAGATTAAATATGAAAATCTATGTTAATGGTTTAGAGAACGTTAATCCTAATGAACAATATTTATTTACACCAAATCATCAAAGTGTATTTGATCCATTAATTCAAATTATGATCTTGGAACAACCTTTATCTTTTATATCTAAATACGAAGTCAAAAAGATGCCTTTTGTATGTCAAGCTATTGAGATCATCGATGGTGAATTCATGAAAAGAGAAGATTTAAGACAATCACTAAAAGTTATTAAAAGAGTTACAAAAGATTTAGAGGATGGTAATAAATCTTGGACAGTTTTTCCAGAAGGAACAAGAAGCCGTTTGGAAAATTTCGAAGTTGATGACTTTAAATATGGAACTTTTAAAATTGCAATGAATTCAAAAAAATCAATAATTCCTGTTGCCTTATCTGGAACATGGAGAATTTTTAATAATAAAGCTAAAATGAAATATTATCCTATTCAATTTTCTTTCTTAAAGCCAATCACTTATGAAGAATACAAGGATATGACTTCCATCGAATTAGCAAAACATGTTGAAAAATTAGTTCGTGAAGAGCATAAACGTTTAAGATATTTAGAACCACAACTAATTAAAGAATTAAATCCGAAATTAAAAAAAATCATGTAGCGATAAATTGATTAATTTATCATACATGATTTTTTAATGTCTTAATCCTTTAGGGTAATGGTTTTTTAGTATGCCATCAACATATTTTACAAAACCTAGATTAATGCGATTATAGGAAACTATATAGTAACCATTTGAAAGTTTTTTATCAATTGAAAATGTTTCACCATGTAAATACATATCTTTTTGAACTTCCGTTAATTCGATAGAATTACTACTATCTAAATAATGACTTAAGGCATAATCTGGAACAATATTATTTTTATTAATCTCACATATTTTTAATCCAATTCTTAATGTAGAAATATTAGATAAATCCATATTATATGGTTGAAGATATATCGAATTATTAATGTTAATTATATTGTTTGAGTTTAAGTTATATTGATTTAAAAAATTTAATAAATCTTTTGTTAATTTTGTTTGGCTTTTAATAGTAGGTAATGTTGATGATGATGGATTTCCTATTTTGTGAAGAAGACAAATATAATGGCCTTCACCTTTAAAAATTGAAGGGAAAAGATGAATACCTAAATTTTGATATGTTTTAAAATATTTGTTTTCTTCTATATCAAGTATTTCTAAATTTTGATATTTATTTAAAGCATATTGAATAACTTCTTCATTTTCTTCATATGAATAGGAGCATGTTGAGTATACTAGTGTTCCATCATCTTTTAAGAGTTCATAAGCTAAATCTATTAGTTCTTTTTGAGTTTGTGAACACTTTAATACTTTTTCATACGTCCAGTCTTCTATAAATTTTGGATCTTTTCTAAACATACCTGAACCTGAGCAAGGAGCATCAAGAATAATTTTAGTAAATTTACCTTTAAATAAGTGATTTAGTCTATGTAAGTCCATGCTTGTAACAATAACATTTTTCCTTCCCATTCTTTCTACATTACTAGATAAGATTTTAGCTCGTGGATAAGAAAGGTCGTTTGCTATAATAATTCCGTCATTATTCATTAAAAGGCTACTTTGAATTGTTTTTCCTCCAGGAGCAGCACACATATCAAGCACAATGTCATTTTCATTTGGATTTAATAGATGAGCAACAATCATTGCACTTGGTTCTTGAAGATAATAAACGCCAGCATCGTGCATATAGTTTTTACCAAATTGATACTCTTCTTTATTATAGAGAAAACCATTTTTAACAATTGGATGAGGTATTATATTTGGAAAGATATTTAAAAAAGACTCTTTTGAAACTTTTTTAGTGTTTAATAAAAGAGCATGTTCATCTTCATCATTAAAAGATGTAATTAATTTATTAATCTCATCAGAAGAAAGATATTTTTTTAAATGTTCTGCAAAATCCATCTTTTTACCTCTTATCTATCATATCATATTTAAAATAAATCTTGTAAAGTTATATTTATATGTTAATAATTTTTGTTTTTAAATATATATAAATTATTGTATAATATTCTAGTGAGGTAACGTTTATGAGAATGTTAGATATTATTATTAAGAAAAGAGAAAATAAAGAATTAACTCCAGAAGAAATTAGATTCTTTGTTAACGGTTATGTTGACGGATCTATCCCTGATTATCAAGCGTCTGCTTTTACAATGGCTGTTGTATTTAATGGCATGACCAAAAAGGAAATTGGTGTTTTAACAGATGCTATGTTACATAGCGGTGATGTTATTGACTTATCTTCAATTAAAGGTGTAAAAGTTGATAAACATTCAACAGGTGGTGTTGGAGATAAAACTTCACTTGCATTAGGACCAATGGTTGCTGCATGTGGAGCAAAATTAGCTAAAATGTCAGGTCGTGGTTTAGGTCACACTGGTGGTACTCTTGATAAATTAGAATCTATCCCTGGTGTTTCAATTGCTGTTGCAAGAGATAGATTTATTAAACAAGTTAATGATTATGGATTAGCTATTATTGGTCAAACAGGTGATTTAGTTCCTGCAGATAAAAAATTATATGCTTTAAGAGATGTTACTGGTACAGTTGAATCAATTCCTTTAATTGCTTCATCTATTATGTCTAAAAAACTTGCTTCAGGTAGTGATGCTATTCTATTAGATGTAAAGTTTGGTGCTGGTGCATTTATGAAAACTATTGAAGATGCTGAAAAATTAGCACGTACTATGGTAGAAATTGGTGATGAACTAAATCGTGATACAAGAGCTATTTTAACTGATATGAACCAACCTTTAGGTTTAGCTATTGGTAATAATTTAGAAGTTAAGGAAGCAATTAATACATTAAAAGGACATGGGCCACATGACTTTGTTGAACTTTGTTTAGCTGCTGGATCTATTATGCTAGTACAAGCAAAGATTGCTGAAAATGAACAAGAAGCTAGAAGAATGTTAGAAAAAGTAATTGCTGATGGAAGTGCTTTTGAAAAACTAAAACAAATGATTGGTGCACAAGGAGGAGATGTTTCTTATTTAGAGCATCCTGAAAAATTCCCTGTTTCTAAAAATCATATTGAAGTTATAGCAAAAGAAGAAGGCTATGTATGTCGTATAGATGCTTTAGAAATAGGAGAATCTGCAATGCGTTTAGGTGCTGGTCGAGCAACTAAAGAAGATATTATAGATCCTTCAGCTGGTATTGTCTTGAGTAAAAAAGTTGGTGACAAAGTCAATATTGGAGATAAATTATGTGATGTTTACACAAATATAGATAATTATGATTCTATTATTGAAGATATTCATAATTCATTTAAGTTAAGTAAAGGAAAAGTTGATGTATCACCAATAGTTCATAAAGTTATCAAAATGTAGTTTAATATCATAAGAATTGAGTTTATGCATATTATTTAGCGAGGTAAATATATGTATAAACTTTTTTTATGTTTACTATTAATGTTTAATACTTTTAGATTTTCCCCTAAAGAAACGACTAATAGTAATGAACTAAATTTATATTCTTCATCTGTAATACTTGTTGAAGCATCATCAAGGAAAATTATTTATGAAAATAATATGCATGAGAAGCATTATCCTGCATCAATGACTAAAATGATGGGAATGTATTTAGTTTTATCAGCTATAGAAAAGGGCAATTTACATTTTGAAGATAAAGTTACTTGTGGAGAATATTCAGCATCAATGGGAGGGACACAAATTTATTTAAAAGTTGGTGAAGTAATGACTGTTGATGACTTATTCAAAGCTGTATGTATAAATTCTGCTAACGATGCCATAGCTGCTTTAGGTGAGCATATGTATGGTAGTAATGATTTGTTTGTAAAAGCTATGAACAAAGAAGCTAAAAAACTAGGTATGGAAAATACTAACTTTAAAAATTGTACAGGTTTTGATGATAAAGAACATTATTCAAGTTGTTATGATATGAGTTTATTAGCTTGTGAATTAGTGAAGTTTGGAGAGACATTATTTCAATATACTAGATTAAAAGAAGCTTATTTAAGAGAAGATACATCATCACCTTTTTGGCTTGTAAATACAAATAAACTACTAGGTGTATATGATGGATTGGATGGATTAAAAACTGGTTATACAAATATGGCAAATTATAATTTAACCGCAACAGCAAAAAGAAATAATATTCGTTTAATCTCTGTTGTTATGAATGAAAAAACAAAAGAGGAAAGAACTTGTGATACAAAAATATTATTGAATTATGGTTTTAGTAAATTAAAAGCAATTGTGTTGTTTGCTAATAATGATGTAATATTGTCATATGCTTTTAAAAAATCAAAAGAAGAATTAACAGATATATTAGTAAATAGGGAAGTTATTATTGTAGTAGAGAATGATGTAAAAGAAGAAGACATTCTTTATGAGGTTGAACTTCATAAAACATATGCTCCACTTTGTGAAAATGAAATTGTTGGGAAATTAATTTTAAAAAATAAACATAATAATGAATGTTATTATTTTGATCTATATGTCGATCACAGCGTAGAAAGTTTAGGCTTTTGGAATTTTTTAGGAGAGTTTATTTTGAATTTAATAGTATAAATTAAAAGTTTTTGTCGAATCTTTTTTTTAGAAGTTTTGCAATAAAATGTCGAATATAAAAACGACATTTTTTTATTGTGCTAGTATACCGATTAAGGAGGAAAATAATGGAAAGTAAAATAAAAATTACTCCATTTGAAGATGGCATAATCATATCAATTTCCGGTGATCTTGATTCACTTAGAGTGATGTCATATCGGTCCTTGATTTTAGAAGAGATTGATCGATATTATGTACGATCGATACTTTGGGATTTTTCTAACTTATCCTTTCTAGATAGTTCTGGAATAGGACTTATATTAGGTAGATACAATGAAATTCGTAGAATTGGTGGTATTTGTGGAATAACAGGTCTTACTCCATATACAAGAAAAATAATTCAAATGACAGGTTTATTTTCCATATTATCCGAGTATCAAGATATAGAAACATTTAAAAGAAAGGTAAAGGTAAAAATATGAATAAAATGGAACTTCGTTTTAATGCTTCCTTAAGTAATGAATCATTTGTAAGAACAGCAGTAATTTCTTTTATATCGATACTTAATCCATCATTAGATGAGATAGCAGAAGTTAAAACAATCGTCTCTGAAGCTGTTAGTAATGCTATTATTCATGGTTATAAACTTGATGCTTCGAAAGAAATAACAATTAAATGTTCCTTGCTTGATTCTTGCTTAGAAATGGAAATAATCGATTATGGTATCGGTATTGAAAATATTGAAGATGCTTTAAAACCTAAATTTACAACAAGACCTGATTTAGAAAGAGCAGGCATGGGATTAACTATTATTCAAGCATTATCTGATGAATTTTCTATTAGGTCAGTAGTTGACATGGGGACTAAAATTTTTATTAAAAAAGAGTTTATAAGTAGTTTGCAAGATAACTATGGAATTGCAAATCCTCAATGAAGATTTAATAAGGAAGGCTCAACTAGGTGATAAAGAAGCATTATTTGAATGTATAGAAAAAAACAAACCATTAGTTGCAGCATTATTGAAACGCTATTTAATAAAGCAAGAAGATAAAGAGGATTTGTTGAGTATTGGTACATTAGGCTTAATAAAAGCTATTCAACAGTTTAATTTTGATTACAATACTAAATTTTCAACATATGCAGTTCCTCTAATTTTAGGAGAAATTAGAAAACATTTTCGCGAAAATGGAATAATAAAAATTTCAAGAAAAAATCAAGAAATTTATCGAGAAATTAAATGTATTGAAACTAAATTAGAAATAGAATTAGGAAGAAATATCACTATTCAAGATATTAAAGAAAATTCTTCTTTTCAAGAAGACGAAATTATCCTCGCTATCGAAGCTCATCAGGCTTTAGATGTAATATCAATAAATAGTCCTTATAATGATTCAAACCTTTGTCCACTTGATTTAATTGGAACTGAAGAAAAAGATAAAATTTTGAATAATATTGATTTAAATTATGCTTTATCAAAATTAAATAATAAAGAAAGATTATTTATAAAACTACGATATTTTGATGAATTTAAACAAGATGAATTAGCTAAAAGATTTCATATTTCTCAAGTTCAAGTGTCACGCTTTGAAAAAAAAGTTCTATTAAAATTACGAAATTTAATAACTTGATGAATAAGTTAAAACTTCTAGTAAAAAATAATGCTAGAGGTTAAAGCTATGAATTTATCTAGATATAAAGAAATTGTTGATAATTGCAAACCTAATACACCTAGATTTAAAAATATACTTTTTGCTTTTTTGGGTGGTGGATTAGTTGGCCTTATTGGACAATTTCTCTTTTTTGTTTTTAATACATTAATTGGCGCTAGTGAAAAAGAAAGTATTTATTACTTATTTATGACTGTTGTTTTTATTACCGCAATTTTAACAATTACTGGAGCATATAAAAAAATAGCTAGTAAATTAGGTGCAGGAATATTTCTACCTACTACAGGATTTGCTAATGCTATGATTTCTTCATCTATTGAAGCACGTTTTGAAGGCCCGATTTTTGGCTTTGGAAGTAAGGTTTTTAATCTTGCTGGAAGTGTTATAGCATATGGAGTAATATCTGCATTTTTTTATGGACTAATTTGTTATTTCTTAAAATTATTAGGAGTATTATAATGGCCTACTCAGTTGAATTACACAATGTATATATACAAGGTTATGGAAGTTGTGGGGGTAAAAAGGAAGGTAAAGGACCTCTAGGAGCATTATTAGATAAGCAATTCAAAAATAGTTATGCTGGATGTAAAACATTTGAAGATGGAGAGGTTTTAATGTCTAAAACAGCTATTACTTATGCTTTAAATAGGGCAAAAATTCCATATAAGAAAATAAATATGTTAATAGGTGGAGATTTAACTAATCAACTAGCTGTATCAAATTATGTAGCAAAGAATTATCCATTTTCTTTTATTGGAACTTATGGTGCTTGTTCAACTATTATAAAAAGTATAGCTATTGCTTCCATTTTTATTGATTCAAAAATTGCTGAAAACATAATTACATTTTCATCATCTTCATGTGAAGTAGCAGAACGTCAATTTCGATATCCTAATGATTATGGTTATCAAAAAAGAGATACTACAACAATTACAGCTACAGGAGCAGCAAGTATTATTATTGGAAAAAGAAAAACAAAAATTAGAGTAGATGGTTGTACCATAGGTCAAGTATATAATCCAAAACATAATGATGTAAATGATATGGGAAGCCCTATGGCATATGCAGCTTATCATACAATAAAAGACCATTTGAATTTTTTTCAAAAAAATCCTGATGATTATGATGAAATATTGACAGGAGATTTATCTTCAGTTGGAAGTAAGGTCTTAAAGCAATGTTTAAAAGAAGAAGGTATCAAATTAAAAAATCATAAAGATGCAGGAATTTTACTTTTTGAACGAAAAAAAGAACAGATGTATGCTGGTGGAAGTGGAAGTGCGTGCGTTGGTTTAGTATTAGCAACGGATATTATGAAAAGATTAATAAATGGTGATTTAAAAAGGGTTTTAATTGTTGGTACAGGAGCATTATTTTCACCAACTTTTGTTCAGCAAAAAAAAGAAATTCCTGTAGTTGCTCATGCTATAGAATTATTTAGGGAGGATGATAAGTAGTGATTTGGATATTTTCATTTTTATTTGCTGGAATAATGTGTGCAATTGGAGAAACTATTTATCAATTCACAAAATTATCTCCAGGGCATATTACTTCAATATTTGTTATAGCAGGTGTATTTTTAGATTCATTTAATATATATGATTTTTTTATTAAAAATTGTGGTGGTGGTGCTTATATTTTAATTACATCTTTTGGTCATAGTTTAGCTCATGAAGCAAAATTAGGAGCACTATCAAAAGGAGTTATAGGAATATTAGAAAATATTTTTATTCCAGCTTCACTATCTTTAACTGTCATTTTAGTTTTATCTTTCATTTGTAGCCTTATTTTTAAACCAAAAGCCTAATGAGTTATTTTAAAAACACGATAAAGATAATAAATGACAGGCTGATTGGTAAAAATTTTGATATTGTAAGAAAGAACTTAATTATTAATAGTAAGAGATGTTTTTTATACTTTTGTAAAACTGTCACAGATATAAAAATTATTTATGTTATTGATAAATACTTTAATGAATTTACAAATTGTTGTATGAAAGAAAATATGATTTTATTAAATCATACAATAGAAAAAGAAACTACTAAAATTATAGATAATATTTTAAGTGGAAATAGTGTTTTTTTATCACCAGATTTTGATTTTGCTATTATTTTTGATTCTGCGCTATTTCCTATTAGAAGTATCTCTGAACCAGCCATTGAAAAATCTGTTAGAGGAAGTAAAGATAGTTTTAATGAAAATATAATAAATAATATTGCTCTTATTAGAAAAAGGATAAAATCAGATAATCTAATTATTGAATCATTCGTGATAGGCAAAATTTCTAAAACTAATGTTTCTCTTATTTATATTAAAGAAATAGTAGATAATTCGATATTATCTGAACTAAGAGAAAAATTAAATAGTATTGATGTTAATTCATTAATTATGACTGATAAAGCTTTAGAAGAGCTACTAGTAAAACAAAGATATAATCCATTTCCTTTAGTACGTTACACAGAAAGACCTGATGTTGCATGTATTTCCTTATTAAATAAGAAGTTCATAATATTAGTTGATAATTCGTGCAGTGCTTTAATTACTCCTTCAAATTTATTTGATCATACTAAACATATTGAAGAATTTCGTTTAAACCCCATATTAGGTACTTTTTCGAGATTAGTAAGATTTTTATGTCTTATAGTTTCTTTCTTTTTAATTCCAACATGGTTTTGTTTATTATCAACAACACCTTTTAATAATGGCCTTCAAAAATATATGACAATAAGCTTATCATCATTTTTGTTAGCTCAAGTACTAATAGTAGAATTTTTATTTGACGTTATTAGAATGTCGGCAATACATATTCCTAATGTATTAGTTTCAACAATTGGCTTAATATCGGCAATAATTTTGAGTGAAGTTAGTATTAAGCAAGGCTTTTTATATGAAGAGGTTATGCTTTTATGTGCCATAGAAGGCTTATGTGGATTTGTAACTCCTTCTTTCGAATTATCACTTACAAACAAATTCATTAAATACATTTTTATTATTGTTGTATTTTTATTTGGAAAATATGGCTATATATTGTTCATTACACTTTTGTTTTTACTTCTAGCAAATATAAGAGTCTTCAATAAATCATATTTACATCCTTTATATCCATTTGATTTAGAAGAAACTTTTTACATAATAAAAAGGCCCCAAGCAAAGGGCCGAGATAATTTATAATTATTTTTTAAGATCTCTTAAATTACTGGAACGATTGATTTTACGCAAACGTTCATAGTTTTCATTTAATGCTCTTTCATAAGCTGATTTATTTGAAGGCTTATAAAATTGCATATCTTTTATTAATGTAGGAAGATATTGAATCTTTTCCCATAAATCAGGTCTATCATATGGGTACTTATCTTGTTCATTTAAATTCACAGGTGTATATTTTAAATAATCTAATACATCTAAAGGCATTGAATTTATTTGTTCCATTGCCCTACCAATTGCGTCATGACTTGCAGTTGATTTAGGAGATAAAGCTAAATCACAAACTGTAAAAGCTAGTGGAATTATAGCTTCAGGAAAACCAACTTTTTTAGCACTTTCAATTGCTGTTGCACATCTATTTACAGCATTAGGATTAGCTAGTCCAACATCTTCATAAGCTGTTACTAATAGGCGTCTTTCGATACTATCAAGGTCACCAGCAGCACATAATTTAGCTAGATAATATAAAGCTGCGTCAACATCACTTCCACGTATTGATTTTTGTAAAGCGGAAACATTATTATAATGATCTTCTTCATTTTTATCTGCTAAAAAATTAGGTACTTTGTTTAATGATTTAACAATATCTAATGTAATATGTGTTCTTTTGCCATTTAAAGAAGCAACTTCTAAAGTATTGATGGCAAAACGCATATCACCTGAAGATGATTTTGCTATTGCTAATAAAGCTTCTTCATCAATTGATACATTATTAAGACCTTGAGGATGACTTAATGCTCTTTTTAATCCGTTTATTACATTTTCAGTTGTCAATGATTTTACTTCTAATAAATGACATCTACTTCTAATAGCAGGATTTATAGCAATATAAGGATTAGAAGTAGTAGCACCTATTAAATAGATTTCACCACTTTCAACATATGGTAAAAGTAAGTCTTGTTTATCTTTATTTAAACGATGAACTTCGTCCATTATAATTATTGTAGAAGGAAAAAGTTTTGATTCTTCAATAGCATTTTCTAAATCTTTTTTGTTATTTGTAACTGCATTTAATTTTATAAAGTGAACATCCATTGAACGAGCAAAAGCTTCTGCAAGAGTAGTTTTACCACATCCAGGTTGTCCATAAAATATAATTGAAACTAAAGTTTTAGATTCAACACAACTTGTTAAAAAACCATCTTTACCAACTAAATGCTCTTGACCAATAATATCTGTTAAATAATAAGGTCTAATCCTATAAGCTAATGGTGTATTCATAGCATCACCTACCTTTTTTATTATAGCAAGATTTTTCTTTGTTTTTATATAAAAGTATTAAAATAACTTTAATTAACTTGTATAATAATAAAAGTATGGAGGAATTAAAATGAGGGCTGTTATTCAAAATGTTAAAGATTGTTATTTAACAATAGATGATAAAGTTTTTTCTTCCATAGATTCAGGTTTTTTAATTTTAATTAGTTTTACCCAAGGTGATGATATAAATCTTGCAAAGAAATTCATCGATAAAATTATTACTTTACGTGTTTTTCCTGATGAAAATGGTAAAACTAATTTATCATTAAAAGATATTAATGGAGAAATAATGTGTGTTTCACAATTTACTTTATATGCTGATGTTGCTAAAGGAAGAAGACCTTCTTTTGTTAATGCATTAGCATTTGATAAAGCTTCTATATTATATGATGAATTTTGTAAAGAATTAGAAAATCAATTTGGACAAATTAGTAGAGGACAATTTGGTGCTGATATGAAAATTAGTTTTACAAATGATGGTCCTTTTACATTAATGTTAGATTCTAAAGAAATGTGGGGGATGTAAAATGACTAAAGTAATGATAGGTTTATCAGGAGGAGTAGATTCAGCTGTTGCTGCTTATTTACTTAAACAACAAGGTTATGAAGTCGTTGGTGGATTTATGAGAAACTGGGATGCCATAGCAAATGGTGATTTCTTAGGGAATCCAACATTAAATGATTCATGTTGTCCACAAGAAAAAGATTATGAAGATGCTAAAGAAGTAGCTAAAAAACTTGGAATAGAGTTATTAAGAATAGATTTTATAAAAGAATATTGGGATTATGTTTTTAGTTATTTTTTAGAAGAATATAATAAAGGTAGAACACCTAATCCGGATATTTTCTGTAATAAATATATTAAATTTGATGCATTTTTAAAGTTTGCTAAATCTCAAGGCTGTGATTTTATTGCTACAGGTCATTATGCAAAAAGAGTTGATAATAAAGATGGAACAGTTGAACTTCATAAAGCTTATGATTTAAATAAAGATCAAACTTATTTTTTATCACAGATTAATAACGAACAAATAGCTTCATGTTTATTTCCTTTAGGAGACATTGATAAACCAAAAGTACGAGAAATTGCTAAAGAATTAAATTTAAATGTTGCCGATAAGAAAGATTCTACTGGCGTATGTTTTATTGGAGAAAGAAATTTTAAAGAATTTTTAAAAAATTATATACCAGCAAATAAAGGCAAAATTATAGATATTAATTCTAATGAAGTTGTTGGAGAACACGATGGAGTAATGTATTATACAATCGGACAACGCAAAGGATTAGGAATTGGTGGTATTTCAGGAAGAGAACCACGTTCCTGGTTTGTATGCTATAAAGATGTTAAAAATAATATTTTATATGTAGCCGATGAAAAAGAAGATGAACATTTATTTTCAGATAGAGCAATTATAAAAAATATCAACTGGCTTGCTGATAAAATTATTGAACCACTTCATGTTGGCTGCAAATTTAGATATCGCCAACAAGATAATGGCGTTACATTAAGATTTATTGATGATGATACGATTGAATTAATTTTTGATGAACCATACAAAGCTGTAACCACTGGACAAGCAGCAGTATTCTATTTAGATTCAAGAATGCTAGGTGGAGGTATTATTGAAGAAACTTATTATAAAGGTAGAAGAACGGATATTAAAAAGTAGTTTATGATTTATAAACTACTTTTTTCATTTGTATTCTCTTTCTCTAATTTTATTTGTTTGTGAATTACTATAATAAAGACAATTGTTAAGACAATAAAGGAAATTGACCAAGTTAATGGATAAAAATAGAAAATCGTTGTTATTTTATTAAATCCAGGTATTTTTAAAGCCAAAGGAATACCGATAACTCTAACAACACACCAGCATATAATCATTACAAACATTGGTGTTTTTGATTTACCAAATCCACGTAAAATACCAGACATACCATGCGAATAAGCAAGTAAACAATAAAATGGAACTATAGTAATTGTTTGAAGGACACCAACTTCGATAACTTCTGGTGTATCAGTAAACAAAGAAATCAATTGAGGTGCGAATATATATAAAATTATTCCAATGATTTCAGTTGTAATCATTGATAAAAGAATACCTTGTAATGCGCCTTTTCGTGCTCTTTTAAATTGTTTTGCTCCGACATTTTGACTAACAAAAGTAGCTAAACTCATTGAGAATGAACCAGAAGGCATAGTTGCAAATCCTTCTATTTTTTGATAGCTACCACAACCTGCTTGAACTATTTTACCAAAAGAATTTATATTTGATTGAATGAAAACATTGCTTAAAGAAATAATTGAGTTTTGTAATCCAGAAGGGATTCCATAAGCAAGTATTTTTATAAGCTCTTCTTTATATATTCTAATTTCTTTAAGTATTAATTTATGAGGCCCATCTTCTTTTATTAAAGTAATATAAGTTAATATCATAGAAATGCATTGTGAGATAATTGTTGCTAATGCTGCTCCAGCAACACCCATATGGAATGTTGCAACAAATAATAAATCTAATAAAATATTGATAACTGAAGCTATAATTAGATAATATAAAGGTCTTTTAGAATCTCCAATAGCTCTTAAAATACTACTTCCAATATTGTACATTATAGTAAACATACTACCAGAAAAGTATACAGTAAAATATACTATCGATTCACCAATTACTTCAGTAGGAGTATTCATCCATTTCAATATTTGAGGAGATAAAAAAACTCCTATAATTGTAACAATAATGCCTAAAATAATTCCAAATCCAACAGTTGTGTGAACACATCTATGCATTTTTTCTTCTTCTTTAGCACCAAAATATTGAGCTAATAAAATACCAGCTCCAACGGCTATTCCTTGAAACAAGCTAATTAGTAATGATATTAATGAAGCTGATGATGATACTGCTGCTAAAGCTGCATCATTTATATAATTACCAACAATATATGAATCAACAACATTATAAAATTGTTGAAATAAATTACCAAAAAGTAATGGAATAGTATAAAAAATGATAACCTTTAATGGATTACCTTGTGTTAAATCAATATTTGAATGTTTAATCTTGTGTGATAATTCCATAATACTTCCCTTATGCAGCAATATTAAATATAAAACAAATTTTAAAAAAAGCAAGTTTTATTAATAAATTAATAAAAATGTTTTGACATAAATATACATTATGATACAATAATGTTGCTTGTTGAAAAAGAAATGCTTTATTTATATTTCTAGAGAAAAACTGGTTGGTGAAAAGTTTTAATTAAAATAAAGTGTGCTACTTTGGAGAGTTGATTGAAAAATCACGTTTACTGCGTTAAAGTTTTATTAAGGTGCATATCGTAAGATATGAAATAGGATGGTACCGCGATTATTTCGTTCCTTGTTTTAAGGAATTTTTTTATTTTAAAGGAGAAAGTTTATGAAAAAATTAACTGCAAATGAAATTAGAACAACTTGGTTAAAGTTCTGGGAAAGTAAAGGTCATTACATTGAACCAGGTGCTTCATTAGTACCTCATAATGATCCAACTTTACTATGGATTAATTCAGGTGTAGCTGCATTAAAAAAATATTTTGATGGTAGTGAAATGCCTAAAAACAAAAGAATTACTAACGTTCAAAAATCTATTAGAACAAATGATATTGAAAATGTTGGACATACAGCTAGACACCATACTTTTTTTGAAATGTTAGGCAACTTTTCAATTGGTGATTATTTTAGACTTGAAATGATTCCATGGGCTTTTGAAATTTTAACTAATGATAAATATTTTGGAATTCCATTAGATAAACTTTATTTTACTTATCTACCAACTGATAATGTTACAAAGAAATGTTGGATGGATTTAGGAGTTAATGAGGACCATTTAATACCATTAGAAGGTAATTTCTGGCAAATTGGAGAAGGACCATGTGGACCAAATACTGAAGTATTTTTTGATAGAGGAGAAAAATATGATCCTGAACATATAGGTATTCGCTTATTAAAAGAAGACTTAGAAAATGATAGATACATTGAAATTTGGGGTATTGTTTTTTCTCAATATAATGCTGTTGAAGGTGTTGCAAGGGAAGATTATAAAGAATTACCTAATAAAAACATTGATACAGGTGCTGGATTAGAAAGAATTGCTTGTGTTTTACAAGAAACTGAAACAAATTTTGAAACAGATTTATTTTATCCAATTATTGAAAGTGTTTTAAAATTAACAAAAGATAAATATGATGATACACATAAAATGTGCTTTAGAGTTATCGCTGATCATATTAGAACATGTACATTTGCCTTAAGTGATGGCGCAAGTTTTTCTAACGAAGGTAGAGGATATGTATTAAGAAGAATTTTGAGACGTGCAATGAGATATGGACGTAAATTAGGTATTACAAATGCCTTCTTATATACTTTAGTACCCGTAGTTGTTGATATGATGAAAGATTTTTATCCATATTTACAAGAACATCAAGAACATGTAACAAAAATGATTCATGCTGAAGAAGAAAAATTCTTAAGAACTTTAAATAGTGGTGAATCATTATTAAAGAAAATGCTTGAAAATACAACTACATTAAGTGGTGCTGATGCTTTTAAACTTTATGATACATATGGATTCCCTATTGAATTAACTATTGAAATTGCTCAAGAACAAAATGTTAAGGTTGATTTAGAAGGCTTTAATGAAAATATGGAACAACAAAAGGAAAGAGCAAGAGCTTCTAGATCAGATGTTCAATCTATGAATAAACAATCAGCAGATTTAATGGCATTTACAAGTGAATCTAACTTTAGTTATGATATGGCTGATACTAAAGGAAAAGTTATAGGTTTATTTAAAGATGGAGTAAAAGTTGATTCATTGGATGATGAAGGTGATGTCATCCTCGATAATACTAATTTTTACGCTGAAATGGGTGGGCAAGTTGCTGATACCGGTAAATTTTATAATGAAGATACAGAATGTGAAGTATTAAATGTTTCTAAAGCTCCAAATAAACAACATTTGCATCATGTAAGAGTATTGTTTGGTGAATTAAAAGTTGGCGATGAATTGAATTTATCTATCAATAAACAAAGAAGAATAAGAATTATGAGAAACCATTCAAGTTGTCACTTATTACAAGCTGCTCTAATTGAAGTATTAGGAGATCATATTCACCAACAAGGTTCTTATGTTGATGAAAATATCATGAGATTTGATTTCTCACACAATGCTAAATTAACTGAAAATGAATTAGCTACAGTTGAAAAATTAGTTAATGAATATATTGATCAAGCAATTGAAGAAAAAACTTTAATTTTACCTATTGAAGAAGCAAAAAAGGTTGGTGCAACAGCTTTATTTGATGAAAAATATGGTGATGTTGTACGTGTTGTTTGCTTTGGTGATGTTTCTAAAGAATTATGTGGTGGTACACATGTTTTCAATTCAGAAGATGTAGGTGCTTTTGCAATTGAATATGAAGAAAGTATTGCTTCTGGAGTTAGAAGAATTCAAGCTAGAACTGGTAAATCAGCATATGAACTATTAAAGAATAAAGAAAACATTTTAGCACAAGCAGGCTCTATGTTAGGTGTAAGTTCAGTTTATGAAGTAAAAGATAAATTGAAAGCTTCTTTAAATGAAAAAGAAGAATTAAAGAAACAAAATAAAGCATTACTTGATAAAGAAGCATCAAATAGTGCTAAAGATTTAGCTAATAGTTTTGAATGCATTAATGATACTTATTTGTTAGCAAAAGTTATTAAAGGTAATAGAGACGCATTATTAAAATCAATGGATTTATTAAAAGGTTTACATAAAAAATCTTTAATAGTTTTGATTGGTGATGATAATGGAGTACATCCTTTAGTAGTTTTTGTAGGTCAAGAATTAGTTAATAATATTAAAGCAGGAAATATAGTAAAAGAAATTACAGCAATTCTTGGTGGCTCAGGTGGAGGAAGACCTGATATGGCTAGTGGTGCTGTTAAGGATTTATCAAAACTTGATGAAGTTGTTGCAAAAATTAAGACTATTCTTGCATAATAAATACATAAAGGGGTATTTATATGAGTAAAGCATTAGGACTAGATTTAGGAACACGTACTCTTGGAATTGCAGAAAGCGATAGTGCTGGATGGTATGCTTATGGTATTGAAACATTTCGCTTTAATGAAGGTAATTACAAAGCAGCTATTCAAAGAGTTTTAGAAATAACTAAAAAAGATAACATTGAAGAAATTGCTCTTGGTTTACCATTGAATATGAACGGTACAAAGGGAGAACGAGCTGAGTCTTGTTTACGTTTTAAAGACCAATTATTAGAAGCTAATCCTAATTTTAAGATTACAATGATTGATGAAAGAATGACAACAATGATTGCAAATAATCGGTTGTTAGAGGCTGACTTATCTAGAAACAAACGAAAAAAAGTTATAGATCAACAAGCGGCTGTAGTTATTCTAGAATCATATTTAGCAAGAAGAAAGTGAGGAAAATAAAATGATTATAGACGATAAACAAATTATTATTACTGATGAAGACGGCACTGAAAATAGATTTGAAATCTTATTTACATTTGCTGGAGATGATTCAGATATTCAATATGTCTTATATTATGATCCTTCAAATCCTGAAGAAATATTTGCTTCAAGATATTATGATGATGGACATCTAGAAGATATTGACTCTGATGAAGAGTGGGATATGGTTGAGGAAGTATTAAATACTTTCCAAGAAGATGATGAAGCAAGAGAACATTTTGGATTAGACTAATTTAAAAGAGCAAGTATTTGCTCTTTTTTTATAAAACCAACTAACATAAACGATTAATTAATAACAAAGCTTATGGTAAAATAAATATAGGTGATGGCAATGCATTTAAAAATAAATAAAGATTTAATTTCTAAAATTAAGTTATACATATGTAATAATTTAATTATTGAAAATAACTTTGAAGATAATTCTGCAGATTCTTTGTTTTCTGATATGGATAAACATTTTGTTAAAAATTGTGAATGTTTAACAATATGTGAAGAAAATAAATCAATCTCAAAAAACAAACGTTCTTTAGAAAATATTATCGAAGATGCAACTGATTCTTGGCAAAAAACAGTTTTTAAAATTATAGATAGAAAGAACTTTAAAGATCCTGACGTATATAAAAGAGCTAGTATTTCTAAACAGACATTTTCTAAAATTAGATATAATGAAAATTATCAACCAACAAAAGATACAGCAATTCAAATGTGCATAGGGTTAAAATTAAATTTAGATGATTCTTTAGATTTATTAGCTAAAGCTGGTTATACTTTATCATTATCAATAGCACGAGATTTAGTCATTAGATATTGTATTGAAGAAAGCATTTATAATGTATTTAATATTAATCTAATTTTAGAAGAAATGAGTTATAAATTATTTTCTATTAATTGATAAAAGTCACTTCAGAAGTGACTTTTTTTAATTCCTTTTTATTTACAATAAAGCTATAAAGAAAGGAATGAAAGATATGAAAAAAGAATTTACAGAATTAGTATTCATTTTAGATGAAAGTGGGTCAATGTCCGATTTAAGACAAGAAACTATTGATGGTTTCAATTCACTTATTAAAAAACAAAAAAATGAGGAGGGGGAAGCAATAGTTACAACAGTTATGTTTAGTGATAACTCAAGAACAATTCATAATCGAGTTAATATTAAAAAGATTCATGAATTGACAAAAGAAGATTATGAACCATTTGGTTCTACAGCTTTACTTGATGCAATAGGAAGTACAACAACCTATATTGAAAGAAAACAAGCAAAAGACGAACAATCAAAAACAATAACAAAAACGTTACTTGTTATAATAACTGATGGACAAGAAAATTCAAGTTATAAGTTTAACTACAAAACAGTTAGAAAAATCATTGAACGATTAAGAAAAAATAAGAAATGGGAAGTTATTTTTATAGGTGCTAATATTGACACAATTGCTGAAGCATCAAAACTAGGAATAAATAAAGATTTAGCAGTTAATTATAAAAATAATAAAGATGGTGTTAAAGCAAATTATGTTTGTCTTTGTGAAGCTGTTTCTGAAATAAGAAAAAATAAAACTTTAACAAAAGATTGGAAAAAAGACATTGAAGAAACAAATAATGAAAAATAATTAATTTCTCCTTTATAATGATGGGAATGTAAGATTTTTAATATCTTAATACATTCCCATTATTATTTTTTTATACAAATAATAAAATCTATTGCAGTAAGTAAAATAAATGTTAAGGAAAGACCTAAAATATTAAAAGTACTAACATTATTTAAAAATCTATAAATGGGTTCAATTAGGTATCTCATGATTAAGAAAATGCAAACAGCCCAAAATAAAGAAACAAATAGATTTATATATTTTCCTATTGTTAAAGGAAGGCCTTCATAAGACCATAAAACAATACCATATTTATTATAAAAATAATTACCAACTATAACTTCTATAATGGTAGGAACTATAAATAATATTAATAAATATAATATAGTTTTTAATTTCTTATTTGATAATCGTTTTAAAGGCAACTTAAAATTATTTGGTGTACCTAACAGTAAATAACATAGCAAAATAGTTGTTCCATATATAGGGCATATTGGTAAATGAAGAAAGCCAATATTTGAAATTGAATTATATAAAATAAGAACTAATATAGTTTCCCAGAACCATCCAATAAATGAAAATAATATAAATACTAATATGTGTTTTGATGCTTTAATTAAATTATTTATCATATATTTAAGATATGAAAATAAACTATTTTTATTCTAAATATAAATATTATTGTTTAACAATAATTTTGATTTTTGTGGCATCATTTATAATTTTTAATATAAATAGAATATGAAAATATGGATATATAATCGAATTTCATCAGTTTAACTTTTTGAAAAGATTTAATTAATTATAATATTGAAAAACATTTTATGATTAAATGGAAGCAATTATTAAAATAATAAATCAAACATAGATTGATCAATTTGTGTATATTTTAAAAAACAAATAAATTAAGTAATAAAGATTACTACTGCTTTTAAATTAAATAATAACAATGGTAGTGGCATATTATTAAATTAATTTCATATTTTTTAATAGTAATTTTATGCAATATTATTTAATTGGTATAAAAGGTTCTGGTATTTCGTTATGATGGCGTTAAATTTATTAATCTATAACTTGTATTCGACATTTAATAAATATAAGTTTTGACTTTGTGTTTATAATTGTATATAATACTATCGAAAGGTGGGGTTTAAATGCGTGTTAATAAAGAGTTGAAAGTTATTAGAGAGTTGTTATCTTTAACACAAGAAGATTTAGCTTTAAATATTGGTGTTTCATTAGATACAATTAGTAGATGGGAAAACGAAAAAACTGAAATTGAAGAAAAAAACATCGATGCGATTTATAATTATGCATTAGAAAAAGGAATAAATATTAATAAAATCTATGAACAAATATTTTATGAAGATTGTGAAAAAAGAAATTCTAAACTTTTATTTCATGGTGCAAGAAACGTCATCGAATTACCACTAGATTTAAAGTATTCAAAAGAAAACAATGATTTTGGGAGAGGATTTTATTTAGGGGAAAATTTTGAACAAGCATCTACTTATATAGCAAATACTTCATCTAAATATGTATATTCATTTTCATTAAACACAAACAAACTAAAAGTTGAAAAATTTAATGTTAATACGGAATGGATGTTAGCAATTGCATATTATAGAGGATGGTTGCATAATTATACTCAAAATGAATTGATAATTAGCATTATCAAAAAAGTTGAAAATGCAGATATTATAATAGCTCCCATTGCTGATAATAGAATGTTTGATTTGATTTCTGAATTTGTAGATGGAGCAATTACAAACGAACAATGCGAACATGCTTTAGCAGCTACTAATTTAGGAAATCAATATGTTATTAAATCAAAGATAGCTCTAAAAAAATTAGATTTTATTAAATTGTTTTTCTTATCAAGCAAAGAAAAAGAAATGTATAAAAATAAAAGACTAGAAAATAATAACATAAACTTAAATAAAGTAAAAGTTGCTAGGATTGAATATCGTGGAAAGGGTCAATATATTGATGAATTGCTAAAATGAAAAAGTTAGATTTTAATGAAAGAAAATTATGTCAAATACAAGGAAAAATATTTGAAGAATCAGTAGATAAAGTCGAGTGTAGTTCTTTGATTTTTATTAGAAGGTTTATGCTATCAAACTTATCAAAAAAATTCGACGATTATAGTTTTTTAGTTATGGCACTTGACATAAACGATTGTTTTTATGAAATTGATAATGAATACGGATCTTCTTCTTATGGACAAACTAAATATTCTAAAAATGAAATGTTTTGGATTGGTTACATTTATAGAGCTTTGTCAATAATCTATAAATTGTCTAGCAGAGAAGTTTTCAAACTTTTTAATGCAAAGAAAATTGTATCATATTACAATATATATCACACTTTTGACATTGAACAAGCGACAGAAAAAATGATGGAAAGTATTAATTATCAGCTTCTAGATTTGGAAAAAGATGCATATAAATTATTAAAAAAATTAATTATCAGAGAAAAGTTGGAAACTAATATTGGAAAGAAAGTTAAAGTTTATATTGATAGGCCAATTGGATCAATACACCCAAAACATAAAGATATTATATATCCAATAAATTATGGTTATATAAAGGAAATTAAAGCTGCTGATGATGAATATCAAGATGCATATGTCTTCGGTGTTGATGAGCCTGTAACTAACTGTGTAGGTAAAATATATGCAGTTATTGAAAGAGAAAATGATATTGAAGATAAGTTAATAGTTGTTACTGATAATAAGGAATATTCAATAGAAGAAATTAAAAAGAACATTTATTTTCAAGAGAAACATTTCAAGTATAAAATAGTTATATAAAATTTTAAAATCACCACTTGCATATAATGTAGTGGTGATTTTTATGAAATATTATTTAGTTGGTATAAAAGGGACAGGAATGTCTTCCTTAGCGCGT
Organism: Bacilli bacterium; assembly: GCA_051872335.1. Taxonomy (GTDB): domain Bacteria; phylum Bacillota_I; class Bacilli_A; order RFN20; family CAG-826; genus SUG2458. The sequence continues at coordinate 21,210 of JBJEDT010000037.1, read as the reverse complement.
ATTTTAAAAGACAATGGTAATTATGTTACAGGTTGTGATATTAGCGATTATTTTTTTACTCAAGATTTATTAGAAGAATACAATATTCAATATGAATTAATTGATGATTTCTCGTACAAAAAAGATTTTAATTATATTATTGGTAATTACTATAAAGATAATGCAAAATTCCAATTTTTATTTAATAAAAAGAATACCACTTCATATATAAACTTTCTTAGTGATTATATAAAAAATAAATATTCGATTGCTATTTGTGGAACACATGGTAAAACGACAACAGTTGGATTATTTTATGATACATTTAAAAATATCATTAATATAGAAATGTTAAGAGGAGATGGAATAGGATTTGGAGGTAATAAAGAAAGCATTGTTTTTGAAGCTTGTGAATATAAAAATAATTTTTTAAACTTTACTCCAAAAGAATGTATTTTAACTAATATTGATTTTGATCATACCGATTTTTTTAAAAACCAAAAAGCTTATATAAATAGTTTTCAAAAATTTTTAAGCAAAGCTAATAAAATATATATACCTTACGAAGACTATAAAAAAGTAAAACATGAAAATATAATTACATATGGAACATCTAAAAAAGCTGATTATTATTTAAAAGATGTAAAACATGATAACGAAATAATTGAAGGTAAATTATTTCATAAGAAAGAATATATTGATAAATTAATTTTACCTTTTTATGGATTTTTTAATTTTATACATGCTCTATCTATTGTTGCATATGGATTAGAACATAATATAGAATTTAAATTATTAAATGAAAATTTGGCAAAATTTGCCGGTGTAAATAGGCGAATTAATACCACGATAATAAACGGGGATATATATATTGACGATTATGCGCATCATCCTAATGAGATTAAAGCAACTTTAAAATTTATTAAAGAAAAATATCCTAGTTTAAAGCTAACCGTCTTTTTTAAACCCGATCGTTTTTCACGTTTGTTATTTTATAAACATGAATTTAAAAAAGCATTAAATTTTGCAAATGATATTTATGTTTTACCTTTATACGAACGTGTCAATAAAAAAACATCATCGCTTTTATTACTTAATAAAAAATTTCATTATCTTGATGATTTGAATAGTTTAACAAAAGATTGTTTTACAAAAGAAAAACAAGTATTTATATTTTTATCTTCTAAAAATATGAACGATGTGATGAATAAAGTTGAGGAAATAAGATCATGATGATGTTAACTAAAGGAGTAATATATGCATTTAAAAACTATAGCTTTCGGTGCTGGAATGTTAACAGCAGTAGGTTTAATAGTAATGTGTAAACCAGCATCAAAATTAATGAAGGATGTTAAGACATCTGTTGAAGATTATATGGAAAAAATGAAAAAGAAATCATGTTCTTGTAACTTAAAAGAAAGTGCTATTGAAGAAGAATCTTTTAAAAGTGACAAGGAAGTATTTAAATTAGCTCAAGACATCTTTGATGATATTCAATCAATTGATGTTGAAGAATTAAGCAGTGAATATAAAAAGGTTTTTTCCAAAATTAAGAAATCTATTTTATCAATATTAGAATTAGGAAATTAAGGAAACGCTACTAGGGCGTTTTTCTTTTTGAAAAAAACATGAAAATCATTGCTAAAAAATGTAAATTTTTTAAAGTATCTTTCTTGACTATGAAAATTTTTTCTTTTAGAATGAAAGAGTAATTTAAGTAATCTTTTAGATTGCATCATTAGATAATTAGAAGTGGAGGTAAATTTATGAAAAACATGAAAGAACGTGTCACTATTTATGAAGTTGCTAAAGCAAGTGGTGTAAGTTTAGCAACTGTTTCTCGTGTTATCAATAAACAAGGAAATGTTACTGAGGCTACTAGAAAAAAAGTTGAAGAAACAGTTACTCGCCTTGGTTACAAACCTTCTGCTGTTGCTCAAGCTTTAGCAACAAATAGATCTACAAATATTGGGGTTGTTATTCCTGCGGCTAACTATGTTTATATTTCTAATATGTTAAATGGTATTACAGATGCTGCTAAAGAAAAAGGATATACATTAAGTCTTTTTGTTACTCAACATCAAAGGGAAGATGCAATTAAAGTTGTTGAAAAAGTTATTACTTCTCACGTTGATGGAGCTATTATTTTTGATGATGAATTAGATGTTGAAGATGTCAATGTTTTACAATCTTATGCCGTTCCTGTTATTGCCGTAAATAATAAAATTATTTCTGATAAAGTTGGTTGCATTACATTTGGTTATGAACATAAGATTAGATTAATTTTGAATGAATATTTTGAACATGGTGATAAGAAAATGTATTTCTTGCATGTCCATAATTGTGGTAGATTATTAGCACGTATTGAAAAAGCATTTATTAATACTCATATTGAAGCAAATAAAAGTTATGGACTATTAAGTTGTGATGATTCATATAATCGTACATATCAAGATTTTGTAGATTTTTTTAAAACAAATAAGAAAGGTTATTTTTTAGCTTATAGAGATTCTCTAGCTGCTGCAATTATTAATGCTGCTATTGACTCGGGATTACGTGTTCCAGAAGATGTTGAAGTTTTATCTTTAATCGGAACTAAATATGCTTCAATCACACGCCCTCAAATCAGTGCTATGCATATTAATATGGTTGATGTTGGTCGTAAATCTATGAGTATGCTTGATGAATTATTAGAATATGAGCAAAAAGGTCGTAGTGTAAAATTCGAATCTACTTATATAAAAAGAGACACTACAACGATGTAATTTATTAGTTTAATATCTTGACTTTAATTTGTTGTATGATAATATATTTATTGCGTTGAATAAATAAAAGTACTTTATTAAAGAGAACTTCTGGTTGGTGAAAAGAAGTAACAAAGGAAATACGATTTAGGAGCAATCTTAAGAAATTAAGACGTTAGTTGCGTTAAAACTTAATGAGTGGGGGATAATTTATTATTCTCAACTAAGGTGGTACCACGTTTATATAAGCGTCCTTAGAATATAGGGATGCTTTTTTATTTAAATTTTAGGAGGAACTTATGGAAAACATTATCGAAGAATTGAATTGGAGAGGACTTATTCAAGAATACTCTAATGAAGAAAAAATGAAAGAATTACTATCGACTAAACAAACTATTTATTGTGGTTTTGACCCTTCAGCTAGTTCTATGCATGTCGGCAATTTTGTTATGATTTCTATTTTAATGAGACTTCAAAGAGCTGGTCACAAAGTTATTGCTGTAGTTGGTGGAGCTACTGGTATGATTGGTGACCCATCTGGTAAATCTAAAGAAAGAAACTTACAAGGAAAAGAAACATTACAAAAAAATACAGAATGTATTAGAGCACAACTTGAGCGTTTTATTGATTTGACAGATCCTGAAAAAGGAGCAATTGTTAATAACTACGATTGGTTGGGTAACATTTCATTTTTAGATTATTTAAGAGATTATGGTAAATACTTCCCTATTAATTATATGTTAAGTAAAGATATTATTGCATCCAGATTAGAGGCAGGTATTTCATTTACTGAATTTAGTTATATGACTCTACAATCCGTAGATTTCTTAACACTACATCAAAAATATGGATGTAATATTCAAATCGGTGGAAATGATCAATGGGGAAATCTAACTGCTGGATTAGAATTAATTAGAAAAGTAGAAGGAAATGATGTTAATGTTGGAGTTATGACAGCACATTTATTAACTCGTGCTGATGGTAAAAAATTTGGTAAGTCAGAAGACGGTGCACTATTTTTAGATCCAAAATTAACTTCACCTTATAAACTATATCAATACTTTATTAATACTACTGACGAAGATGCAATTAGATATTTAAAAGTATTCTCATTTAAATCTAGAGAAGAAATTATAGCAATTGAAAAAGAACATTTAGCAAATCCAGGTGCTCGAATTGGTCAAAAAGCATTAGCAGCTGATATTGTTGAAACTATACATGGTAAAGAAGGTTTAGAAGAGGCATTAAATGTGACTCAAGCTTTCTTCTCAGGGGATGTTAAAAACTTAACTGAAGAACAAATTGAAAATGTTCTTGGTGGAGGAAATGTTGTTGAATTGGATTCTTCATTACCTTTAGAAGATTTATTAATCTTAATTAAAGCTGCTTCGTCAAAAAGGGAAGCTCGCGAATTTATTACAGGAAATAGTGTTTTAGTAAATGGAGATAAGGTAAATTCAAATATTGATGTTACAAAAGAAAACGCTCTATTTAATAAGTACACAATCATTCGTCGTGGTAAAAAGAATTATTTCTTAGTTAAACATTTATAAACATGAAAAAAACTTTTAGTAAAAACTAAAAGTTTTTATTTTGTAAAATAAAAGCCAACTTTTGCAAGTTGGCTTATAAGTTCTAGAATATTAGAGCTTACGGTTGTAGAATTCAACGATTTGTGATTCTTCAATTTCAGGTGTTAATTCATTACGTTCTGGTAAACGAACAAATGTGCCTGATTTCTTTTCTACATCAGTAGTAACAAATGGGCAAGCTGCTTTAATTTCTAATGCTTCAGCGATAACTTTTAAATCTTTTGAAACTTCTTTAACACTGATTACATCGTTTGGTTTGCATAAATATGATGGAATATCAATTTTCTTACCGTTAACTAAGATGTGACCGTGGTTAACTAATTGTCTTGCTGCACGACGTGTTCTAGCAAAACCAATACGGTAGACTAAGTTATCTAAACGTGATTCTAAGATACGCATAAATGCAATACCTGTAACTTCATTTGATTTTGAAGCCATTAAGAATAAACGTTGGAATTGTCTTTCATTAACTCCGTACATTAATCTTAATTTTTGTTTTTCGATTAATTGTTTACCATACTCTGATGATTTTTTCTTTCTATCTTTACCATGTTGACCTGGTCCGTAAGGACGTTTTGATAATTCCTTACCTGTCTCTAAGATAGAAAAGCCGAGACGACGTGATACTTTCCATGTAGAACCTGTGTATCTTGACATTTCTTTTTCCTCCTTATGTCTTTTTTGCAAATAAGGCATATGGTGTAAATCCCATTCTTCGGATGTTTAGATTATGATTTCACCATTCAGCTAGGTTACTTTCTTTAGTTTACTAAACGTCAGACAAGAAGTATTTACATGCTGCATTACATGCTTTTTTATTATACCAATGGCGTATTTGTGTGTCAATTAAAAGTGATAAAAATTTGCTTATTTTCGGTAAAAATTAACATTAATTAATTGTAAAAATATTATTGATTGGTGTTTTTATAAATTTTTAATGAAAAATTTTTACAAAATCAATTAATTTGTAGAAATTATAATTTTATAATAAAATTATATATGCTATAATTTTTAAAGGTGATGACGATGATTTTTATTATTTTAACTGAAATTAAACAACTAATTGGTACAATAGCTCTTATTATTGGCTGTGTTTTAATTATTGCTATGATAGTTATTGTAGCTATACTTAAAAATTCTTATTATAATCGTCAACATAACTTAGATTCATATACACAAAAATACAATGATTTGACTAATAAAGTATATGGACCTCTTTTAGCATATTTAAAAAGATTAAATTTAACTGCAGAAAATAATGAAACATATGACAAATTATTTAAGTCAATCTCACCAGTTTATAATAAAATAACTAATACATTTGAACCTGCTGTTAATATAGCTCTTGAGAATTTAAAAAAAGTAATGTCTTCTAATTATAAGGAATACAAAAAAACTTTTAACGAGTTAAAAACAGTTTTCTCTATTTTTGAAAAAAATGTTAATTTTATTGAACAAAAATTAACTGAGTTATTTACTGAAGAAGATCGTTTAAAAGAATGGATTTCTAATTTATCAAAAACTTATGAAAAGTGTCATTATTTGTTTGATATCAATGAACAATCCTTACAAATTCTTTCAGAAACATTCTTTATGGTTTTTGATGGAATAGATGAAAATTTTGAAAAAATTAATGGACTAATTGAAGAAACTAAATATCAAGAAGCAAATGAATTAACTATAAAATTAGATAAAATGATTAATGAACTTAAGAATGGATTAGAGTATCTTCCATCTTTATGTATCGAATCAACTGTTACTATTCCTGATTTAATTGAAAAAGTAGAACAAAAATGTGATGAAATGAATAATCTAAAAATTCCTGTTCATCATTTACATGTTTCTGCAACAATAGATGAATATAATAAAGTTCTAAAAGAATTAATTTCAAATTTTAATAGTTTTGTATATAAAAATGCTCAAGAAATTCTTGATGAGATGGTAAAAGGTTTAAACATATTGCTCGAACAATTTAATCAAGAATATGAGTCATATGAATTAGTAGAGTCTGATGGAAATAAGATTTATAGTGAATGCGAAGAATTAGAAAAATCATTTATTTCTTTAAAAAGAAAAATTGATAAAGTTATTCAATATTATCAAATTGCAAATACATATAGTGGTTATATTGATAAGATTCAAGAACAAATTAATGAAATGGGGACTTTAAAACGTCAATTAGATGCATATTTCTTATCTTCTACAAAACAACCTTATTCAATGTTAGTTAATAAAATGAAAGAATTAAATAATATTTGTAATAATGTTAATAACATGATTACTGAATATAATAACTATATTGATTCATTGAAGAGTGATTGTGATAAGTCTTATTTATTAATTAATGATTCTTATCTTTCAGTAAAACATTCTGAATATTTATTACGTGATTTGAATTTAAAAGATGTTTATGATCCACAAAAGAAAACTATTGAAAGAATTTATTTGTTAATCGAAAGGTTATATAATTCATTGATTTCAATGCCAATTGATGTAGCAGCAGTTAATCGCTATGCTAATGAAATGGTATCATTAAACACAGGACTTAAAGAATTTGTTAATACAGTTATAGCTCAAGCAACAGAGGTTGAAAACAATGTATTATTAGCAAATAAAATTCGTTGTGAAGTTGGTAGTTTTGATGTTGCTTTATGTGAAGCCGAAAAAGATTTCTTTAAAGGTAATTTTTCTCAAGCTAATCAAAATTCATTATCTGTTATACAAAAACCAAAACGTTAATAGGCATTTGTCAAAAGACATTCTTTAGAAAAAGCATAAAATAAAAGGGGGAATGGATCTTGATATATCTTGATAACGCAGCTACTACAAAAGTAGATGATGTAATATTAAATTCGTATTATGATTTAACAAATAAACTTTTTATGAATACTTCTAGTGTCCATCAAGGTGGCGTGGAAAGTGCAAAATTATTAACAAAAGCTCGTGAACAAATAGCGAGCCTTTTTGGTGTTAATTCTAGTGAAATTATTTTTACTAGTGGAGCAACGGAATCAAATAATTTAGCTATTAAAGGAATTGCTTTTCAATACCAAAATCGAGGAAAACATCTTATAACAAGTGCTGTTGAACATCCTTCAGTTTTGAATACATTCTTCCAGCTTAGAGATCATTTTGGATTTGAATTGACAGTTTTACCTGTTAATTCAGAAGGAAAAGTAGAACCAAAAACATTAGAACAAAATATGCGAAATGATACAATTTTAGTTTCAATTATGGCAGTTAATAATGAAGTTGGTTGTATTAATGATTTAGATGCGTTAGCAGATATTGTTCATAAATATCCGAAATGTTTTTTCCATAGTGACACGACTCAAGCAATTGGGAAAATTCCATATATTCCATATGATAAACTTGATTTATTTGTATTAAGTGCCCATAAGATTCATGGATTAAAAGGTTCAGGAGTTTTAGTTAAAAAGAAAAACATAGAGTTGTTACCTTTGCTTTCTGGTGGAGGGCAAGAATTTGGAATACGAAGTGGAACTAATGATTTTCAAAAAGAAGTAATTTTAGCTAAGACATTAAGACTTGCTTTAGAGGCCCAAAGCAAAGATTATGAAATAGTTAAAGTTTTATTTGATTACGCTTATGATGAATTTAGTAAGTTAAGCGATGAAGTTGTTATAAATTCTAAAAAAGGGGAATCACCTTTTATTATTAACATTTCATTTGCTAATAAAAAAAGTAGTGTCATAGTTGAAGGCTTATCATCCAAGAGTATTATGGTTTCGACAACTAGTGCTTGTTCATCAAAAAAAGAAGCTTATTCTACAGTTTTAAAAGCAATGGGAAAAACAAAACAAGAATATAGTAATTCTTTACGATTGAGTTTTGATAGATATAATACTATTACAGAATTAGGTATATTTTTTAATGAATTGAGAATTTTATTAGATAATTTAAAAGACAATAAATAGATTGGAGCAACATAAATGAATTACGATCGCATTATGGTTCGATATGGTGAATTATCGACTAAAGGAAAAAACAAAAAAGATTTTGTTAATAAACTTGCAGCAAATATAAAACATGCATTAAAAAATTATAAAAATTTAGAATATATTGTGCGTCTCGATCACACATATATTATTTTAAATAATAATGATGTAGAACCTATTTTAGAAAGATTAAAAGATGTTTCAGGTATTCATTCAATGTCTTTAGTTTTAAAGGTTGAATCAGAAATTGAAACTATTAAAAGTATAGCATGCGAACAATTAAAATTAGAAGCTGGTAGTACTTTTAAAATTAAAACAAAAAGAGCAAACAAATTATTTCCAATACATTCTGAAGATATAACTAGACAAGTAGCCGGACGTATTTTATCTACTACTAAATGGAAAGTAGATGTACATAATCCTGATGTTTTATTAAATATTGAGATAAGAGATGATGGTACATATTTATTTACAAAAACTATTCCTGGAGCAGGCGGTTATCCTTTAGGGATTGGTGGTAAGGCAATGATGATGATTTCAGGCGGTATTGATTCACCTGTTGCTTCTTATTTACTTATGAAAAGAGGAGTTTATTTAGAGATGATTCATTATGCTTCTCCACCATATACAAATGCTGCAGTTATCGATAAAATAAAAGACTTATGTCATATTTTAAATAAATATCAACCTTCTATTCGTATTCATATTGTACCTTTTACGAGATTACAAGAAGAAATTTATAGGAATTCTGATGAAAGTTATGCCATTACTATTATGAGGCGTATGATGTATAGAATTGCTGAAAGATTAGCTAAAAGAAGAAATTGTTTAGCTGTTGCAAATGGTGAATCAGTAGGACAAGTAGCCTCTCAAACTTTAGCAAGTATGAAAGTTATTAATCAAGTAACTAATATGCCAATAATTAGACCATTAGCAGTTACTGATAAATTAGAGATTATTTCAATATCACAAAAAATTGGAACATATGATATTTCAATAAGACCATATGAAGATTGCTGTACAATTTTTGACCCAAAGAATCCAAAAACTTCTCCAAAACTTGATGAAGTTGAAGAATTTGAAAAGAAATTTGATTATGAGCAATTAATATATGAAGCAGTTAGAGACACTGAAGTTTTATATGTTAAAGAAGATGATAAATTTGATGAAGAACAATATTTATAATAGATAGTCGCAAATAGTTAATACTAATCAATGGGAGGTTAGTTTAATATGCGTGCTACTAATAAAGCAAAAAGAAATAAACTTAATAATTCATTAAGAAGCAATATTAGAGAACAAGGTTCTAATACAAATACTAACAATAGAAATTCATCTCATACATCAACTCAAGCTGATTTTGAAGTATTTGAAACTGAATATGGTATTGATATAGGACCATATGGTCGTGAAGTTCAAAAAAGTATTCAACCTAAAAAAAATAAGAAATAGATTATTTTAAAAAGTGTAAGAATTTTCTTACACTTTTTGTATAAATTTTAATATTTAATAAATAATATTTATATGAAATATCTAATTGTTATATTACTATTTTTGTTATTTATTATTTTTGGAATTCCCCATCGTTTTAGAATAAAAACGAATTTGTTGTATATGATTATTTATGTAGATTATATTCCAGTCATATATTTTAGGAAGGGGAAGATTTTTATTAAAGCTATAGAAGATGCTTTAATGAATCATGAGCTTGATAAAGCTGACTTAAACTATTGTCATCTTCTAAAACCAATAGAAAAGATATATTTAAATTTTACACATATAAGTAATAATCGTTTAGATATTGATATAATATTAATTTCTTTTTTTGAAAATTTAAAAAAAATTATTCCATTTAGATTAGATTATGTTTGTAAAAATGGAAATGAAGAAATAGTAATTGACCTTTCATTTATTATTTATTTACCAACATTCATCTTAAATTTAATAAAAGTTAAAGGAGACATTAAGCGTGCTAGAAAGATCCACTAACAATATTATTACAACATCAATTGATCAGTTATCTTCACTAATAAAATCTGCAACAATTCTTGGAGAACCTGTTATTATTTCTCAAAATGAAGCTATTGTTTCTATAAGTAAAGTTTCATTTGGATTTGGTAGTGGAGCAGCTGATTTAATAACAAAATTAAAGGAAAATACAAGTTTAATATATGAAGATCAATCTACGCCATGTGCAGGAGGTTTATTAGGAGGGGTTGCTGTAATTCCTGAAGCTATCATTTACTTATATCAAGGAAATTGTCAAATTATTCCAGTAAAAAAAGGTATCTCGACATATGAAAAACTAGCAGATTTTATAATTGAATTCATTTCTACTTTTAAAGTAAAAAAAGATATTTCTAAAAATGAGAAAAAATAATTTTTGAGATAGTCAGTATATATAAATTTTTATTGTTATTTAAATTGCTCTATATTATAATTTTAACATAAATATATTAATATATTTATTTATTGGGGATGATTTAATGAGAGCAGTTTTAAAACTAGAAAACATTAGTAAATATTATTATTCAAATAATACTGTTTCACTAGGTTTAAACAAGATTAATTTAGAATTTCATTTAGGAGAATTTGTTGCTATTACTGGTGAATCTGGTAGTGGAAAAACCACTTTATTAAATGTTATAGCTGGTCTAGACACTTATGAAGATGGTGAGTTATATTATAATGGAGAAAATACTTCACATTTTGATGAAAACGATTGGGAAGAATATCGTAAAAATAAGATCAGTTTTATATTTCAAAATTATAATTTAATTGATAGTTATACTGCTTTAGAAAATGTTGAAACTGTTTTATTAATACAAGGTTATGAAGAAAAAGAAGCACGAGACAAAAGTTTAGAACTTCTAGAAAAAGTTGGTCTATTAGATAGGAAAAATAATAGAGCTACACAACTTTCAAGTGGACAAAAACAAAGACTTGCTATAGCTAGAGCTTTAGCAAAAAATACAGAAATTATTGTTGCTGATGAACCAACTGGAAATCTTGATGTTGAAAATGGAAAAGCTATTTTAGAATTATTAGCTACATTGTCTAAAGATAAATTGATTTTATTAGTAACTCACAACTATGAACAAGCAGAACCATATGTTACACGTAAAATACGCTTATTTGATGGGAAAGTAAAATCAGATTATCTTGTTAATAAACAAAATACACTTTTTGATTCAAAAGAAAAATTAGATGAAAATAATATATCTTCGAATTCATTTAAAACTGCTTTTAAGTTTACTCGAATGAATATAAAAGCACAACCAAAAAAAGTATTTTCTTTGCTTACATTAGTATTCTTTTCGTGCCTAAGCATATTTGCATGTTTTGGTTTGTTTGCTTCAAATTATGATAAAAATAATGCAAAAGATTATGATGATTCGGCTTTCTATAATGGTGATAAAACTAGATTAGTTTCTATTAAAAATGAAAACGATCTTTTTACTGATGACGATATTGAAAAAATTTATGGAATTTCCAAACACATAAAATCAGTAGATAAATATGGTTTAGCTGATGATATTTTCTATTTTACAGAAGAAGATTGTGAAGATGTTTATAATGTAGCTAATGGGCCAGATGATACGTCTTCATATACTATGTATTTTAAAAATTTTACGAATTTTGTAAAAGGTGAATCTTGTATTTTAAAGAAAGAATTACTAGCTGGAAATTTACCAAATAATAGATTAGAAATTGTAGTTTCTTCAACTGATAAGAAATTAATTGGCCAAACTATGAAAATTTATTTTGTTAATGGTAGAAATTGGTCGACGTTTGGAGATAGCACAAATAACTATTGTTACGACTTTACTATATCTGGTGTTGTTAAGCCCGAAAACAATTCTAAGCAGATTTATTTTGATGATATTTTTTGTTTATCTTTAGCAACGTCAGTTTATAGTCAAAAAAATTATTTGCAATATGAATATAGAAAAATAGGTATGGGAGTAAATAATAAAGTAACTATAAATAATGTATTCTTTGTTATTAATCCTGATTTGCATGGTAATGAAATTATGCTTTCACAAAAAACTCTAGATTCTTATGGATTATTTAGTGATGATAAGATTTTTTATCCTACATATGAAGATAAATCTTTTTTAAGTATTAATTCTAACAATATTATCATTAAAATATTAGAAGTAGGACATACATCAAGTACAAAAGTCATCGAGGTCAGTGAAGAATTTTTCAATACATATTATTATGGAGATATAACAGACCAAGTTTCAATTTATATAGATGATTATGCTAATACTAATAAAGTTATTCGTGCACTTAATACTAAAGGTTATAAAACAATCAGCGCATTCAAAGTTTCAACTGTAGAGTGGAATGAAAGCTTACTGATTTCTAGATATTTATTTTTAGGTATATCTTTAATTGTTATTTTTGTTGTTTCATTACTTCAAGTTGTTATAGGTAAAGCATTACTTAAATTTAAGAAAAACGATTATATTATTTTAAGAAGTCTTGGAATGAATGATAAAACTATTAAATTATGTACTTATTTAGAATTAGGATTATATAGTATTATTTCAGTTGTTTTATCAATTTTAATATGTCATATCTTATCTTGGAGTGGAATTGAATTTATATCAAACGCTATAAAATTTATTAGTTTTCCAGTTTATTTATTATATTTATTACTTATTGCTTTGAATACTTTGTTAATGGGATATGTATTTAATAGATATCTTGCAAAACAACTTAAATCAGTAATTTCATTGAAGGAGGATTAATTATGATACAAATTAAAAAGTTTAATAAATATTATAATCGTCATTCTCCTAGTGAAATTCATGTTATTAATGATACTAGTTTAGATTTACCTAATACTGGCTTAGTTTGTATTTTAGGGGAATCTGGAAGTGGTAAAACAACATTAATGAATTCGATTGGTGGACTTGATGATTTTGACTCAGGAACATTAATTATAGATAATTATGAAATTAAAAAATATTCACAAAGAAAGATTGATAAAGTAAGAAATGAAAAATATGGTTATATTTTTCAAAATTATTATTTACTACAAGATAGAACTGTATATTATAACATCGAGCTTGCTTTAAATATGTATGATATTAGTCCAGAACAAAAAGAAGCACGAATTCTCTATGTTTTAAAAGCTGTCGGAATGGAAAAATATCGTAAAAGAAAAGTTTCTCAATTATCAGGTGGTCAACAACAAAGAATTGCTATTGCTAGGGCTTTAGCTAAAACGCCAAGTGTTATTTTTGCTGACGAACCTACGGGAAATCTTGATGAAAAAAATACTATTCAAATTATGAATATTATTAAGAAAATTTCCAAAGATTGTCTTGTGATTTTGGTAACTCATGAAAAAAGAATTGCAGAGTTTTATGCTGATAGAATTATAAAAATTGAAGATGGTAAAGTTATTTTTGATGAATTATCATCTTTTGATGGAGATTATCATTTTGAAGATGATAATAATATTTATTTAAAAGATTTAAATCAGAGTAAATTAATTAAATCTGATAAATTAAATATAGATTTATACCAAGATGAAAATAAAAAAGATATTAATCTAAAAGTTATTATTAGACATGGTCATGTTTATTTATCTTCAAATGATAAGAATTTAAAAGTTGAATATCTTTCAAGTACCGATGAAAAGAAAGTAATTGACGATCATAAACCAGTTATTACTAAAGAAGATGTTGATAATTTTGATTATAATCTTGATAGACTTAAAACTAAAAAAGAACCAAAGTTAACTTTTAAAGAGACCTTAAAATTAGGCTTCGACAATTTTAAAGCATCAAAGAAGAAGAATATATTTATGTATATTTCCCTAATTGCTACTTCTATTATTTCTATGCTTTGTACTGCGGATGTTTTATCAATTATTAATTATGATAAAACAAGTGTAACAAGTATATCTAAAAATGTTTTAAAGATTTCTACTGACAGTGGATCTTTTATGGGAACTTCAAGTGAAAAAAGAACAAAGACGAAAGAATTATTAACTTATTTAGAAAATGATCCTAATTTAGACGTAGAATACTGGCCTTCATATGGCGTAGAATTATCAGTAGAATTAAATGAATTTATTCAGTTACAAGAAGTAGATATGAATTTATCTATGGGCTCAATTTGTGATATCAATAAAATATCTTCAAAAGATTTGATAGCTGGAAGAATGCCTCAATATAGTAATGAAATAGTTGTTGATAAAACTGTATTAAATAATGCTATTAATGATAATACAGTAGCATCATCATTTTTCTCAGATTGTTATGGATTCTTAAATACTACTCTTAAAAATCAATTTGATAATGTTAGACTTAAAATCGTTGGAATTTCAGATACAAAAGATGTTACTGCTTATGGTAGATTAACAACAGCTTTATCTTGTTTTGGCTTCTTTGAAACATTCGCTACACTTAGTGAACTTAAATCTTTATATCCTGGTAAGTATGATGATCTTGTACTTAATGATGGAGAAATGTTTGTTCGTGAAGACAAATATAATAGACTTGGAATGTTTAATGATACAATTACCCTTCAAAACGGATTATCATTTGTTGTAGCAAATAATTTATTTATTAAAAATGAAAAACCTACATTAATTCCTTTTTCTTTCATAGCACCATATATTATTACTGATAATGATGCTAAAAAAATCGCATTAGAAAATTGTAGTTATTTACTTCGTGGTTATATTTATATGAATAAAAATAATAGAGATGAAGTTATAAATAAAATTAAGGAATTAAATAAGTTAAGTAATTATTCAGATGTTAAATTTGAAGTTACCGATATATATAAAAATCAATTAGCTTCTTATGAATCGCAAAAACAAGAAAAATTATTATCGGTTGGTATTATTTGTGCTGCCGTAATCCTTGTAACAATAATTGTTTTATATTTTACAATGAAAGCTAATGCTATACGAAAAATTTATGATATTGGAGTTTACCGATCTATTGGTATTTCTAAATCAAGTATCTATATAGCATTTATATTTGAATTATTATTGATTTCATGTTTAACAACTTTAGTTGGAGCAACATTAACATATTTAGTTACAACTTTTATAAGTAATATTCCGTTACTAGGAATTTCAATTGGTGTTACTCCTTTATCTTTCTTAATTACAGTAATTGTTTTATTTGCAATTAATATTCTAATAGGTATTATACCAATGATTATATTATTAAATATGACTCCAGCAAAATTAACAGCTAAATATGATATGTAAAAAAAGAACTTCTTTAGATGAGATTAAATCATCAAAGAAGTTTTTTTATAAAAAAACGTCTCTTGAAGAGACGTTAATTTTTTACTTTGTTAATGCTTTTTTAGCTGTTTTAACTAAGCTTTCGAAAGCTGGGAAATCATTGATTGCTAATTCTGATAACATTTTTCTATTGATGTTAACATTAGCTTTCTTTAAACCATTCATAAATACTGAATAGCTTATATCGCACATTCTGCAAGCTGCGTTAATTCTTTTAATCCATAACTTACGGAAATCACGTTTGATATTACGACGATCTCTATAAGCATATGCTAATGAATGCATTACTTGTTCTTTAGCTGTTTTAAATAAGCGATGTTTAGAACCAAAGTAACCTTTAGCTAATTTTAAAATTTTATTACGTCTTTGTCTTGTGACGCTTCCACCTTTAACTCTCATGTTCTATACCTCCTTATTTACTAATGCAGTATTTTACACGCTTTGCATCTGATGCATGTACATAACTTGCTTTTCTTAAATGTCTTTTTTGTTTAGTTGACTTGTTGTGTGATAAATGTGATGTGTAAGCAGACCATCTTTTTAATCCGCCTTTACCATTAACTTTAACTCTTTTTGCTAAAGCTTTTTTTGTTTTCATTTTTGGCATATTTATTTCCTCCTATTTTTTTACTTTTGATGCAAGTACGGCAGTTAATAATTTTCCATCTAGCACCGGTTTTTTCTCGATGACGGCATATTCATCAACAAGTTCAATAAACTTATTCATAATATTTTCACCGACTTCAACATGGCTTAGTTGACGTCCTTTAAATCTAAGAACGACTTTAACTTTATTACCATCATTAAAGAATCTAATAGCAGCTTTGACACGAACTTCTAAATCATGCATGCCAATAACTGGTGAAAGTTGTACTTCTTTAACAACAACAATAGTTTGGTTCTTTTTAGCTTCACGTTCTTTCTTTTGTTTTTCGAAACGGTATTTACCATAGTTAATAATTTTACAAACTGGTGGCTTACCATTTGGATTAACACATAAAAGATCTAAATCACGATTTTGTGCTTCTTGTAGAGCAGCAAATCTTTTCATAACGCCTAGTGATTCACCTTCAGGTGTAATAACTAGAACTTCCGGAAAACGGATAGCTTCATTAACTAAATCCCCATTATTTTTTTCAGGACGTTGTGGTCCATACTTATTTTGTTGGTTTTGATTGTTGTTAGTTGATGAATCTGGTTTATAATACTTGTTAATAAACATTCCCCCTTCTTACAATGAAAAACGGATGCAAGATGCGCCCGTTAAAACCATAATAAATAGTTTGTAGCATTAACCCATCCATATTCTAGATCAGGTGAGAAGTGAGCGCCTCTTCTTTCCACGTATTTCTTTTGCTCTTTAATATTACTAGTTTCTCTAGTTAAAGTCAAGAAATATTTTCATTTTATTACAATATATTAAATCAATTAATAATATATTCTTTTATTTTTTTACTAATAAATCTTTATTAGCAATTTCTTTATTAATCATCTCAATAAAATCATTTAGTTCAATTGTGACTGGATTTTCAACACCATATTTACGATATGTAATTTGTGTTGATTCTAATTCTTTGTCTCCGATAACAATTGTGTATGGAATCTTTTTAATTTGAGATTCTCTCATACGGTAACCAAGTTTTTCTTCACGATTATCAACTTGAACTCTTAAATTACTTTGTTCAAATAGTTTTCTTAATTCATTACAACGTTCTTCATGAATTGAATTTTTAACTGGTAAAATATTAATTTGAACAGGTGTTAACCAAGTTGGAAAGGCTCCTGCAAAGTTTTCAGTAATAATACCAATAAATCTTTCAATTGATCCAAAACATGCTCTATGAATCATAACTGGACATTTCTTAGTTCCATCTTCTGCAATGTATGAACAATCAAATCTACCAGGTAGTTGCATATCAAGTTGTAGTGTACCACATTGCCAAATTCTATTCATTGAATCTCTTAATTTAAAATCAAGTTTTGGTCCATAGAAAGCACCATCTCCAGGATTTATTTTATAAGAATGTCCTGAGTTTGCACATGCTTCTGCTAAAGCTGCTTCAGCTTTATTCCAAACTTCTATATCTCCAATGAAGTTATCTTCAGGTCTAGTTGATAATTCGATATGATAATTTAAACCGAATACAGAATATATTTCATCATAAAGTTTTAATATATTTTTTACTTCATCTGCTATTTGGTCTTCAGTTAATAGAATATGTGCATCGTCTTGAGTAAATGAACGAACTCTAAATAAACCATTTAAGGCGCCAGTAGCTTCATTACGATGGACATGACCAAGTTCAGCAAATCTTAAAGGTAATTC
Organism: Bacilli bacterium; assembly: GCA_051872335.1. Taxonomy (GTDB): domain Bacteria; phylum Bacillota_I; class Bacilli_A; order RFN20; family CAG-826; genus SUG2458. The sequence goes on along the minus strand of JBJEDT010000037.1, from coordinate 3,325 downwards.
TTTATATGAGTGCAAATCATTTTTATAAACTAAGATTGCACCAGGACAGTTCATAGGTTTAATAGCATATTCATTATCTTCTTCTACTTTAGTAATGAACATATCTTCTTTATAATGATCCCAGTGTCCACTTGTTTCCCATAGTTGTTTAGAAAGCATAATAGGAGTATCTATAACAACATATCCGTGTTCTTTATGAATCTTTAACCAATAATCTTCTAATGTTCTTCTTAATGTATAGCCATTTGGTAAAAAGAATGGTAAACCAGGTCCAAAATCAGAAAGCATGAATAAACCTAACTCTTTACCTAATTTACGATGGTCTCTTTTTTTACGTTCTTCTAAATCTTGTAAGTGATTTTGTAAATCTTGTTCAGTAAAGAAAGATGTACCATAAATTCTAATTAACATTTTATTGTTAGAGTCACCTCTCCAATATGCACCAGCTAAACTTAATAATTTGAAGTGATTAATATAACCAGTTGAAGGAACATGAGGGCCTGAACATAAATCTGTAAAACTTCCTTGTGAATAAATTGAAATTTGATCTTCTATTCCTTGAATCAATTCAACTTTATATTCATTATCTTTAAATATTTCAAGAGCTTCTTCTTTTGTGACGTCTCTTCTTATAATTGGATAGTTTTCTTTAGCAAGGCGATGCATTTCTTTTTCAATGTTTACTAAATCTGCTTCAACTAGAGGTTTTTCTAAATCAATATCATAATAGAAACCTTCTTCAATTGCAGGGCCAAATCCAAATTTAACTTCAGGATATAAGTTTTTTAGTGCTTGAGCTAGTAAATGTGAAGTTGAGTGATTTAATAGGTCAATAGCTTCAACTGATTTTTCAGTAATAATTGCAAACCTTCCATCATGCTCAATTTTTGAATTAATATCATATAATTTACCATCTAAACTATATGCTAAAGCTTTTTTTTCTAAACTAATTGCAATTTGTTTTGCAACTTCTTTACCACTTAATCCTTCTTCAACTAACAATTCTTTTCCATCTGGTAAAACTAATTTCATGTTTGTATCCTCCTTATAAAATAAAAAGCATCCTCATTATAAGGACGCTAGAATAAACGTGGTACCACCTTAATTCATATTATAATTATTGAATAATATGCACTTAATTTGTCTCTTAACGCGAGTGACGTCTATTTTCATAGAATGCTCCAAAGTAGTTCTAATAAATATATCTTATGATCTTTCAGCACTAGGATCAATTCTCTAAAAGATAGTGATTTAATAGCATGTCTTTTTCAACGCAAATTTATTTTAGAACTTAAAGTAAGTTAAGTCAATATATAAATCAATTTAACTACTAAATACTGTGAAATAATTTTATAGTTTTTAAATAGTCAACTTAAAATTTTATAATAATGGAGCAAAAACACGTACTAGTGCTCTAAAAATTCTATTAATTAATTTTGTTTTAAGCATTGAAGGTAGTACCTCTACTGATTTTTCAAGTGTTTCATCAACATCTTTTTTTATATCTTTAATACATTCACAATCATACATCCAAATTGCATTTTCAAAATGATGAACTAAACTTCTATAATCTAAATTTATTGTACCTACCATTGCATATTTATCATCGACAATATAAGTTTTTGCATGGATAAAACCAGGCTTATATTCATAAATTTTAACTCCTGCATTCATTAATCGTTTGTAATAACTTTTAGTCATATCATTCACTATTTTTTTATCCGGTATTCCTGGAACTATAATTTTGACATCGACACCTCGAAGTGCAGCATTTTCTATACTTAAACAAAGATCATTATCAATTATTAAATATGGAGATGTCATATATACATATTTGGTAGCTGAAGATAACATATTTTGAATTACTATTTTTCCTATTTGGTGGTCATAAAGTGGCTTAGGACCGTCTCCAAATGGTACAACAAAGCCCTTTTCTTTTATATTATTAACATGGGGATAGATGTCGTACGTAATATCTGTAATTTTTTTAACATTTAAAACGAAGTCTATTAAAAATAGTCTTGTATATTCCCATACTGCTTCTCCTTCAAAACGAATACCAGTATCTTTCCAATGACCGAACTTTTGATATTCATTAATATATTCATCTGCTAGATTAATTCCACCTGTATAACCTATGTATCCATCAATTATTGTCATTTTTCTATGATTTCTATTATTAAATTCACTGTCTGCTTGTCCTTTTAATCTTGAAAAAGTAGTAGCTTCAATGCCTAATTTGCGTAATTTTTTAGCATAGTTTCCAGGAAGAGTTTGCATACATCCTATATCATCAAAAATTACTTTAACATCTACTCCTTCTTTTACTTTTGTTACTAATACATCTAAGATTGTATTCCAAAATCTTCCCTCTTCAATAATGAAATATTCTAAATAAATAAATTTTGATGCATTTTTAAGATCTTCTACTATATTTAAAAAGTAATCTTCACCACTAGAAAAGTATTTTAATTTTGTATTTTTAAACACATTGGTTTCAGCTATATTACATATATTACGTGCTTGATTGGATGCATATGGATCTTTCTTTTCGATATCTTCAAGAACTTCTTTATTATTGCTAATATATGTTTTTTCTTTTACAGTAGATAGTTTTCTTACAAATTTTGGTTTTAGTTTACGCGAAGCAAAAATAAAATAAAGCATTAAACCTATAACAGGTAAAGTTAATACGAAAAACATCCAAGGAATTTTATAGTCAGGATTATCATCAGATGCAATAATTTTAATCTCAGTTACTAAAACAGAAACTACAACTGCCCATGAAAAATATGGTATATATATGCATAAAGCTATAACAATTGCAATTATAGCGAGAACCTCTAATATTGTTATAAGTGTAGCAATAATAAATCTTACTGGTATATAATTAAAAGTTTTTTCTTTTACTTTTTTATAACCGTAATAAATTTTTATTCTTTTTTTCATAGATACACCTCCTTATGCAATGCATAGAACCAAATAAAGTTCTGTAATTTATCTTTATTTTAAATAAGTTGTTAGTAGAAGTTCATGTTTTTTTTAAAAATTTATAACATAATTATTTTAGCATTTTTTATATATAAAATTATTTAAATTTTTTGATACAAAATTGTAATAATGACAAAATTTTTAATAGTTCAATTAATTTTATACAATAATTTTTTTATATTTTTAAATATAAATTTCATGTAAAAAAATAGTAAAATTAATTGTAAGTACTAAAAAATATGAATTATATGGTATTATAAAAGAAATAAATTATGTGTTGGAGACTAACTATTAAAAAACAATAGGAAATTTAAGAAATTTCTAAAAAGTAATA